>NZ_JBSHBP010000013.1:0-141620 GCF_053612065.1 Streptomyces sp. NPDC054765 | reverse complement strand
CGCGTCACACCCAGCTTCCTACCGGGTTCCGTCCCCATGCGGGGACGGAACCCGAAGGTTGATCACAACCACACACAGGCCCTAGACCGCAGCGGGTACCGCCCCTGACCTGCAAGCAGCGAACGGCCGGCCTGTGCCGTTGTTGAGGTGGGCCTACCAGATATCGGTATTGCCCTGCCAGCTGCGGTGCAGCCGTCCGACCAGCTCCTGTGCCGTCGTGCAGCACGATCCGAATCGGAGGCGCAGGCAGTCTGGCTCCCGCCTTTGATCAGCGTGTGCCCCCCGGCGCCCCGGGGTGGATCACTCGGGCGGGCCGCCTTCGTCGTGGGCCCTGCGCCGAACGTTAGTGATCATTTAGTGATCCATTAGCGGGTCCGAGCAGCGTGGTGACCGTCCACGGAAACACTTCGGAAGAGCGAGGATATGCGCAAGAAGCTCAGCAAGGCAGTTGTCGTCCTGGCCGGTATAGCGGCGGCCACCACGATCAGCATGGGGGCGGCACAGGCAGCGGATGAGTACCGTGGCTTCCCCACCCAGAAGGCGTGCATGGACAAGGGGGCAGCGCTGACGGACAACGGTCACACGGCCGGCTACATGTGCACCGAGCAGAGCGATGGCTGGCTGCTCGAGGTGGGCAACGACTGAAGACGGCTCGTGATGAGTGCTCCTGCGCTGTTCTTGGAGCCCATCGGGCCCGAATGTTCCGCATCGCATTGCGGCGGGCTCTGAAGCAGAACGAACATATTCCCCGGGCCTCCGCGGCGGCCCGGGGAATATGTTTTCGTCAGGCACTACATGCCGGGCACCAAGACCCAGGTGGCGACACACCACGTGCGCAGCGTCCGGACGATCAGAGTGCGCACCGCCCGCAGCAGCCGGGCCCCGACCAGGGCCCCGGAGCGCCAGCTCGCCGAGACCGACGGCCAGAACCCGGCCGCCGGCGCCCCGTACGAGCAGGAACACCCCGCGACCGAGGGTGGCTCCACCCGCGAGCGGGCCGGAGGCAGGGCTGATGCCACACAGGTGGGGTGGGCCGAATTAGTAGAACGGCGCCGCGTTGCTGACGCCCGCGGCGGTGATCAGCGTTACGCCGGCCACGCCGTTGCCAGCTGGGGACACCGCGGTGACCTGTGTCGGCGAGACCTGGGTGATGTGGGTGGCGGGCCTGGAGCCGAACAGCACTTCGCGGGTGCCGGCCAGGTACGCGCCAGTGATCGTGACCAGGGTGCCACCAGCGGTGGGGCCCCGGTTCGGGGACATGGGCATGGAGGCGCCTCCCGGCAGTGATCGACAAGAACGCGAGCGCGGAGCGACCGGCATGCCGGTCTGGGCGCAGCGGACCCGGTCACCCGGGAAGGCCAGCCGGAAGGCCAAGCCACCCGGAACGCAGTCTTGCCCGCTGATCGTTTAGGTGTGCCGCAGCGTCGCGGTGGCGATCTCCAGGAAGTCGCGCAGCAGTTTCTCCCGCCGGTCCGCGAGGACGGCCAGGCATGTCCCGATCCTCGGGGCATCCGTGACGGGGAGGTGGGCGAGGTCGGGGCGGGAGTAGGAGCGCGCGACACTCAGCGGGACGAGCGCGATGCCGTGCCCGGAGGCGATGAGCTCGAACTTCTCTTCAAGTGAAGACGTCCGCCGCGTCGGTGCGTCGAGCAGCCGCTCGCCGCCGAGGTCCGCGGAGGCAAGCTTGCCGCGGCACGCCAGCGGGTGCGCCGCGGGCATGCAAGCGACCCTGGGCTCATGGCCGATGGGGATGGTGTGCAACCCCGAGTCGTCGAACGGCTGCCGCAGATACCCGACCTGGGCCCGGCCGTCCCGGAGCGGCGCGTCTTGGTCCCACCAGCGCGCCGGGACGACGTCGGTCTCGACGTCCGGGCGGCGCGACGAGAACGCCCGGATCGCATCCGACACGTGCAGTCCGGGAGAAAAGGCGACAACGAGCCGTTGGGCACCCCGATCAACGTCGTGCACGCGCTGCACCGCTGCGGGGACAGCCGCGAGAATCTTTTGCGCCTCCTCGTGGAGCTGTTCCCCGGCGGCGGTCAGCTCCACGCGTCGCGTGGTCCGCACAAGCAGAGCGCACTCCAACTCCTGCTCAAGCGCTTTGATCTGACGGGTGAGAACCGGCTGGGCGATGTAAAGCTGTTGCGCCGCCCGGCCGAAGTGCCGGTGCTCGGCCACCGCGACGAAGTAGCGGAGCTTGCGCAGATCAAGATCCATGCCTTTACGGTATCAATTGCCCAGGAAGGGTATTGGACGCCGCAGGCGGGCTGCCCCGAGACTCGAAACATGATCGTCATCACCGCCCCCACCAGCCGGATCGGCAGCAGGCTCCTGGACACCCTGCTCAATGAGGCTCCCGCTCGTGGCGAAGAACTGCGCGTCATCGTGCGCGACCCCGCAAAACTCCCCGACGCGGTCCGTGCCCGCGTCGACGTCGTCACCGGCTCGCACGACGACCCCGAGGTCATCGATCGGGCCTTCGCCGGCGCGGACGCCGTCTTCTGGCTGGCTCCGCCAGACCCGCGGGCGCCGAGTCTGGACGCCGCGTACTCCGGGTTCACCCGCGCCGCCGCAAAGGCGTTCACGGCCCACGCGGTGGGGCACGTGGTCGGCGTCTCGGCGCTTGGCCGTGGCACACCCGTCGCCAGTCGCGCCGGACATGTCACGGCGTCGCTGGCCATGGACGACCTCATCGCGAGTACAGGCGTGGCCTACCGCGCGCTCGCGAACCCTACTTTCATGGACAACCTGCTGCGGCAGGTGGCTTCGATCCGCGACGACGGCGTGTTCACCGACACCGTCTCCGCCGACCGCAGTGCACCGGCGGCCGCCGCCCGGGACATCGCCGCGGCCGCCGCCGGCCTGCTGCTCGACCGCTCATGGACGGGGACGGGCGAGGTTCCGGTGCTGGGCCCCGAGGACCTTTCGGCGAACGACATGGCGCGCATCATGACCGACGTGCTGCGCCGCCCAGTCCGCTATGAGCGGCAGTCGCTCGACGACTTCCGCGCCCAACTCACCGAACACGGCTTCGGGGACGCGCTCGTCGAAGGCTACGTCGACATGATGCGCGCCAAGGACAACGGCCTCGACGACGGCGTGCAGCGCACCCCTCAGACCGCGAGTCCGACCACCTTCCGCACATGGTGTGAGAAGGTCCTGGAGCCCGCGGCCCGGGTCCAGGCATGAGCGCCAGGACCGCTCTCATCGTCGGGGCATCCCGCAACCTCGGGCTCGGCCTCGCCACCGAGTACGCGCAAAGCGGCTGGGACGTCATCGGAACCGTCCGGGGCAGTCGCCGCACCGCTCTCCACGACCTGGCCGAGGCATCCAGGGGCCGGGTCATGGTCGAGTCACTGGACACGACGAAGCCAGAACAGGTCACCGCGCTGCGCGAGCGCCTGGCCCGGCACACCCTCGACCTGCTGTTCGTCAACGCCGCCATCACGAGGGGCGACATTCCGATCGGCGACGTCCCGGAGGAGATGTTTGCCGAGGTCATGGTCACGAACGCGCTCAGCCCCATGCGCGTCGTCGAGTCCTTCCGCTCGCTGGTCGCGCCGACCGGGACCATCGGCGTCATGTCCTCGCGCCAGGGCAGTATCAGCTTGAACACCAACGGCGGCCAGGACGTCTACCGAGCCAGCAAGTCCGCCCTCAACCAGCTAATGCGCAGCTACGCCGCCCGGTACGCCGACGCCGCGCACACGCTCCTGCTCATCTGCCCCGGCCATGTCCGCACCGAACTCGGCGGGCCGGACGCACCGCTGACCATCGACCAGTCCGTCCCAGGCGTGGTGGGCACGATCGACCACCACAGCGGCGAACCGGGCCTGAAATTCGTCAATTACGAGGACCAGCCCGTGCCCTGGTAAAAGCCGTCGGAGTGACGCCGGCCAGCGCTCACACAAGAAGGCTCGCGGTCAAGCGGCCTGACCGAGGCCGGCGGCGGTCAGGTCCTGCTCGCGCAGCGGGGTGAAGTCGACGTCGAGTTCGGGTCGTACGCTTCGGGCCGGATGCCGAGTTCGTGGGTGCTGTACTCGCCGAACCGGTTGATGTGCTCGGTCAGGTAAGGCGAGATGTGCGCCAGGTCTTCCGGGTAGATCTCCCATCCCTCCTCCAGCAGCTGCCGCACGATCTCCGCGATGTCCACGGCATAGTGGAAGATCACCGAGTTCGTGAGCAGAGCGTTGAACTTCATCGCCTTCTCCTGCTCGATCGGGTCGTTGTCGGCGATGACCCCGCGGTTGCCGAAGCCGATCCACTGGGAGAATCGATTGAACGACTCCACCTTGTTGGTCGCTGCGGTCACCCGTCGGCGCAGCGGAGCGTCGGAGAGTTAGCGCAGCAGCTGGACAGTGCGGATCACGCGGCCGACCTCGCGGAAGGCGGCGGAGGTGGCGTTCTTCCGTGACCCGGAGCGCAACCGCTTGAGCAGTGTGGAGGAGGAGATGGCGCCCTCGCGTACGGAGACGGCCACGCGCATCAGGTGGCGGAACTGGGACTCGATCAGATCAAAGTTGATGACGTCCCGGCTCGCCGAACAGGGTGTCGATGTGCACGTACTCCGTCTGCTTGGAGGGCCGGTAGAAGGTCAGTTCCTTCCAGTTCCTGATCCTGGGCATCAGGTCGAAGCCCAGCAGGTGGGCAAGCGCAAAGACAGGGAAGCTCTGGCCTTGGGTATCGGCGTGCACGGTGGTCGGCTGCACCTCGCTGGTGTTCTTCAGTAGGCCCTCGATGATGTAGACGGCCTCCCATACCCCGCACGGGATGAAGTGCGTGAACAGCGCGATGTAGGTGTCCGTGACGTGGTGGTAGGCGATGCCGCCCGGCTTGCCGTACCGGACGCTCGTCTCGGAGAGCAGGTTGTCGAGATAGGTGTCCATGTGGGTGCCGTCCGCCGCGACGGCGGTGCCGTCGCCCCATGCCTGCGAGATGTCCAGGCGGGCGTGCGCGTTGACCAGGTCGGAGATCGCCTCGTTCAGCAGCACGATCGAGAAGTGCTTGTTGGCGACGTACGACAGCTCGTGCCCGCTCACGCCGGGGATGTGCCGGGGCGGCTTCGTAGGGGCCTATGTTGGCGCCCTTGACGAAGGTGACGATCACGTAGCGGCCCAAGGGGTCGGTGAGCTTGGGCTCGTTGCCCGACGGGGGGCCGAAACGGCGCCAGACCGCACTCGCAGCCTGACCACCACACCAATGGTGTCCGTCAAAGCGGAACAAGCTCAATCACGCCCTGCGTCACTTCTACGCCTCCGAGCAGTTGGAGGCCGGCGAGTCGGTCGTCTCCCTGGCCAGGTGGCTCGGCCACTCTGACCCCGGCTTCACGCTCCGGAAGTACGCGCACTTCCTGCCCCGCGCCGGTGCACGCGGCGGCGCCGCCATCGACGCGGTCTTCGCGTAGCCGCAAGCCGACTGGCAGAAGCTCGGGTCTGGCGCAAAGTCCCAGAGAAGTCCCAGATATGCCGCCGCACCCCCTCCTGGCCCGTATTCACGCAGGCCAGAAAGGGTGCGGCGGCATTCGTAGTTCAGATGTCCCGGAAGATCTCGATCTGTGCCCCGATCGAGTTGAGGCGTTCTGCCAGGTCCTCGTAACCCCGGTTGATGACATAGACGTTGCGCAGGACGGAGGTGCCCTCGGCGGCCATCATGGCCAGGAGGACGACGACGGCCGGGCGCAGGGCCGGGGGGCACATCATTTCCGCGGAGCGCCAGCGGGTCGGGCCGTCGACCAGGACCCGGTGCGGGTCGAGCAGTTTGACCTGGGCGCCGAGGCGGTTGAGGTCCGTCAGGTAGATGGCGCGGTTGTCGTAGACCCAGTCGTGGATGAGGGTCTGCCCCTGGGCGCTGGCCGCGATGGCCGCGAAGAAGGGGACATTGTCGATGTTGAGGCCCGGGAAGGGCATCGGATGGATCTTGTCCAGCGGGGCCTGGAGCTTGGAGGGGCGGACCGTCAGATCGATGAGGCGGGTGCGGCCGTTGTCGGCCGCGTACTCCGTGCTGCGCTCGTGGTCGAGGCCCATCTCCTCCAGGACCGCCAGCTCGATCTCCAGGAACTCGACCGGGACCCGGCGGATGGTCAGCTCCGACTCGGTGACAACTGCCGCCGCCAGCAGGCTCATTGCCTCGACCGGGTCCTCGGACGGTGCGAAGTCCACATCGCGTTCGATGTGCGCGGCGCCGTGGACGGTGAGCGTGGTGGTGCCGATGCCGTCGACCCGGACGCCCAACTCCTCCAGGAAGAAGCAGAGGTCCTGGACCATGTAGTTGGAGGAGGCGTTACGGATGACGGTGACGCCGTCGTGCCGGGCGGCGGCCAGCAGTGCGTTCTCCGTGACGGTGTCGCCGCGTTCGGTCAGGACGATCGCGCGCTTGGGGGCGATGCTGCGGTCCACCTCACCGATGTAGGTGCCGTCGGTGGCGGTGATCTCCAGACCGAAGTGGCGCAGCGCCGTCATGTGCGGGGTCACGGTCCGGGTGCCGAGGTCGCAGCCGCCCGCGTACGGCAGCTTGAAGTGGTCCATCCGGTGCAGCAGCGGACCGAGGAACATGATGACGCTGCGGGTGCGGCGGGCCGCCTCGGTGTCCATCGAGTCGAGGTCGAGTTCCGCGGGCGGGACGATCTCCAGGTCGTTGCCGTCGTTGATCCACCGGGTGCGTACGCCGATGCTGCCCAGCACTTCGAGGATGCGGTAGACCTCCTCGATGCGGGCCACCCGGCGCAGAGTGGTGCGGCCCGCGTTCAGGAGGGTGGCGCACAGCAGCGCAACGCAGGCGTTCTTGCTCGTCTTCACGTCGATGCTGCCGGACAGCCGACGGCCGCCGACCACCCGCAGATGCATCGGCCCGGCATAACCGAGCGAGACGATTTCGCTGTCGAGTGCTTCGCCGATTCGGGCGATCATCTCAAGGCTGATGTTCTGATTCCCGCGTTCGATGCGGTTGACCGCACTCTGGCTGGTGCCGAGAGCTTCGGCGAGCTGCGTCTGTGTCCAGCCACGGTGCTGCCGGGCGTCACGGATGAGCCTGCCGATGCGTACGAGGTAGTCGTCTGCCATGGGGGGACCGTATCTCAGATATGAGATGAGTATGCAATTGCCGATAGCCGCGTTGTTCTACTAATATGCGAACAACTGAGAGGTGGTCGCCACGCCCATGAAGAGTGCCCCGCGTTCAGCCTTGCCCCCAACAGGCCGCCCGTGGACCCTGATTGCCGTCCTGCCGTTCGTTGCCGCTGTCGCGGCCGTCGCCGTCGTCTTTTTCTCGGTCTCTGCCCGATTGCCCGAGCCGCTCGCCATCCATTTCGGTGACAGCGGCCGCGCCGACGGTTTCTCCTCCGCCCGTGGCTTCCTGACGTTCGTTCTCACGCTGCTGCTCGTCATCGGCGCCGTCTTCGGCCTCCTCGTCCAGCTGCCGGAGCCCTCGGCGGGGACGCCCTGGCTGATAGCCGGCGGCTATGCCGCCGCGGCCGCAATCGGCTATGCCAGCTGCCTGACCCTGTTCGGGAACGCCGGCGCCACCGACACCTCGGCGGTCCGGCTGCCGCTGTGGGAGCTGGCCATGACACTCGCCGTGGCTCTGCTCGCCGGGACGCTGGGCCGCCTGCTGGCCGGCCCCGCGCCCCGCCCGCCCGACCGGGCGGCGGGTGAGGCGCCCCGGCTCGACCTGCCGGCGGGAATGTCGGCGGGCTGGTCACGCACCATCAGCTCACCGCCGATCGTCCTATTCGGCGCCCTGATGCTCGGCGCCGGGCTCTACTTCCTCGCTTTCGCCGACTGGCTGGCAGGCGTCAGCCTGCTCCTCGGCGCGACCGCGGTCCTGCCCTATGCCTCCGCGCGGGTCACCGTCGACCGCCGCGGTCTGACCGTCTCGTCGCCCCTGCTGCCGTCGCCCCTCCGCATCCGGCACCTCCCCCTCGACCGCATCACAGAGGCCACCAGCCGCCCGATAGGCGCCTTCCAGGAGTTCGGCGGCTGGGGCTATCGCATCCGCTCCCACCGCAGTGGGCTCATACTGCGCTCGGGCGACGGGATCGTGGTACGACTCACCGGAGGACGGGAGTTCGCGGTGACCGTCGACGACGCTTCGACCGCCGCCGCCTTGCTCAATACATACCTGGACCGCGCGCGCTCGCGGAAGGAAGGAGGCTGAGGTGCTCTTCCGGGTGGACCCCGGCTCCTCCGTCCCGCTCGGTGACCAGATCGCGGCCTCGGTCCGCGGCGCCATCGCCGACGGCACCGTGGACACGGGGGAGCGGCTGCCGGCCGCCCGTGCGCTCGCCGCGTCGCTCGGCGTGAATGTGCACACCGTGCTGCGCGGCTATCAGCGCCTCAAGGAAGAGGGCCTGATCGAACTCCGGCGCGGCCGCGGCGCGGTGGTCACCGGAGCCGCGTCCCCCGCCCGCGCCCGCCTCGGCGAAACGGCCCACCGGCTGATCGCCGAGGCCCGCAATCTGGGCCTCTCCGACGAGGAGATCGTGACGGTGGTGCGTACGGGGCTGGCGGGGCGGTGAGGTGGTGAGGTGGTGAGGCCCAGGTTTTGGGCCGCAGGGCCGGGGCGGATGAAGCCGGACAGGTGCCCTCACCTGGATTAGCGGCGTGCTCACCCGCCCCTCCCGCGCCGGAGCATGGACCTGCACCGGAGCACCGACCCGCGCCCTCGCCCCCGCCCTCGGGGGTCCCCGTGTCCTCAGATGCTGAGCCGGCCACTCGTGGTCGTTCACCAGCGACTCGTGGTCGCTCATGGGTCTCACTTCCGCCGACCGCCGACCGCCGACCGCCGACCGCCGACCGCCGACCGCCGACCGCCGACCGCCGACCGCCGACCGCCGACCGCCGACCGCTGCCAGGTGCTGCCCGGCGTGCGGCCGCTGCGTCGGCCTGGACCGGGCCGGACGGGGGCGACCCTGGTGCGGCCTTCGGCGGGGTCGCTGCATCGTCGGCGTGACAGGAGACCCGGTCAGTGTCCCCTGTCATCCCATACGGGCGTTTGACAGCGAACGTAGTCGTTCGGGGTGCCGGAAACACCACGTCCAGGGCCCGGCGAGATGACCGGGCGTGCCGCGTGTCAGGCGTGGCCACCGCGCCACCCGGAGGTTTTGATTCATTCCGGGAGTCCTGCGGTGGCCACCAGCGACGCTGAAGGGAAGCTCAGAGGCTGTCCGGTCGGTTACCGCCCGACCGGGTTGAGGTAGGTGGCCGGGTGGGTGGCGCCGTCCTGCTTGAGGATCTGGCCGCCGAACGGCCACTTCAGGGTGAAGTGCTCTGTCTCGTTCGGCGGTGTGACCAGGAACTTCGCCGGAACGAACTTCTCCTTCTGCGGCGTGGACTTGGCCACCGGGAGCAGGGTGATGCTGAAGTCCACCGTGTCCCCCTGCTCCAGGATCATCTTTTCGGGCTTCTTGGAGGAGCGCGCCAGCGACCAGGTGCCGTCGGTCTTCTGAGCGCCGATCATGTCGACACCGGCGAAGCCGGACAGGGTGCAGGTGCGCTTGCTCTGGTTGGTGAACCAGATGTGGGCCTGGGTCTGCTTCTCGGTCTGCTCCATCTCCGGTCTCGCGTCATCCCCGGTGGCGAAGCCGGCCTTCAGGTCGGCGGTGTGGCAGCGGGTCGGCTCGGCTTTGGCGGGGGCGGCCGAGGCCGGGATGGCGGTAGCGGCAGTGCCGGCGACAACGAGGGCCGCAAGGGCCACGACGGTCAGCTTGCTCTTCATGTCGGGTTCCTCTCGAAGGGGAATCGGCGCGCGAGGTCAGCGCGCGCCTATGCACCTGAAGATGCGCAATGCCCGGGGGAAGTTGGGTGCGCCGGGCACCTTTTCCGGACAATCAGGGTGCGGGCCGTCGCGGCGTCGCGGCGGAAGTCCCGCCAACGCCCGCGAACTCCCGCGAACTCCCGCCAACTCACGCCAACTCCTGTGAACTTGGCCCACCCGCCATTAGCATCCGACCGGCCAGTAGCACGCCGCCCGAGCAGCCACCCTCGAAAGGGTCTCCTGCATGCGCTTGCCCTCCCGCGTCGCCCCCGTTGCCCTCGCCGTGGCCGCCCTCCTGCTCGGCGTCCTCCCCGTGCAGGCCCAGGCCCACCCCGACCGTTTCCCCGACCGGGTCACGGTCGGTGACCGCACCTTCATCGCCGACGGCCAAGGCCGCGCGCTCCAGTGGCGCGGCTTCAACCTCGCCGACAAGAGCAGCCGAGGCGCCAACGCGTTCGCCGACATCCACGAGAGCGACCTCAAAGGCATGGCCGCCCGGGGCTTCAACCTCGCGCGCCTCGCGTTCTTCTGGGACGACCTCGAACCCACCCCCGGGCACTACGACCGCGGCTACCTCACCAAGATGCGCCGCATCCTCGACTGGGCCAACCGCTATCACATCAAGGTCATCCTCGACGCCCACCAGGACGTATACGGCCCCCACTTCGGCTCCCGCGGCGTCCCCGACTGGGCGACCCGCGACGAGGGGCTGCCGTTCTCGCAGATACCCGACGACTGGTTCTCCGAGTACTTCGAGCCATCCGTACAGACGGCCTTTGACCACCTGTACAAGGACGCCGACCTCCGCGCCGCGCACGCTCGCATGTGGATGACGGTCGCCTCCGCCCTGGGCAGGCATCCGGCGCTGCTCGGCTACGACCTGATGAATGAGCCGTTCGCGAAGTTCCTCGAAGGCGAAGACCTCCCCGCCGCCGCGGCCCGCTTCGAGGCCACCGAGCTCACCGAGCTGTGGAACCGCCTTGCCCAGGCGATCCGCCTGGTCGACCACAGGTCGTGGGTATTCGTCGAACCCACCGTCATCGTCGGTGTCGGCGTCCCGACCCAGCTGGGCCACATCGACGACCCGCACGCCGGCTACGCGCCGCACTTCTACGAGACCGCGATGGAGACCGGCGCCGACTACGACCCCAACGGCACCTTCATCCCCGCCTACGAGGCCGCGATCAGCGACTACCCGACCCGTCACCGCATGCCGGTGATCGTGGGGGAGTGGGGCGGTAACCCCTACGTTCCGCACGCAAGCCAGTTCGTCACCGACATGACGGCCTCTCTCGACCGCTTCTCCAGTGGCTGGACGTGGTGGCAGTGGTGCCGGGGCGGCGGCTACTGCTTCCTCGACCAGACGGGCGCCGCGAAGCCCAACGCCCAGCTGCTCGTCCAGCCGTACGCGCGGGCCGTCGCGGGCGACCCGCTCAAGTTCGCGTACGACCCCGCTACACGCACCTACACGCTCACCTTCCGCACCCGCGACAACGCAGAGGGGCCCACCCGGATCACCGTGCCCAGGGACACGTATCCAGGCGGCTACCGCGTCGATATCCAAGGCAGCAAGGCCAGTTGGGACGACCACGGCCAGACCGTCACCGTGAGCACCCACGGCAGGGCCCCAGCCACCTACAGGGTCACGATCAGCCCGAGGTAGCCCACCCGATTCGCTCGGGGGCTGCGGCCCGCGGCCCCCGCATCAACTGAAGAAACCCCTTCTCCACATCACTGCGGGCAAGCACCTGTCTGCGGAGCCGGTGACACCACCTCCCCCAGGCCATGCGGCCGACGTTCACCTCACACGACCAGGTTCGCCGGCAAGGAAGCCCGAATGACTGAGTTCGCTGTCAATCGCCTCGACGGGATGACAGCTGTCTTGTCTCAGCTGTCTTGTCTCAGCGAAGTGAGTCGTCCATGTGCCGCTGACCTGTGTGGACTGGATGGGGGGAGACGCGTGGACTCGGTTCGTTGAGACAGTGTCCCGTCTCGGGCGATCTGGTCCCTCTCTCACACGACCGGGCCTCATTTGCTCGCAGCGGACCAGATTGCTGGACATGGGCAGGCCGGTTGTCCTGGCTCCGGGCTCCGGCTACCTGGTCCGGCCTCATGTGCCCTACTCCGTTCCGCTGTCCGCCCTTGCGGCACCGCACTACCTTGCCGATATGGATCTCTTCGCACGCACGTGGACCGCGTTGCGCACGGCGGTCGCCGAACTCCCCGACGAGGACTTCGGACGGCCGTCTGGCTGTACCGGCTGGCTCGTGCGGGACCTGGTGTGCCATCTGGTCATCGACGCTCAGGACGTCCTGATCACCCTCGTGACCCCCGCCGAAACGGAACCGACCCGCGACGCGGTGACCTACTGGGACGTCGCCGAAACGCCACCGACCGGCGACGACCCGCTCGACGCACTGATCGTCCGGCTGGCCGCCGCGTACGAAGAGCCTCGGTTGCTCAAGTTCCATTTCGACGACGTCGGCTCCGCCGCCGGCCGCGCCGCCGACCGTGCCGACCCGGGTCTCCGGGTCGGCACCCGCGACGAGGTCCTCACCGCGGGCGACTACCTCTCCGCGTGCGTACTGGAGTGGACCCTGCACCACCTCGACCTGGTCGCGCACCTCCACCTCCCGGACGCGGCGGAACCGCCCGCCGACGGCCTGGCCCACGCCCGCGAGATGCTGGAGAAGATCGCCGGGGCCGCGTTCCCCGCGTCGTTCTCCGACAAGGACGCGCTGCTCGTCGGCACCGGACGGCGTGCCCCGACCGACGCGGAGAAGGCCGAACTGGGCGAACTGGGCGAACTGGCCACGAAACTCCCGCTCGTCCTTGGATAATCGTCTAAAGCACTACCAGTCGTGATCAGCCGGACAAGTCCTGGCCGCGTCGGAGAACGCTGGTCAGACCCGCGACCACGGCGGTGGTGAGCACCCAGCCGACGCCGGCCAGGGCCCACGACCAGTGCAGTGCCGTCCCTCCAGGGCTCGCCCTGGCAGAACAACCGGACCTGGTATCACTGCGAAACTCCGGCGCCGGCCCGAGGTTCGCTGAGACAGAAGCCCGAACGGCTCGGTTCGTTGAGAAATCGACTCGGTCGAGTGAGACGGGACAGCAGCGGTCACCCGGTCAGGGCATGACCAGGGCGCGACGATGTACTAGAGTTATCTCGACATCGAGATATCTGCCGAGAGGCGTACCACTGCCGCGCCAGTAAGGCGTGCCTAACTTAGGCTTACCTTAATGGATGGGGCGAGGGGCTGTGACGGCAGCATTGCGGTGGTACGCGCGAATTCATGCATGAAGGAGACTGTCGTGTCGGCGAACAGCTTCGACGCCCGCAGCACGCTGCAGGTGGGCGACGAGTCGTACGAGATCTTCCGGCTGGACAAGGTCGAAGGCGCCGCGCGCCTTCCCTACAGCCTGAAGGTGCTGCTGGAGAACCTGCTCCGCACCGAGGACGGCGCGAACATCACCGCCGATCACATCCGGGCGCTCGGCGGCTGGGACTCGCAGGCCCAGCCCAGCCAGGAGATCCAGTTCACGCCGGCCCGCGTGATCATGCAGGACTTCACCGGTGTGCCGTGTGTCGTGGACCTCGCGACCATGCGTGAGGCCGTGAAGGAGCTGGGCGGCGACCCGGCGAAGATCAACCCGCTGGCGCCGGCCGAGCTGGTCATCGACCACTCCGTGATCGCCGACAAGTTCGGCACGAAGGACGCCTTCGGCCAGAACGTCGAGCTGGAGTACGGCCGCAACAAGGAGCGCTACCAGTTCCTGCGCTGGGGCCAGACCGCCTTCGACGAGTTCAAGGTCGTCCCCCCGGGCACCGGCATCGTCCACCAGGTGAACATCGAGCACCTGGCCCGTACGGTCATGGTCCGCGGCGGCCAGGCCTACCCCGACACCCTCGTCGGCACCGACTCGCACACCACCATGGTCAACGGCCTCGGCGTGCTGGGCTGGGGCGTCGGCGGCATCGAGGCCGAGGCCGCGATGCTCGGCCAGCCGGTCTCCATGCTGATCCCGCGTGTCGTCGGCTTCAAGCTGACCGGTGAGCTCAAGCCGGGCACCACCGCCACCGACCTCGTGCTGACCATCACCGAGATGCTGCGCAAGCACGGTGTCGTCGGCAAGTTCGTCGAGTTCTACGGCGAGGGCGTCGCCGCCACCTCGCTGGCCAACCGCGCCACCATCGGCAACATGTCGCCGGAGTTCGGCTCCACCGCCGCGATCTTCCCGATCGACGACGAGACCCTGAACTACCTGCGTCTGACCGGCCGCGACGCCCAGCAGGTCGCGCTCGTCGAGGCGTACGCCAAGGAGCAGGGCCTCTGGCTCGACCCGGCCGCCGAGCCGGACTTCTCCGAGAAGCTGGAGCTGGACCTCTCGACGGTCGTCCCGTCGATCGCCGGTCCGAAGCGCCCGCAGGACCGCATCGTCCTGGCCAACGCCGCCCAGCAGTTCGCGCAGGACGTCCGCAACTACGTCTCCGAGGACGAGGAGGCCGGCAAGGAGTCCTTCCCGGCGTCCGACTCCCCCGCCTCCGCCAACGGTGTGCCCTCGCGTCCGACCACGGTCACCGCCCCCGACGGCTCGACGTACGAGATCGACCACGGTGCGGTGACGGTCGCGGCCATCACCTCCTGCACCAACACCTCGAACCCGTACGTCATGGTCGCCGCCGCGCTCGTCGCGAAGAAGGCCGTGGAGAAGGGCCTGACCCGCAAGCCGTGGGTCAAGACCACCCTGGCGCCGGGCTCGAAGGTCGTCACCGACTACTTCGACAAGGCCGGTCTGACCCCGTACCTCGACAAGGTCGGCTTCAACCTCGTCGGCTACGGCTGCACCACCTGCATCGGCAACTCCGGCCCGCTGCCGGACGAGGTCTCCAAGGCCGTCAACGACCACGACCTGGCCGTCACCTCGGTGCTCTCCGGCAACCGCAACTTCGAGGGCCGGATCAACCCCGACGTCAAGATGAACTACCTGGCCTCCCCGCCGCTGGTCGTCGCCTACGCCCTCGCGGGCTCCATGAAGGTGGACATCACCAAGGACGCGCTCGGTGTGGACCAGGACGGCAAGCCGGTCCACCTGGCCGACATCTGGCCGACCGAGGCCGAGGTCAACGACGTCGTGGCGAACGCCATCGGCGAGGACATGTTCAACAAGTCCTACCAGGACGTCTTCGCGGGCGACGCCCAGTGGCAGGCGCTGCCGATCCCGACCGGCAACACCTTCGAGTGGGACCCGCAGTCCACCTACGTGCGCAAGCCCCCGTACTTCGAGGGCATGACGATGGAGACCACCCCGGTCTCCGACATCTCGGGCGCCCGTGTGCTGGCCAAGCTCGGCGACTCGGTCACCACCGACCACATCTCCCCGGCCGGTGCGATCAAGGCCGACACCCCGGCCGGCCAGTACCTCACCGGGCACGGCGTCGAGCGTCGTGACTTCAACTCCTACGGCTCGCGCCGTGGCAACCACGAGGTCATGATCCGCGGCACCTTCGCCAACATCCGCCTGCGCAACCAGATCGCGCCGGGTACGGAGGGCGGCTACACCCGCGACTTCACCCGGGCCGCCGAAGGCGACGGGGGCGCGCCCGTCTCCTTCATCTACGACGCCTCGCAGAACTACCAGGCGGCCGGCATCCCGCTGGTCATCCTGGCCGGCAAGGAGTACGGCTCCGGCTCGTCCCGCGACTGGGCCGCCAAGGGCACCGCGCTGCTCGGCGTCAAGGCCGTCATCGCCGAGTCCTACGAGCGCATCCACCGCTCGAACCTCATCGGCATGGGCGTCCTGCCGCTGCAGTTCCCGGAGGGCCGGTCCGCCGAGTCGCTCGGCCTGACCGGCGAGGAGACCTTCTCCTTCTCCGGTGTGACCGAGCTGAACGAGGGCACCACGCCGCGCACCGTCAAGGTGACCACCGACAGCGGTGTCGAGTTCGACGCGGTCGTCCGCATCGACACCCCCGGCGAGGCGGACTACTACCGCAACGGCGGCATCATGCAGTACGTGCTGCGCTCGCTGATCCGTAAGTAAGTCCCTCGCGGGACCAGGACGGGCCGCACTCCCTCGGTCGAGGGGGTGCGGCCCGTCCGTTCGCCGGTGCCGGTGCCGGTCTCGGAACATCCGGCGGTAGCCGAACCGGGTCTATGGCGCTGCGAGTAGTTCGATCTCGGCGAGGGTGGCCTTGCCGTCGGGCACCAGCCGGTAGTGCCGGTAGCTGCCCGGCCGGCCGATGCCGAAGACGCGGGTCTGGCGGTCCCAGGTGAAGGCTTCGTTCGCACGGTGGTCCAGCCGCGTCCACCGCTCGCCGTCCCGGGAGCCCTCCAGCGTCCAGCCGGCCGGTGCCGAGGTACGGTCCGCCGAGGTGAGCGTGTACGAGGTGACCCGGGCGGACCGGGTGAGGTCCACCGGGGCACCGGTCAGTTCGGCCGCGCTGTCGGAGCTGTTGTCGAAGAGCGGACCGCCACCGGGGCCGGTCACGTCCTGGGGCGGAGACGGAACCCTGTTGTCCTGGGTGATCGACGTCGGGGTGGCGTGGGCCCCGGTGCCCCAGGTGGACGGGCGGTCGCCCATGGTGAAGTCCAGGGTGCCGCCGCGGGCGAGGAGCCGGTGCGGCAGGGCGGTGGAATTCCAGGGTTTGCCGTTCAGCCGGAGGCTTTGCACATAGACGTTGCGCGCGTTGTTACGCGGGGCCCTGATGGTGAGATCGCGGCCGTTTTCCAGGTGGACCGTGGCCTTGGTGAACAGCGGGGAGCCCACCGCGTATTCGCCCTGGCCCATCACCAGCGGATAGCAGCCGAGCGAGCTGAAGACGTACCACGCGGACATCTCACCGTTGTCCTCGTCGCCGGAGTATCCCTGGCCGATCTCACTGCCGAGGTAGAGCCGGGACATCGCCTCACGGACCTTTTCCTGGGTCTTCCAGGGCTGTCCGGCCGCGTCGTACATATAGCCGATGTGGTGCGACGGCTGATTGCTGTGCCCGTACATGCCCATACGGGTGTCGCGGGCCTCGGTCATTTCATGGATCACCTCGCCGTAGGAACCGGCGAATTCCCTGGACGCGGTCTCCGGGGTGGAGAAGTACGTATCCAGCTTCTTGGCCAGCCCGGCGCGGCCGCCGTAGAGGTTGGCCAGGCCCCGGGTGTCCTGCGGCGCGGTGAAGGCGAAGGTCCAGGCGTTGGTCTCGGTGTAGTCGTTGCCCCAGACCCGGGGGTCGAACTTATCGGGCGGCAGCCGCCAGTGGCCCTGGTCGTCCTTGCCCTGGAAGAACCCGACCTGGTCGTCGAAGAGCTTTACGTAATTCTGGGCGCGCCCCAGGAAATAGGCGGATTCTTCCTTGTAGCGGGGCTTTTTGGTCTTCTCGTACAGCGCCTTGCCCATGCGGGCGATGCCGAAGTCGTTGAGATAGCCCTCCAGCGCCCAGGACATGCCCTCGCGGGTGTCGGTACTCGTATAGCCGAGGAAGGGGGCGGTGTTCATGCCCTTGCGGCCGACACCCGGGTTCGGCGGGGCGACGGTGGCGTTCTTGACGGCCGCGGCGTAGGCCGCTTCGGCATCGAATTTCACCCCCTTGGCGTAGGCGTCGGCGAAGGCCACATCGGAACTCGTACCGGTCATCAGGTCCGCATAGCCGGGTGAGGACCAGCGGGAGATCCAGCCGCCGTCCTTGTACTGCTGGACGAAGCCGTCGACCATTTTCCCGGCCCGTCCCGGGGTGAGCAGGGAGTAGGCGGGCCAGGTGGTCCGGTAGGTGTCCCAGAAGCCGTTGTTGACGTAGACCTCACCGTCGACGATCTTCGAGCCGGTGTGCGTCGGGGTGTCCTGGCCGGTCTGCGGCGAGAAGGGGCTGGCATAGCGGCTGCGCGAGGCGACCTGTTCGAAGCCGGAGTTGGGGTAGAGATAGAGGCGGTAGAGATTGGAGTAGAGGGTGGTGAGCTGGTCGCGGCTCGCGCCCTGGACCTCGATCCGGCCCAGGAGGTCGTCCCACTGCGACTGCGCCCGGTCCCTGACGCCGGCGAATGTCGCGCCGGCCGGGATCTCCCGGTTCAGATTCGCCTTCGCCTGGTCCACGCTGATCAGGGAGGTGGCGATCCGCATCGTGACGGTGTGGTCCGCCCCGGGCGCGAAGCGGAGATAGCCGGTGACCTCCTTGCCGGCTCCGCCCTCGAGCTTGCCGCCGCCGGTGACCGGGGCGTCGAAGACGCCGTAGACGAAGAGCCGGGTGGCGCCGACGGACAGTCCGCTCCTGACGTCCGAGAAGCCGGTGACGACCCCGCGCCCGGTGTCCAGGCTCAGCCCGCCCTTGGTGTTGACGTTGTCGAAGATCAGGCTCGCCCGGTCGCCGGGGAAGGTGAAGCGCATCAGCGCGGCGTGGTCGGTCGGGGTGATCTCCGTCTTGAGGCCGTTGTCGAAGGTCACGCCGTAGTAGTGCGGCTTCGCGGTCTCGTTGGCGTGGTGGAAGGGCAGCGCACGGCCGGTGCGCGAGGCATCCGGGGTGCCGGCCACGGCGGACGGCATGACCTGGAAGGTCTGCCGGTCTCCCATCCACGGGCTCGGCTCATGGCTGGCGCTGAAGGCCTGGAGGGTGGGGAGGTTGTCGGCGTTGTTCTTCCGCGCGTATTCGTAGAGCCAGTCGGCGGAGCCGGCGTTGGTGACCGGGGTCCAGAAGTTGAAGCCGTTGGGGACGGCCGTGGCGGGGAAGGTGTTGCCGCGCGAGAAGCTGCCGCTGGAGAGCGTGCCGCGGGTGGTGACGGCGTAGTCGGAGAGATGGGCGAGCGGCTTGTCGGGGGCCTCGGGGCCGAGGGTGATGTCATCGACCCAGCCGCGGAAGGCCGGTGCGGTCCGCGGAGCCCTGGGCGCGTCGTAGGCAACCAGGATCCGGTCGACGGTCTTGCCGGCCGCGACCGTGCCGATCCGTGATTCCCGGTTGTTCCACTGGTTGACGTACAGCGTCTTGGAGGCCGCCTGGCCCTGCGGTGTCAGCGGCGCGCCGTGCTGGTCGACGGCGGACAGCTCGCTGAGATAGGTGCCGTCGGTGAAGGCCAGATCGACCGAGGTGTGGGTCGCCGGGTAGTCCGGATCACGCTTCGCCATTTCGGGGAAGATCTTGTACGAGAGCGAAGTGGCCGCGGTGACCGGGAGGTTGACGTCGAAGATCTTGTTGTACGAGTAGCCATGGCCGTCCGCGGTGTGGGTGCCGGCGTAGCGCAGCGCATGGGTGCCGCTGAAGCCGGCGTGCGCCTTGGCGGTGGGGGAGTCGCCGGGGCCGGTGTCGGGCGCGGTGCTCATACCGGGAGCCGCGGGGGTGGTCTGCGGGCCGACGCCGGAGGCCCTGGGGCTGCCGGCGGGGCCGGTGTCGACGGTGTCGGTCCAGTCCGGCTGCGGGTCGCCGGATTCGAAGGAGGAGCGGAACTGTGTTGCCCCCTGGGGCTTTCGGGACGGCGCGGCCTGAGCCACACCCGCGGGGCCTTGCACGGTGATGAGGAGCAGAGCGGCCGCCGCGAGGGCGGCGGGGCGGGTGATCCCCCGCAGTGGACGGTGCCGGTGTCTGAGCCGCACGCGAGCCCTCTCAACGGGATTGACATCGTTGTCAGTTACATGGCGCCACGATAAACAGAGATAAGTAAGGTGCGTGGGAACTTTGGTGTCAAGGGTGCCGCTGAGATCGGTGGGCCGTCGTGTCGCCGGGCGGTCCGGGAGGGTGGCGTCCGGGCGAATCCCGTGCATGGCGGGGAGGTCTCAACTAGGGAAAGACTGCCGGCCAACCCTGTATTCGATCTTGCCCCTGCGGCCGGAAGTGGACTATACCTGTCGGCGTCCGACCGGCCGTACGTCCACGACGTCCACGGTCCCGGATCCGGGGGGAAGGCGGGAACGGATGACTGCCCCGCATTTCTCTGGCGCGCCCGGTGCACATCCCGTACAACTCAGCTTCATCTGACCCGCGGTGCCGGGGTGGCTCCGGTACACCGCCTGAGTCCTGAAGAAGGCGAGGACTTGAGCATGGGATCCACCTCTGCATTCAACCGTCGCGATCTGGTCAAGCGGGCCGCGGCCCTGGGGATCATCGCCGTACCGTCCATGGGAGTGCTGTCGGCGTGTGCCGGCGGCGGTGGCGGTGGCGATAACAAGGTCGAAAAGGGCAAGAAGTCGGCCAGGAATCCGCTCGCGGTCAATGATTCGGCCGGCCTCGATGTGGTCATCTTCGACGGCGGATTCGGCGACAAGTACGCCAAGGGCGCGCAGGGCGAGTACGTCAAGTCCTTCCCGAAGGCCGACGGCAAGGTCAAGCTCTCCTCGACCCAGAAGATCCAGTCGACGCTGCAGCCGCGCTTCAACGGCGGAAACCCCCCGGACCTCGTCGACAACTCCGGTGCGGAACAGATGGACTTCGGCACCCTGGTGGCCAAGGACCAGCTGACCGACCTCACCGCGCTTCTCGACGCCCCCTCCATCGACGATCCGAACAAGAAGGTGCGCGACACGCTGCGCCCGGGTGTCGTCGAAATGGGCCAGTTCGGCGGCAAGGAAACCTGGATCCTCTACTACGCGTACACGGTCTACGGAGTCTGGTACTCCAAGAGCAATCTGCAGAAGCTGGACGCGGAATATCCGCAGACCTGGGACGACATGCTGGCCCTCTGCGCGAAGGCCAAGAAGAAGGGCGTCGCGGGCTGGACGTACCCGGGCAAGTACCCGTACTACCTGCCCTTCAGCCTGTACCCGTTCATCGCCAAGATCGGTGGTGAAGAGGTCCTGCGGAAGATCGACAATCTGGAGCCGGACGCCTGGAAGGACCCGGCGGTCAAGGCGGCCTTCGATGCCTACTACGAGCTCTACAAGAAGGGCTATGTCCTCAAGGGCTCGCCCGGCCTGGACCACCTGCAGTCGCAGAAGGCGTGGGCCGAGGGCAAGGCGCTGTTCATCCCCAACGGTTCCTGGGTGGAGAACGAGTCGGCCAAGCAGATCGCCAAGAACCCGCACTTCGACCTCGCGGTCGGCGCCCCCTCCAGCCTGTCGACGTCCGACAAGATGCCGTACGGCACCATCTGGGCCTCGGGCGGCGAGCCGTACATCGTCCCGCGCAAGGCCCGCAACGCCGAGGGCGGTATGGAACTGCTGCGCATCATGCTCGGCAAGAAGTCCTCGCAGAATTTCATCAAGCAGGTCGCCTCGCTCACCTCCCTCAACGGCGGCACCGAGGGCCTGACGCTCCCGCCGGGTCTGGCATCGGCGCAGGTGGCGCTGCAGAAAGCCGGCCGGAACATCGTCAATCCGCGGTTGCAGGACTGGTATGTGGCGCTGCAGAAGGAGCGGATCGGCGTCGGTGCGCTGGGCGAGATGATGGCCGGCCGTATGACGCCCGACGAGGCCATCAAGAAGATCCAGAAGTACGCGGACGACACCCGCGACGACTCCAGCGTCAAGAAGTACAAGCGCTGACCGACGGCCGGTCCGATGCGTCACCGGCGGTGGCAAACGCAGGGAGAGAACGGGATCGGTAGTCATGAAGCACGGTAAGTACCGTTTCATCGCGGGGTTCTTGGTCCTCCCGCTGGCGATTTACGCGATCTTCGTGATCTCGCCCTTTGTGCAGGCCATTTACTACTCCTTCACGGACTGGACCGGCCTGAGTCCGGACCTGAAGATGGTCGGCTTCGACAACTATGCGCGCCTCTTCAAGGACGATGTCTTCTGGTCCGCGGTGGGCAACAGCGTGACGCTGTTGCTGCTCCTGCCGGTGGTGACGCTCTCGCTCGGGCTCTTCTTCGCCTTTATGCTCAACGTCGGTGGCCGCCGCCGGAAGAAGGCGGTCATCGGCGGGGTGCGCGGCTCGGGCACCTACAAAATTCTCTACTTCTTCCCACAGGTGCTGTCGGTCCCGATCGTCGCACTGCTGTTCCAGTTCGCCTACAACCCGGAGAGCGGTGCACTCAACGCCTTCTTCAAGGCGATCGGGCTCGGCACTGTGCAGCCGGACTGGCTCGGCGATCCGCAGCTCGCGCTGTGGTGCGTCATGGCCGCAATGGTGTGGGCCAATGTCGGTTTCTATGTCGTGCTCTTCTCCGCCGGCATGAGCTCCATCCCGAAGGACTTCTACGAGGCCGCGCTGCTGGACGGCGCGAACCGCCTCAACACGTTCTTCCGGATCACCCTGCCGCTGTTGTGGGACACCGTCCAGACCGGCTGGATCTATATGGGCATCCTCGCCCTGGACGTTTCGGCCTTCGCATTCGTGCAGATCATGAGCGTCGGTCCGGGCGGCCCCGACTATTCGACCGAGGTCCTTCCGCTGTACGTGTACCAGAAGACCTTCCGCGACGGTCAGGCCGGATATGCGACGGCCATCGGCGTTTCCCTGCTGATCGTGACCCTCGTCTTCTCGGCCGTCGTGATGCGGCTGGGACGACGCGAGCGACTGGAGTTCTGATGAGTGCGCAGACGGATCCCGCGGACCTCCCGGGTGTGACGAAGGAGCAGGAGCCGTCTTCGGCCGGCTCGCGGCTTCCGGGGCAGCGCCGCGGACAGGACGGGAAGGGCGGCGCCCGCTCCGGCGGCAGCAGCAGTGCGGGCAGGACCCTCAACGTCTTCTCCCACGGAGTCCTGGTGATCTGGGGCCTGTTGGTCACCATGCCGCTGCTGTGGGCGGTGGTGAGCTCCTTCAAGGACGACACCGAGATCTTCGGTTCGCCCTGGGGGCTGCCGTCGGTCCTGCACTTCGACAACTGGTCCCGCGCCTGGGACAAGGCGAACATGGGGCAGTACTTCCTCAACTCGCTGATCGTCGTGGGCGGTTCACTGATCGGCACGATGCTGCTGGGCGCGATGGCGGCGTATGTACTGGCCCGCTTCGACTTCCCGGGCAACCGCTTCGTCTACTTCCTGTTCGTGGGCGGGATGGGCTTCCCGGTCATCCTGGCGCTGGTACCGCTGTTCTTCGTCATGAAGAACATGGCGCTGCTGGACACCTACCACGGGCTGATCCTGGTCTACATCGCCTACTCCCTGCCGTTCACGGTCTTCTTCCTCAGCGGTTTCTTCAGGACGCTGCCCACCTCGGTCGCCGAAGCGGCGCTCATCGACGGCGCCTCGCACACCCGCACCTTCTTCCAGGTGATGCTGCCGATGGCCAAGCCCGGCCTGATCAGCGTCGGGATCTTCAACTTCCTCGGGCAGTGGAATCAGTACCTGCTGCCGACGGTGCTCAACGTCGGGGACCCGGACAAGAAGATGCTGACGCAGGGGCTGGTGGCGCTGGCGGTGAGCCAGGGCTACAAGGGGGACTGGTCCGGTCTGTTCGCAGGGCTGACGATTGCGATGCTGCCGGTGCTCGCCGCGTACATCATCTTCCAGCGTCAGGTGGTGGCCGGTCTGACCGCCGGGGCGCTCAAGTAACGGGGCGCGGTCCGGGAGCTTGCCCGCCGGCCGACGGCCGGCGATGGATTTGCGCCACCTTGCCGTACCGCGGAATAGGTGCGCGGGGGCGGCCCCGCTGCGGCGGAGCCGCCCCCTCCGGCTTCCCGGAAAGGCCGGTCCTGATCATGTGTGGGCTCAACGCCTTGACGAGACTTCCCGGCTGGAGTTCTGCTTAGGGTTCACATGTTGAATCGAGGGCCGCCCCCCAAAGGTGTGGGTGCGGCCGCGGGCGGTCGTTGTGCCTCCCCCAGTCACCACTGGGAGGCACCCCCGGCCCCAGACGGGAGTGGATGAGTCGATGGAGACTCCGGGGTCGCAGTCCTCGCTGCACCGGGCCAATCTGGAGCGGGTCGTACGTGCGGTGCGCATGGCGGGCTCACTCACCCAGGCGGAGATCGCCCGGAGCACAGGGCTGTCCGCGGCCACCGTTTCCAACATCGTTCGTGAGTTGAAGGACGGCGGGACCGTTGAGGTGACCCCGACCTCGGCGGGTGGGCGGCGGGCGCGCAGCGTCTCCCTCGCCGGCGATGCGGGCATCGTCGTAGGGGTCGATTTCGGGCATTCCCATCTGCGCGTGGCGGTCGGCAACCTCGCCCACCAGGTGCTCGCCGAGGAGGCCGAGCCGATCGATGTGGACGCCTCCGCAGCCGAGGGCTTCGACCGGGCGGAACAGCTGGTCAATCGCTTGATCGCGGCAACCGGCCTGGATGCCGGCAAGGTCATCGGCGTCGGCCTGGGCGTGCCGGGGCCCATCGATGTCGAGTCCGGGACGCTGGGCTCGACGGCGATCCTGCCGGGCTGGTCGGGGACGAACCCCGGCCAGGAGCTGTCCGGGCGCCTCGGGGTGCCCGTCCACGTCGACAACGACGCCAACCTCGGCGCGCTGGGCGAGCTGGTGTGGGGCGGTGGCCGCGGGGCCGCCGATCTGGCGTACATCAAGGTCGCCAGCGGTGTCGGCGCCGGGCTGGTGATCAGCGGGCAGATCTACCGGGGGCCGGGCGGCACGGCGGGCGAGATCGGGCACATCACGCTGGACGAGTCCGGCCCGGTGTGCCGCTGCGGGAACCGCGGCTGCCTGGAGACCTTCACCGCCGCCCGGTACGTCCTCCCGCTGCTGCAGCCGAGCCACGGTCCCGATCTGACCATGGCGCGGGTGGTGCAGCTGGCCCGCGAGGGTGACCCGGGCTGTCGGCGGGTCATTGCGGATGTCGGCCGCTATATCGGTAGCGGAGTGGCGAATCTGTGCAATCTGCTCAATCCCAGCAGGGTGGTGCTCGGCGGAGATCTTGCCGAGGCCGGTGAGCTGGTCCTGGCGCCGATCCGGGAATCGGTGTCGCGGTACGCAATCCCCAGCGCGGCGCGGCAGTTGGGGATCGTTCCCGGCACGCTCGGGGGCCGCGCGGAGGTGCTCGGCGCGCTGGCTCTGGTGCTGAGCGAGATGGGTGATTCGACCCTGCTCGACGGTGCGCGGGGCGCGGACGCCCCCGCCCCGGCGTGAAAGCGCTGAGTTCACACAGCTAACGCATGGCACCGTTGTCATCTCGTTAAGGATTTACTCCTTGACGGTCGGCTGGCGGCCGAGTTGACTTCCAGCCACCTCGGCCGCAACGACGCGGCCACGTCAGGGAGGCAACCCCAATGAACGTATGGACGCGTCGCGTCGTCATAGGCACCGCCGCCGTCTCGATGGCGCTCTCCGTGGCTGCGTGCGGTAAGGCCGGCGACAACGCCAAGGGCGGCGGTGGCGACAACAAGACCATCGGCCTGCTCCTGCCGGAGAACAAGACCACGCGTTACGAGACCTTCGACCGCCCGCTGATGGAGGCGAAGATCAAGGAGCTGTGCAGTGACTGCACGGTCAAGTACAACAACGCGGCGCAGGAGACCGAGACCCAGAAGAAGCAGTTCGACGCGCTGATCACCCAGGGCGTCAAGGTGATCATTCTGGACCCCGTCGACTTCAAGGCGACCAAGTCCTGGGTGAACCAGGCCGCCAAGAAGGGCGTCAAGGTCATCGCCTACGACCGGCTGGCCGAGGGCAACATCTCCGCCTACGTGTCCTACGACAACGAGAAGATCGGCCGCCTGCAGGGCCAGGCGCTGGTCAAGGCGCTCGGCGACAAGGCCAAGGACAGCAATGTCGTCATGATCAACGGCTCGCCGACCGACCCGAACATGCCGTTCTTCAAGAAGGGCGCCCACAGCGTCCTCGACAAGCAGGTCAAGAAGATCGTGTACGAGCAGGACATCCCCGACTGGTCGTCGGACGAGGCCAACAAGAAGATGAGCGCGGCCCTCGACTCGCTCGGCAAGGACGGCGTCCAGGGCGTCTACTCCGGCAACGACGGCATGGCCGGCGGCATCATCACCGCTCTCAAGCAGAAGGGCGTCAAGGTCCCGGTCGGCGGCCAGGACGCCGAGCTGGCGGGCCTGCAGCGGCTCCTCAAGGGGGAGCAGGCGTTCACGATCTACAAGCAGATCAAGCCGCAGGCCGACTCCACGGCCGAGATCGCCGTCAAGCTCCTCAAGGGCGAGAAGATCGACTCCCTGACGTCCACCAAGGTCGACAGCCTCAGCGGCGAGGTCAAGGGCATCCCGGCAAAGCTGTACGACGCCCAGATCGTGACCAAGGACAACATCGCCTCCACGATCATCAAGGACAAGGTCTACAAGGCGAGCCAGATCTGCACCAGCGACGTCAAGAAGGCCTGCGAGGCGGCCGGCATCAAGTAAGGCCCCGGCCCACGGGCCGCAGCTCACGGCCCCACGGCTACCGGCCACGGCCTCACAGCCCAGGCGCACGCCTGCCGGCCACACGGCTCTCCGGCCACGGCCCACCGGCCCCCACAGCCCACTTCCCCGGCCCTCTGGGCCCCAGGCTCCCGGCATGCGGGGCCGCGTGGCACCCGCCCGCGGCCCCCGGCCCCGGCCCGTACCCCGCCCGGCCGCATCCCGCCCCGGGCGCGGACGCCGGACCGTTCCTCGCAAGCCCCCCGCTCCCTGCACCACCATCCCCGCCGTCGTGACGGCGGCGAAGGAGATGATTCACGTGTCCGCTACGCCTGTGCTGGCGTTGCGCGGAGTCTCCAAGCGGTTCGGCGCCGTCCAAGCACTCACGGACGTCACCCTGGAGATCCACCCCGGTGAGGTGGTCGCCCTCGTCGGCGACAACGGCGCCGGCAAGTCGACGCTTGTCAAGACCATCTCGGGCGTTCACCCCGTCGACGACGGCGCCATCGAATGGGAGGGCAAGGCGGTACGCATCGGCAAGCCGCACGACGCCCAGGAACTCGGCGTCGCCACCGTCTACCAGGACCTCGCGCTGTGCGACAACCTCGATGTCGTCGCCAACCTTTTCCTCGGCAACGAGACCCGCACCGCCGGTGTCCTCGACGAGATCGCGATGGAGAAGCGCGCCAAGGAGCTGCTGGACACCCTGTCCATCCGCATCCCCAGCGTCCGGATCCCCGTCGCGGCGCTCTCCGGCGGCCAGCGGCAGGTCGTCGCCATCGCCCGTGCGCTGATCGGCGAGCCGAAGGTCGTCATCCTCGACGAGCCCACCGCCGCCCTCGGCGTCGAGCAGACCGCCCAGGTCCTCGACCTGGTCGAGCGGCTGCGCGAGCGCGGTCTGGGCGTGATCCTCATCAGCCACAACATGGCCGATGTGCAGGCCGTCGCGGACCGGGTCGCGGTGCTGCGGCTGGGCCACAACAACGGTGTCTTCGATGTTGAGGGCACCTCCCACGAAGAGATCATCGCCGCCATCACCGGCGCCTCGGACAACGCCGTGACCCGCCGCAAGGTGCGTACGGACCAGGTGAAGAAGGAGGCCGGGGCATGAGCGACCTCACCAAGCAGCCGGCAGACGACGCCCCGAAGAACGCCCCGAAGAACGCCCCGAAGAACGCCCCGAAGGACGCCCCGGCCGCCGCGGACACCCCCCGGCCGGCCGCCGTCGACCCCCGCCTGCTCGTCCGCGAGCAGGGCTTCGCCGGATACCTCAACGACTTCAAGCGCCGGGTGCGCGGCGGTGAGCTGGGCTCGCTGCCGGTCATCATCGGGCTGATCGTGATCGCGATCGTCTTCCAGCTCAAGAACAGCAGTTTCCTGTCCGCGGACAGCATCGCGAACATCGGTGTCTACACCTCCGGCCTCGGCATCATGGCCGTCGGCATCGTCTTCGTGCTGCTGCTCGGCGAGATCGATCTGTCCGTCGGGTCGGTGGCCGGCGTCGGCGCGGCCGTGTGGGCCGTGCTCAGCGTCACCCATGGCGTCAGCGACTGGCTCGCGGTCCTGATCGCCATTGCGGCGGGTGTGGTCATCGGCGCCCTGCACGGGTTCTTTTTCGCCAAGATCGGAGTGCCGGCCTTCGTCGTCACGCTGGCCGGGTTCCTGGGCTGGAGCGGTCTGCAGATCTGGATGATGGGCAACGAGGGCTCCATCAACACGCCGAGCGGCAGTCTGGTGGAGAACCTCACCGGCTACTACTTCGAGGACAAGGCCGCCGGCTACGGCCTGGCGCTGATCGCCGTCCTCGCCTACGCCGGCTCGCTGCTGCTGGACAGCAAGCGCCGCAAGGCCGCTGAGCTGCCGTCCCGGCCGCTCAGCGAGATCCTGCTGCGCACCGGTGTGGTTGCGGTGATCGCCTTCGTCGTCGCTTACGTCCTGAACGAGCCGGCCGGCGCCCGCGGTCTGCCGCTGGCCCTGGTGCTGTTCCTCGCGGTCCTGGTCATCGCCGACTTCGTGGTGCGCCGCACCACCTACGGACGGCAGATCTTCGCGGTCGGCGGCAACGCCGAGGCGGCGCGCCGGGCGGGCATCAATGTGAACAAGATCCGGATCAGCGTCTTCGCCATCTCCGGCATGCTCGCGGCCTTCGGTGGACTGTTCATCGCCTCCCTGTCCGGTGGCGCCACCAAGAACCTGGGCTCCGGCAACACCCTGATGAACGTCATCGCGGCGGCCGTCATCGGCGGCACCAGCCTCTTCGGCGGACGGGGCAAGATCTGGTCCGCGCTGCTGGGCATGCTGGTCATCCAGTCGATCCAGCAGGGCCTGAACCTGCTCGGCATGGCCAGCGAGATCCAGTACATGATCACCGGTGCGGTGCTGCTCGCCGCCGTGGTGATCGACTCGGTCTCCCGCCGGACGCAGAAGACGGCCGGACGCACCTGACCTGAAGTCGTCGTCCGACGGTGCGGGCCCCCACCGGGCATGATCCGGTGGGGGCCGGTCCGCGTGCGGCGACGTACCCGATTCGGCACACCACAGCCCGTTTCACCCGAGTGACATACATCGCAAGGCCCGTGCGTCGCCGCGGCGGGCGCGACATTAGACTCATCTGATCGGCAGGCTCGATCCACGGCAGCAAGCAGCAAGGAGGCAGGGGTGGCGTTGCTTTCCCGTATCAGGGGACCGCGCGATCTGGACCGACTGGGCCCGGAGCAGCTCGAGCAGCTGGCGGGGGAGATCCGTACCTTCCTTGTCGACGCAGTGTCCAAGACCGGTGGGCATCTCGGGCCGAACCTCGGCGTGGTCGAGCTGACCATTGCCCTGCACCGTGTCTTCGACTCCCCGAAGGACAAGGTGCTCTTCGACACCGGGCACCAGTCCTACGTCCACAAGCTGCTCACCGGCCGTCAGGACTTCGCCAAGCTCAAGGCGAAGGGCGGCCTGTCCGGCTACCCCTCCCGCGCCGAGTCCGCGCACGACGTCATCGAGAACAGCCATGCCTCCACGGTGCTGGGCTGGGCCGAGGGCATCGCGAAGGCCAACGAGGTACGCGGTTCGGACAACCGGGTCGCCGCGGTCATCGGTGACGGTGCGCTGACCGGCGGCATGGCCTGGGAGGCGCTCAACAACATCGCCGCCGCCAAGGACCGCCCGCTCGTCATCGTCGTCAACGACAACGAGCGCTCCTACGCCCCCACCATCGGCGGACTCGCCAACCACCTGGCCACGCTGCGCACCACGGACGGCTACGAGCGCTTCCTGGCCCGCGGCAAGGACCTGCTGGAGCGCACGCCCGTCGTCGGCAAGCCGCTCTACGAGACCCTGCACGGCGCCAAGAAGGGCCTGAAGGACTTCATCGCCCCGCAGGGCATGTTCGAGGACCTCGGCCTCAAGTACGTCGGCCCCATCGACGGCCACGACATCGAGGCGCTGGAGTCCGCCCTGACGCGCGCCAAGCGCTTCGGCGGTCCGGTCATCGTCCACTGCCTCACCGAGAAGGGCCGCGGCTACCAGCCCGCCCTCCAGGACGAGGCGGACCGCTTCCACGCCGTCGGCAAGATCCACCCCGACACCGGCCTGCCCCTCTCCTCGGGCGGCAAGGACTGGACGTCCGTCTTCGGCGACGAGATGGTCGAGCTCGGCAAGGAGCGCAAGGACATCGTCGCCATCACGGCGGCCATGCTCCAGCCCGTCGGCCTGGAGAAGTTCGCCAAGGCCTTCCCCGACCGCGTCTACGACGTCGGCATCGCCGAGCAGCACGCGGCGGTCTCCGCGGCGGGCATGGCCACCGGCGGACTGCACCCGGTCTTCGCCGTCTACGCCACCTTCCTCAACCGCGCCTTCGACCAGGTGCTGATGGATGTGGCGCTGCACCGGTGCGGGGTCACCTTCGTGCTGGACCGGGCCGGTATCACCGGCACCGACGGTGCCTCGCACAACGGCATGTGGGACATGTCGATCCTGCAGGTCGTGCCCGGTCTGCGGATCGCCGCGCCGCGCGACGCCGACCAGGTCCGCGCCCAGCTGCGCGAGGCCGTGGAGGTCGATGACGCGCCCACCGTGGTGCGTTACTCCAAGGGCGCGGTCGGCCCCGCCGTCGAGGCCGTCGGCCGGGTGGGCGGCATGGATCTGCTGCGCGAGCCCGCCGAGGCCGTCAAGCGGCCGGACGTCCTGCTGGTCTCCGTGGGCGCGCTCGCCCCCATGTGCCTGGAGATCGCCGACCTCCTCGACAAGCAGGGCATCTCCACCACCGTCGTCGACCCCCGCTGGGTCAAGCCGGTCGATGCGGCACTGCCGGGGCTCGCCGCCCGGCACCGGGTCGTGGTCACCGTCGAGGACAACATCCGTTCCGGCGGCGTCGGTTCGGCCGTCGCCCAGTCGCTGCGGGACGCCGGTGTGGACGTGCCGCTGCGCGACTTCGGCATCCCCGAGCGGTTCCTCGACCATGCCTCCCGCAAGGAGGTCATGGCGGAGATCGGGCTCACCGCGCCGGACATCGCCCGCCAGGTGACCGGTCTGGTCTCCAAGATCGACGGCCGCTATGACACCGAGTCCGCCGACGCCACGGGCGTGGGCGAGCCGGCCGAGGCCGCCCGCGACTGATTTCGCAGACGACGACGCCGATGGGCCGGCCGGTCATCCGTACGGATGTTCCGCCCGGCCCATCGGCATGGACGCGGCCACACCCCATCGGGTGAATCCCCGCCGTCCGGAGGCCCGCCGAAGCCGACTGTTTCCTGACATTGCGGAGACTCGGTCAGTTCAGGAGAGTTGCGAGGGTCGTCCAGGCGGAGGTTCGCCCATGAGCACACAGCACGGCACACCACACAATTCACGCCGTAATAGCGGCCTGTTCCGGACAAAGACTGTTGAGCAGTCGATCCTGGACACCGAGGAGCCGGAGCACACGCTCAAAAAGTCCCTGTCGGCGCTCGATCTGACCGTCTTCGGCGTCGGTGTCGTCATCGGCACCGGCATCTTCGTCCTCACCGGAAAAATCGCCAAGGAGCAGGCCGGGCCTGCCGTCGCACTGTCCTTCGCCGTCGCGGGCGTGGTCTGTGCGCTGGCGGCGCTGTGTTACGCGGAGTTCGCCTCCACCGTGCCGGTCGCCGGCTCGGCCTACACCTTCTCGTACGCCTCACTGGGCGAGCTGCCGGCCTGGATCATCGGCTGGGACCTGATCCTGGAACTGGCCCTGGGCTGCGCGGTGGTGGCCGTCGGCTGGTCCGGCTATGTGCGCTCACTGCTGGACACCGCCGGGCTGCGTCTGCCCGCCCGGCTCTCCGGCACCCATGAGGGGCACTTCGGCTTCGATCTGCTCGCCAGCATCCTCGTGCTGGTGCTGACCGGCATCCTGGTGCTGGGGATGAAGCTGTCGTCGCGGGTGACGGCGGTGGTCGTCGGCATCAAGGTCACCGTCGTGCTGCTGGTCATCATCGCCGGCGCCTTCCTCGTCAACGGCGCCAACTACAGACCGTTCATCCCGCCCAGCAAGCCCAGCGAGGCCGGCGGCGGACTGGCCGCTCCGCTGTCAGAACTGATGTTCGGCTTCGCCCCGTCCAGCTTCGGGGTCATGGGCGTCTTCGCCGCGGCGGCCGTGGTCTTCTTCGCCTTCATCGGCTTCGACGTCGTGGCCACCGCCGCCGAGGAGACCCGTAACCCGCAGCGCGATGTGCCCCGCGGCATCCTCGGCTCGCTGGCCATCTGCACCGTGCTCTACGTGGCCGTGTCGGTCGTCGTCACCGGCATGGAGAAGTACAGCAAGCTCTCCACCGAGGCCCCGCTCGCCGATGCCTTCAAGAACCTCGGACACCCCTTCTTCGCGGACGTGATCAGCTTCGGCGCCGCCGTCGGCCTGACCGCGGTCTGCATGATCCTGCTGCTCGGCCAGAGCCGGGTGTTCTTCGCGATGAGCCGGGACGGGCTGCTGCCGCGGATCTTCTCGCGCGCCCACCCCCGCTTCGGGACTCCTTACCGGTCGACCATCGCGCTGGGCCTCGTCGTCGCCGTCGTCTCCGGCTTCACCTCGATCGACGAACTCGCCGAACTGGTCAACATCGGCACCCTCTTCGCGTTCGTCGTGGTGGCCCTCGGCGTCGTCCTGCTCCGCCGCTCCCGGCCTGATCTGCACCGTTCCTTCCGCACCCCGTGGGTGCCGGTGGTGCCGCTGCTGTCCGTGCTGGCCTCGCTGTGGCTGATGCTCAATCTGCCCGCGGAGACCTGGGTCCGGTTCGGGATCTGGATGGTGGTCGGCTTCGGCATCTACTTCCTGTACGGGCGCTCGCGCAGCCGCCTCGGCATCCGCAACCGGCAGGCCGGCAAGGGCTGACCCCCGGCCCCGCGCCCTACGCCTCGTCGCGTCCCCGGCCCCGCACCGCCCGCGGTCCCGTCACCCGGGCCCCCAGCGCCTGGACCCGCTGCCGCAGTTCACGGTCCGCGGTGACCACCAGACAGTCCCGGTCGCCGCACTCCTCCGCCACCAGCTGCACGATCCGGTCGTCGCCGCTGCCGCTCGCCGGCACCACCCGTACGCCCTCGACGGACTCGACCCCGCGCGCCGCGCCCTCCACCACCAAAACCAGCTCCACGGGCGGCGCCACCAGCCCCGGCAGCCCCTTGTCGGGGTACTCGGACAGCGCGTCGCGCAGCCGCTCCGCCGCTCCGCGCCGGTCGCGCCACCAGCCGTCGGGCACCGAGCCGACGACATTCGCGGCATCGACAATGACCATGGGATCCATGCCGCCACTGTCCCACGCCGGGGAGGGCGGGTCCCGCGGCCGTCAGGGCCGGCCGGGCCGGCGGGGCCGGGCCGGCGGTCGGTGACGTATGAAGCGGGCGGGCGGTGACGCATGAAGGCGTGGGCCGGCTCCGCCGAGCCGGCCCACGCCTTCATACGATCAGCGGTGTCCCCTTACGCGGGCACGCTCGCCATGCCCGGGGCCAGGAACTTCTTGCCCCGCACCCGCTCGGAGACGCCCGCGCGGTCCAGGTACGGCGTGATGCCGCCCAGGTGGAAGGGCCAGCCGGCGCCGGTGATCAGGCACAGGTCGATGTCCTGCGCCTCGGCGACCACGCCCTCGTCCAGCATCAGACCGATCTCCTGCGCCACCGCGTCCAGGACGCGGTCGCGGACCTGCTCCTCCGTCAGCACCGAGTCGCCCTGCTCGAGGAGCGCGGCGACCTCGGGGTCCAGCTCCGGCTTGGCTGGATTCTCGGCGGGGTAGACGTAGAAGCCGCGCTTGCCGGCCTCGACGACGGCCTTGAGGTTGGGGGAGACCGTGAAGCGGTCGGGGAAGGCGCGGTTGAGCGTCTCGGAGACGTGCAGACCGATCGCCGGGCCGACCAGCTCCAGCAGCACCAGCGGCGACATCGGCAGACCGAGCGGCTCGATGGCCTGCTCCGCGGTCTCGACCGGGGTGCCCTCGTCGATGACGTTCTGGATCTCGCCCATGAAGCGGGTCAGGATGCGGTTGACGACGAACGCCGGGGCGTCCTTCACCAGTACCACGGTCTTCTTCAGCTTCTTGGCGACACCGAACGCCGTGGCCAGCGAGGCGTCGTCGGTCTTCTCGCCGCGCACGATCTCCAGCAGCGGCAGGATCGCGACCGGGTTGAAGAAGTGGAAGCCGACGACCCGCTCGGGGTGCTTCAGCTTCGACGCCATCTCGGTGACCGACAGCGAGGAGGTGTTGGTGGCGAGGATCGCGTGCGCCGGGGCGACGGCTTCCACCTCCGCGAACACCTGCTGCTTGACGCCGATCTCCTCGAAGACGGCCTCGATGATGAAGTCGGCGTCACAGAAGCCCTCGGCCTTGTCGAGGACACCGGAGACCAGGGCCTTGAGGCGGTTGGCCTTGTCCTGGTTGATCCGGCCCTTGCCGAGCAGCTTGTCGATCTCGGCGTGGACGTAGCCCACACCCTTGTCGACGCGCTCCTGGTCGATGTCGGTCAGTACGACCGGCACCTCCAGGCGGCGCAGGAAGAGCAGGGCGAGCTGCGAGGCCATCAGACCGGCACCGACGACGCCGACCTTGCTGACCGGACGCGCCAGGTTCTTGTCCGGCGCACCGGCGGGCCGCTTGGCACGCTTCTGCACCAGGTTGAACGAGTAGATGCCGGCGCGGAGTTCGCCACCCATGATCAGGTCGGCGAGCGCCTGGTCCTCGGCGTCGAAACCGGCCTGCAGATCACCGCTCTTGGCGGCGGCGATGATGTCCAGCGCACGGTAGGCGGCCGGGGCGGCGCCGTGCACCTTGCCGTCGGCGATGAACCGGCCCTTGGCGACGGCCTGGTCCCAGGCCTCGCCGCGGTCGACCTCGGCGCGCTCGACGGCCACCTCGCCCTTGAGGACGTTCGCGGTCCAGATCAGCGACTGCTCCAGGAAGTCCGCGCCCTCGAAGAGCGCGTCCGCGATCCCGAGCTCGAAGACCTGCTTGCCCTTGAGCTGCTTGTTCTGGTTGAGCGAGTTCTCGATGATGACCGAGACGGCCTTGTCCGCGCCGATGAGGTTCGGCAGCAGTGCACAGCCGCCCCAGCCCGGGACGAGACCGAGGAAGACCTCGGGCAGCGAGAAGGCCGGCAGGGCCTTGGAGACGGTGCGGTAGGTGCAGTGCAGACCGACCTCGACGCCACCGCCCATCGCGGCACCGTTGTAGTACGCGAAGGTCGGCACGGCGAGCTGCGCGAGCCGCTTGAAGACCTCGTGGCCGCCCTTGCCGATGGCCAGCGCGTCCTCGTGGTTCTTCAGCAGCTCGACGCCCTTGAGGTCGGCGCCGACGGCGAAGATGAACGGCTTGCCGGTGATGCCGACGCCGACGATGCCGCCGTCCGCGGCCTCCTTCTCGACCTGGTCGATCGCGGCGTTGAGGTTCGCCAGCGAGCCGGGGCCGAAGGTGGTCGGCTTGGTGTGGTCGAAGCCGTTGTCCAGCGTGATCAGCGCGAACTTGCCCGCGCCGTACGGCAGATCGAGGTGGCGGACGTGCGCCGACGTGACGACCTCGTCGGGGAACAGCTCGGCCGCGCCCTTCAGCAGTTCGGTGGTGGTGCTCACTTGCTGCCTCCGTCGAAGTTCGGGTTCTCCCAGATGACCGTCGCGCCCATGCCGAAGCCGACGCACATGGTGGTCAGGCCGTAGCGAACCTGCGGCTGCTCCTCGAACTGCCGGGCCAGCTGGGTCATCAGCCGGACGCCGGAGGAGGCCAGCGGGTGACCGAAGGCGATGGCGCCGCCGTACTGGTTGACGCGCGCGTCGTCGTCGGCGATGCCGTAGTGGTCGAGGAAGGCGAGCACCTGCACGGCGAACGCCTCGTTGACCTCGAACAGGCCGATGTCCTCGATGCCCAGGCCCGCCTTGGCGAGCGCCTTCTCGGTGGCCGGGATCGGACCGTAGCCCATGACCTCGGGCTCCACGCCCGCGAAGGCGAAGGAGACCAGGCGCATCCTGACCGGGAGGTCGTGCTCCCGGGCGAAGTCCTCGGAGGTGAGGATCGAAGCGGTGGCGCCGTCGTTGAGACCCGCGGCGTTACCGGCCGTGACCCGGCCGTGCGTACGGAACGGCGTCTTCAGGCCGGCGAGGTTCTCCAGGGTCGTCCCCGGGCGCATCGGCTCGTCGGCGGTCACCAGGCCCCAGCCGGTCTCGCCGAGCTCTGCGTTGGTGTTGCGCACCGAGATCGGCACCAGGTCCTGCTGGATCTTGCCGTTCGCGTACGCCTTGGCCGCCTTCTCCTGCGAGCGCACGGCGTACTCGTCGGCGCGCTGCTTGGTGATGTGCGGGTAGCGGTCGTGCAGGTTCTCCGCGGTCATGCCCATGAACAGGGCGGACTCGTCGACGAGCTTCTCGCTCACGAACCGCGGGTTCGGGTCGACGGCCTCGCCCATGGGGTGGCGGCCCATGTGCTCGACACCGCCGGCGATGACGGCGTCGTACGCACCGAAGGCGATGGAGCCGGCGGTGGCGGTGACGGCGGTCAGCGCGCCGGCGCACATGCGGTCGATGGAGTAACCGGGCACGGACTGCGGCAGTCCGGCGAGGATGCCGGCCGTCCGGCCGAGGGTCAGACCCTGGTCACCGATCTGGGTGGTGGCGGCGATGGCGACCTCGTCGATCTTCGCGGGGTCCAGGGCCGGGTTGCGGCGCAGCAGCTCCCGGATGGCCTTCACGACGAGATCGTCGGCGCGGGTCTCGTGGTAGATGCCCTTCGGGCCCGCCTTGCCGAACGGGGTGCGGACGCCGTCGACGAAGACGACGTCCCTAGCGGTACGAGGCACGTTGGCTCTCCTCCAGGTGCGGGATGGCACTGCTGCGGGGCGCCCCGGGGGGACGCTTCACACCCGACATGCTACTTACGGGTAACCAAGCTGCACACCCCCACTGCCCGGAGCGGTGAAGGTCACACCGGTCAGCTGCGCCGGTTACCGGGCGCCCGCCCGGCGACCGGCGGTCACTGCTGATCGAAAAAGGCCGGATGCCGCCGGGTCTTGGCGCAATTCATCTCATTGCACACTTAAAGTGCCGATATGGATACGAACAGGAGTGGTGTCGTGGTCCGGCGCTGGCGCCCTGTGGGGCCCCGTGCAACCGGGCTGGTCTGCGCCGTCGCCGTCGCCGCCGCGGGTGTGCTGCTGTCGGGCTGCGGGAACAGCGACACGGCCGGCGCCCGGAAGAACAGCGCGGTTCCCCCGCGGGCGGTGCCCGCCTCCGCCCCCGCCTCCCCGAGCAGCTCGCTCAGCGCCGACCAGGCCCGGCGCAAGGCCCTGGTCCCCAAGGCCAAGGTGGGCTACGAGCAGGCACTGAAGGCGGCGGTGGCAGCCGTCCCCGCCTCGGAGGCGCTCGCCGCACAGCTCAAGGGTTCACCCGCCGCCCCCTACTGGAGCACTGCGGTCGCGACGGCCGACGGGGCGGTGAACGACGTCCGCGTCGACGCCGTCTCCGGAAAGGCGGGCCCGCCGCGCACCGAGTCGGCCGACGCCGGCGACAAACAGCAGCTGGCCGCCCGGCTGGCCAAGGCCAAGGTCACGGCCCAGCAGGCCGCACAGACGGCCACCGCCAAGACGAAGGGCACCGTCACCACCATCGGACTCGGCAACGCCGACAACGGCAGCGACGCGGTGGTCTGGACCGTGGGCGTCGTGACCAGCGACGACTGGAACCAGACGATGTACGAGATCGACGCCACCAACGGCAAGGTGCTGTGGATGCACGTCAGCCAGGGCTAGGGCGGACAGGCCGACCGCCCCGGCCGCCCCCGCCGCCCGGGAGGCGGCGGGCCGCTCCCGCACCGTCCTCGTGCCGCGTCGTGGCGGCGGGAAGCCAACCCCGCTGACGCGGCGGTCGGTTGGCGTGCCACGAGTGCGCGGAGGGGGTGACGGCGGACGGCCGGGCGTACGGAATCCGGGCCGCCGCGGGCGTCAGTCGGTGTCCGTCAGCAGTGCCTCGGTGAGGATCGGCGCGACCTGCTCGATCTGCCAGGGACGGGCGCCGTGGCCCGCCAGCACCTCGGCGACCGACTCCTGGGCCGGCTCGGCCGGCGGCTCCCAGCACAGCCGGCGCACGGTGTCCGGGGTGATCAGATTCTCCTGCGGGAGGTTCAGGCTCTCGGCGAGCGAGGTGACCGCCGTACGGGCAGCCGACAGCCGGGCCGCGGCGACCGGGTCCTTGTCGGCCCAGGCGCGGGGCGGCGGCGGGCCGTTGAGCGGCTGGCCGGGCTGCGGCAGCTCGCTCTCGGCCAGCGCACGGGCGCGGTCGACGGCGGCCTGCCACTGCTCCAGCTGCCGCCGGCCCATGCGGTGGCCGAAGCCGGGCAGTGCGGCCAGCGCATGGCTGTTCGGCGGCAGATTCAGCGCCGCCTCCACGATCGCGGCGTCCCCGAGCACCTTGCCGGGTGAGACATCGCGTCGCTGGGCGACCTGGTCACGGGCCGTCCACAGCTCCCGTACGACCGCCATCTGGCGGCGCCGGCGGACCTTGTGCATGCCGGAGGTACGGCGCCAGGGGTCCTTGCGGGGCGGCGGCGGGGGAGCGGCGGCGATCGCGGCGAACTCCTGCCGGGCCCACTCCAGCTTCCCCTGCCGTGCCAGCTCCTCCTCCAGCGCGTCGCGCAGGTCCACCAGCAGCTCGACATCGAGCGCGGCGTAGCGCAGCCAGGGCTCGGGCAGCGGACGGGTGGACCAGTCGACGGCGGAGTGGCCCTTCTCCAGGGCGAAGCCGAGGACGTTCTCGACCATGGCGCCCAGGCCGACCCGGGCGAAGCCGGCCAGCCGTCCGGCCAGCTCGGTGTCGAACAGCCGGGTGGGGACCATCCCTATGTCACGCAGACAGGGCAGGTCCTGGGTGGCGGCGTGCAGTACCCACTCGGCGTCGCCGATCGCCTCCCCCAGTGCCGACAGGTCGGGGCAGCCGACCGGGTCGATCAGTACGCTGCCGGCGCCCTCGCGGCGCAGCTGTACGAGGTAGGCGCGCTGGCCGTAGCGGTAGCCGGAGGCCCGCTCGGCGTCGACGGCCACCGGGCCCGTACCGGCCGCGAAGGCGGCCACGACCTCGGCGAGCGCCTCGTCCGTGGCGGTCACCGGGGGGATGCCCTCACGGGGCTCCAGGAGAGGGACCGGCGCCGGTCGGGAATCCGGAGGCGAGTCTCCGGTTGCTCGCAGTGTCGTGTCTGCTGCGGTCTTTTGGGCGTCGGTCACCAGTCAAGGGTATCTGTGTATGCACGTCGCCCGTCGAGGGAACGTTCCCTCGACGGGCGAGCCGGTCGGATGAAGGGTCAGTGAATGATGCCGGTGCGCAGGGCGACCGCCACCATTCCGGCCCGGTCACCGGTGCCGAGCTTGCGCGCGATACGGGCCAGATGGCTCTTCACGGTCAGCGCCGACAGTCCCATCGAGACACCGATGGCCTTGTTGGACTGGCCCTCCGCCACCAGCCGCAACACCTCGACCTCACGGCCCGACAGTTCGCGGTAGCCGCCGGGGTGGCCGGGGGCACCCGGAGGGCGGCGCTGCATACGGGCCGCGTTGGCGCCGATGGGTGAGGTGCCGGGACGGCCGGGAAGGCCCAGGTTGGTGCGGGTGCCGGTGACGACATAGCCCTTGACGCCGCCGGCCAGGGCGTTGCGTACGGCGCCGATGTCGTCGGCCGCGGACAGCGCGAGGCCGTTGGGCCAGCCCGCCGCCCGGGTCTCGGACAGCAGCGTGAGGCCGGAGCCGTCGGGAAGGTGGACGTCGGCAACGCAGATGTCGCGCGGGTTGCCGACGCGGGGACGGGCCTCCGCGATGGACGACGCCTCGATCACGTCACGCACTCCGAGGGCCCACAGGTGGCGGGTCACGGTGGAGCGGACGCGAGGGTCGGCCACGACGACCATGGCCGTCGGCTTGTTCGGGCGGTAGGCGACCAGGCTCGAAGGTTGCTCGAGGAGAACAGACACCGGGCCTCCTGGGGGGAGTGGCGGGGACGGAAGCCGGCTGGGGGGAGCCGGAATGATCCGTGTTTGAAGGGTCACTGACCTCTTCGGCAGCAAACCGGCGGGACTTTAGACTTTGATCACGATTTAGTTAGGGGCAATTCGGGCAAATCGGATGCGTGATCGATCAGAGGTGAGCATCCAGTGCGCACGAAGATGATCAGAGCCGTTCGCGATACCGCACGGAACTCCTGCGGGAGGCGGCGTCCCGGTGATCACGGCCCCGGCCGGGCGCAAACGATCACCGGGACCGGCTGTGCACAAACGTGATCACCGCGGCCCGGCCGTATGGAAAAGTGCAGCTCAGCGGGGCTGTGCGCCGCGGCGTTGCGGCAGCGGGACGATCCCGCCGCGCGGCGTCATGTCGAGCGTGGCCGGCGGCAGGCCCGCCACCTGGCACAGCAGGTCGCACCACCCCGACAGATGCACCGCCAGGTCCGGCACCCCGCCGGGCCCTTCGGCAGGTGTCCATGACGCCCGGATCTCGATCTGGGTCGCGGGCTCGCGCGCCGCGAGCCCGCCGAAGTAGTACGAGCCGGCTCGGGTCACCGTCCCGCTCGGTGCGCCGTAGCGCACCCCGCGCGCGTCCAGCGCACCCGTGAGCCAGGACCAGGACACCTCCGGCAGCAGCGGATCGCTGCCCATCTCCGGCTCCAGCTCAGCCCGCGCCAGTGTCACCACCCGGAAGGTGCCCTGCCAGGTGTCGTCCCCGGCCGGGTTGTACAGCACCACCAGCCGGCCGTCCGCCAGATCCTTGTCCTCGCCGTCCGGACCCGATCCGTGCTCGACGACCGCCGCTTCCAGCGCATACGCATACGGGGCGAGCCGTTTCGGTGCGGGGGTCGGGTCGATCTCGATCTCCGGCCGCAGTCGTGCCGCGCGGAGCGCCTCGACCGCCTGACGGAAGGGGATCGGGGCCTCGTCCGCGCTGTCCGCGAGGTGTTCGTGAGCCGCAGCCATGCCCGGAAGATTAGGCGGAACCGGGCCCGCATACGGGGAGGACACCCGGTGCGCGCGTCGCCCATTCGGAGGCGCCCCCGGGCGCATGCGGAGATATCGGCCACCTGGCCAATTCGGTGGGGGGTACGGCGTGCGAAGATTTGGGGCGTGAGCGCCAACGATTGCCCCACGGGCCAGCAGCAGACCGGTACACACGACTCGGCTTTCCTCAAGGCGTGCCGGCGTGAGCCGGTGCCGCACACGCCGGTGTGGTTCATGCGCCAGGCCGGGCGCTCACTGCCGGAGTACCGCAAGGTCCGCGAGGGCATCGCGATGCTCGACTCCTGCACGCGGCCCGATCTGGTCACCGAGATCACGCTGCAGCCGGTGCGCCGCCACAACGTCGACGCCGCCATCTACTTCAGCGACATCGTCGTGCCCCTCAAGGCCATCGGCATCGACCTCGACATCAAGCCCGGCGTCGGCCCGGTCGTCGAGAACCCGATCCGCACCCGCGCCGACCTGGCGCAGCTGCGCGCCCTGGAGCCCGGCGACGTCGCATACGTCACCGAGGCCATCGGCATGCTCGTCCGCGAGCTGGGCGGCACGCCGCTGATCGGCTTCGCCGGCGCGCCCTTCACGCTCGCCAGCTACCTCGTCGAGGGCGGCCCGTCCCGTAACCACGAGCGCACCAAGGCCCTCATGTACGGCGACCCGCAGCTGTGGGCCGACCTGCTGGACCGCCTCGCCGACATCACCGCCGCCTTCCTCGAGGTCCAGATCGACGCCGGGGCGAGTGCCGTCCAGCTCTTCGACTCCTGGGTCGGCGCGCTCTCGCCGGCCGACTACATCCGCTCGGTGATGCCCGCCTCCGCCAAGGTCTTCCAGGCCGTCGAGGGCCGTGGCGTCCCGCGGATCCATTTCGGCGTCGGCACCGGCGAACTCCTCGGTCTGCTGGGTGAGGCGGGCGCGGATGTCGTCGGCGTCGACTGGCGGGTCCCGCTGGACGAGGCGGCCCGCCGCGTCGGTGCGGGCAAGGCGCTCCAGGGCAATATCGACCCGGCCGTGCTCTTCGCGCCCCGCGAGGCCGTCGAGACCAAGGCCCGTGAGGTCCTCGACGCGGCCGCCGGACTGGAAGGCCACATCTTCAACCTCGGCCACGGCGTACTGCCCTCGACCGACCCGGACGCGCTGACCCGCCTCGTCGACTACGTCCACACACAGACGGCGCGCTGAGCGGAGCCGGAGGCCGGCGACCGGACCCGGGCCTGCGGGCCCGCGCGGGGTGTCAGGCCCCGGCGCCCCGCACGGCACCGGCGGCCTTGCGGGCCGCTACCAGCACGGGGTCCCAGACGGGGGAGAACGGCGGGGCGTAGCCGAGGTCCAGGGCGGTCATCTGCTCCACCGTCATCCCGGCCGTCAGCGCGACCGCCGCGATGTCCACCCGCTTGCCGGCCCCCTCCCGGCCGACGATCTGCACGCCCAGCAGCCGGCCCGTACGGCGCTCGGCGAGCATCTTGACGCGCATCGGGCGGGCACCGGGGTAGTAGCCGGCGCGGTTGGTGGCCTCGACGGTCACGGTGACGAAGCGCAGACCGGCGGCGAGCGCCTGGCGTTCCAGCAGCCCCGTGCGGGCGATCTCCAGATCACAGACCTTGCTGACGGCCGTGCCGACGACCCCGGGGAAGGTCGCATATCCGCCGCCCACATTGGCGCCGATGACCTGTCCGTGCTTGTTGGCGTGCGTGCCCAGCGCGATATGGCGCAGCTGCCCGGAGACCAGGTCCAGCACCTCGACGCAGTCGCCGCCCGCCCAGATGTGGTCATGGCCGCGGACCCGCATCGCGAGGTCGGTGAGCAGCCCGCCGGACTCGCCCAGCGGCAGCCCGGCCGCGGCGGCGAGCGTGGTCTCGGGGCGTACGCCCAGGCCCAGTACGACCACATCCGCCGGGTACTCGGCGTCCTCGGTGGTGACCGCGCGGGCCCGCCCCTCCGCGTCGGTCAGCACACCGGTGACGGTCGCCGCGCGCACCGTCTCGATGCCCAGCGCACACATCGCCTCATGGACCAGCGCACCCATGTCCGGGTCGAGGGTGGACATCGGCTGTGCGCTCTGCTCCAGAACGGTGACCTCGTAGCCGCGGTGGATCAGCGCCTCGGCCATCTCCACGCCGATGTAGCCGGCGCCCACGACGACCGCCCGCCGGCCCGGCGAGGCGGCAAGGGTGTCCAGCAGGGCCTGGCCGTCGTCGAGGGTCTGCACGCCGTGCACACCGGGCGCCTCGATGCCCGGCAGGCGGGGGCGGCGCGGGCGGGCGCCGGTCGCCAGCACCAGCTTGTCGAAGCCGGTCCATGACTCCCGGCCGCCGTTGTCCAGGTCCCGGGTACGCACCCGGCCGCGGTCCAGGTCGAGTTCGGTGACCTCGCAGCGCATCCGCAGATTGATGTCCCGGGCGCGGTGCTCCTGTGCCGTCCGGGCGATCAGGGCATCCGGGCCGTCGACCTCGCCGCCCACCCAGTACGGAATGCCGCAGGCGGAGTACGAGGTGAAATGGCTGCGCTCGAACGCGGTGATCGCCAGCTCGTCGGGCTTCCTCAGCCGGCGTGCCTGCGATGCGGCGGCCATCCCCGCCGCATCGCCCCCGACGATCACCAGCTGCTCCGTCGCCATCCCGTGTGCCCTTCGTCGTGTGGGTGCTCCGTCGTGTGGGTGCTCCGCCGTGCCACTTCCGTACGGGGCTGCCCGCACGGGTCTGCCCGCTCGGGCCGGCTACGTCACGGGCCCGCCGGTGTGCCGGTGGCCGGCCAGGGGCAGGCCCCGTGCGTGCGCCGGCCGGGCCCGCGCCGCGGGGCCCGCGCCGCCGGGCCTCAGCGCTCCAGGACCAGCGCGAGGCCCTGTCCCACGCCGATGCACAACGCGGCGAGCCCGGTACCCGAGCCCAGGGCGGCGAGCTGGTGGGCCACGGCCCCCGCGAGACGGGCACCGGAGGCGCCCAGCGGGTGGCCGATGGCGATGGCGCCGCCGCGCGGATTCACCACCGCCGGGTCCAGCTCCTGCCACTGGCCGATGCAGCCCAACGCCTGGGCCGCGAATGCCTCGTTGAGCTCGAACGTCGCCACCTCGCCGAAGCCGCGCCCGGACCGCTCCAGGGCGCGGCGGACGGCCTCCACCGGCCCCAGGCCGAACAGCTGCGGCTCGATGCCGGTCACCGCGCTCGCACGGATACGGGCCAGCGGTTCGCGCCCCGTGGCCCGCAGCCCCTCCTCGTCGACCAGCAGCAGCGCGGCCGCGCCGTCGTTGAGGGGCGAGGAGTTCCCGGCGGTGACCGTGCCTCCGGCCGTACGGAACACCGGCTTCAGCTTGGACAGCGACTCCAGGGAGGACGCCTCCCGGATCGTCTCGTCCCGCAGCAGTTCCACGTCCGGCAGCGGCACGACCTCCGCGTCGTAGGCGCCCTCCTGCCAGGCGCGCACCGCCTTTTGATGGCTGGCCAGCGCGAAGACGTCCTGCTGCTCGCGGGTGATGCCGTGCCGGTCGGCGATCAGCTCGGCGCCCTCTCCCAGCGCCACCGTCCACTCCGGGGCCATCCGCGGATTGACCATCCGCCAGCCCAGCGTCGAGGAGAACATCTCCTGATGGCCTGCGGGGAAGGCGCGTTCGGGCTTGCGCAGTACATAGGGCGCCCGGCTCATCGACTCCACACCGCCCGCCACCGCGATATGCACATCGCCGTGCGCAACGGCGCGGGCCGCCTGGATCACCGCCTCCAGACCGGACCCGCACAGCCGGTTCACGGTCACGCCGGGGACAGTCACCGGCAGCCCGGCCAGCAGTACCGCCATCCGCGCCACGTTGCGGTTGTCCTCGCCCGCGCCGTTCGCATCGCCGAACACGACGTCGTCGATCCGCGCCGGATCGAGGTCCGGTGTGCGGTCCACCAGGGCCTTGACCACATGGGCGGCGAGGTCGTCCGGCCGGACCCCGGCCAGCGCGCCGCCGTACTTGCCGACGGGGGTCCGTACGGCGTCGACGATGTACACATCCCGTACGCGTGGGTCGGTCATCAGGCCCTGTCCTCGCTGTCCCGGTTCGACGGTCGGCGGGCGGTACGAAGATCGCCACCCGCCGACCATGAGTCTTTGCCCGCCGCTGCCCGCTGTCAACGGGGCTCCCGGCCACCGTGCCCGGCGGTCCGGACGCCGGCGCGGGGCATGATCCGGTCCCGGTCGCGTCGGCGTGCTCTGAGAGAGTGGGGGCATGAGCGCAGCGCACACCCGTACGGGCCACGGGCCCGGCAGCACCGGTCATGTGGTCGTCATCGGCGGCGGCATCTCCGGGCTGGCGGCGGCACACCGGCTGCTCGAAGGCGGCGCCCGGGTGACCGTCCTGGAGGCGACGGACCGGCTGGGCGGCAAGCTGTACGCGGGTGAGATCGCGGGCGTACCCGTCGATCTGGGCGCCGAATCGATGCTCGCCAGACGGCCGGAGGCGGTGGATCTCGCGCGCGCCGTCGGGATCGGCGACCGGCTGCAGCCGCCCACCACGGCAACGGCGTCCCTGTGGACGCGCGGCGCGCTGCGTCCGATGCCCAAGGGCCATGTCATGGGTGTCCCCGGGGACCTCGGTCCGCTCGCCGCCTCCGGTGTGCTCTCCGCCGAAGGGCTCGCCCGTATCGACGAGGATGCCCGGCTGCCGCGCACCGAGGTCGGCGAGGACGTCGCCGTCGGCGCCTATGTCGCCCGGCGTCTGGGCCGCGAGGTCGTCGACCGGCTCGTGGAGCCCCTCCTCGGCGGGGTGTACGCGGGCGATGCCTACCAGATCTCGATGCGCGCCGCCGTTCCCCCGCTGTTCGAGGCCGCGCGCACGAACCGTTCGCTGCTCGACGGCGTACGGGGCCTCCAGGCGCGGTCCGCCGAGGCCGTCCACCGGACCGGGGCCGCCGCGTCCGGCCCCGTCTTCACGGGCATCGAGGGCGGCATCGGGACGCTGCCGGGCGCGGTGGCCGCTGCCGTACGGGCCAAGGGCGGTGAGATCCGTACGGGCACACAGGTCACCGGCGTGCGGCGGTCCTTTGACGGCTGGCTCATCGACCTCGACGGTGCCCCGCTCGCCGCCGACGCCGTCGTCCTCGCCGCCCCCGCGCCCGCCGCCGCCCGCCTCCTCGCCCCCGTCTGCCGGCCCGCCGCGGCCGAGCTGAACCGCGTCGAGTACGCCTCCATGGCGCTGGTGACCATGGCCTTTTGCCGCGCCGACGTCGAGGATCGGCTCACCGGCAGCGGCTTCCTCGTACCGCCCGTGGACGGCCGCAAGATCAAGGCGTCCACCTTCTCCGGCAACAAGTGGGGCTGGCTCGGCGGCTTCGACCCCGACCTCTTCGTGCTGCGTACCTCCCTCGGCCGCCACGGCGACGAGGAGGACCTGGCGCGCGAGGACTCCGAACTGGTCGGCTTCTCGCGGACGGACCTGCGCGAGGCGGTCGGGCTGACCGCCGCCCCGGTCGCGTCCCGGGTCACCCGCTGGGACGGCGGGCTGCCCCAGTACCCGGTCGGCCACCTGGAGCGGGTGGCCCGCATCCAGGACGCCGTGGCGCAGCTGCCGGGCCTGAGGGTGTGCGGCGCGCTCTATGCGGGCGTCGGCATCCCCGCCTGTATCGCCTCGGCCCGTACGGCCGCCGACGACATCCTCGGCACCCTGCGCCCGGACTCCGTCCCCGCCGAGTGAGAATGGACGGCATGACAGACGCTTCCACTCCCGCTTCCGCGCCGCAGGCACCCGCGGCGCCCGAGAAGGTTCCGCACGCCGGCAAGAAGGCCAAGGACCTCAACGAGATCATCCGCTACACCCTCTGGTCGGTGTTCAAGCTGCGCGAGGTCCTCCCGGAGGACCGCACCGGCTACGCCGAGGAGGTCGAAGAGCTGTTCGCGCAGCTCGCGGCCAAGGACGTGGTGGTGCGCGGCACCTATGACGTGTCCGGCCTGCGTGCCGACGCCGACGTGATGATCTGGTGGCACTCGGAGAGCTCGGACGCCCTCCAGGAGGCTTACAACCTCTTCCGCCGCACCCGTCTGGGCCGTGCGCTGGAGCCGGTCTGGTCGAACATGGCGCTGCACCGCCCCGCCGAGTTCAACAAGTCGCACATCCCGGCCTTCCTGGCCGACGAGCAGCCGCGCGCCTATGTGAGCGTCTACCCCTTCGTGCGCTCTTACGAGTGGTACCTCCTCCCCGACGAGGACCGCCGCCGGATGCTGGCCGACCACGGCAAGATGGCCCGTGGCTTCCCGGACGTGCGCGCCAACACCGTGCCGTCGTTCTCGCTCGGCGACTACGAGTGGGTGCTCGCGTTCGAGGCCGATGAGCTCTACCGCATCGTCGACCTGATGCGTCATCTGCGCGGCTCCGAGGCACGGATGCACGTCCGCGAGGAGATCCCGTTCTACACCGGACGCCGTAAGCCGGTCTCCGAGCTGGTCGCCGGTCTGGCGTAACCGGCAAGCGGCGCGGCCGGCGCCGCCGCGGACAGCGCCACGGGCCGCCCCCCCAGGGGACGGCCCGTGGCGTCTGCGGTCCTGGCTACTTCCCCGGCAGCGCGTGCTGCGCCCGGGTCGCCTGCTGGCCCGGTACCGGCTCCGCGCGCGGCGGGCAGTACACCTTGTGCGCCGGGATCTTCCCGTCCAGCAGATACGCGTCGACGTACTTGTTCACACAGGCGTTGTCACCGAACCCGATGCCGTGTGTGCCCGCCCCGTTCTCGGTGACCAGTGAGGAGCCGGGCAGCCGGTGCTGCAGCTCCAGCGCACCCCGGTACGGCGTCGCCGCGTCCCGCTCGGCCGCCAGCAGCAGCACCGGCGGCAGCGCGCCGGGCTCCGTGTGGATGTCGAGCGGACCCCGCTGCCCGTGCAGCGCGTCGTCGAGCGCGGTCGAGGCCGCACGGCCGGCGGCGTCGGCCAGGTCCTGTCCGCCGGCGTGGCCGCCCGCCCGGTGTGCCGCCGCGTCGAGCTCGGCCGCGGCCGTCTCCGACCGGTCGGGCCAGAAGGCGCACGGCAGATTCATCCAGGCGTTGTCCCAGGTCTCGAAGGGGGCGATCCGGGCGACTTCGGTGTTGTCCCGGTCCCAGGTGCGCCAGCTGTGCGGCCAGCGCGCGTCATTGCACTCCACGGCGGTGTAGACGGCGTTGGCGTTCTCCTCGTCCTTGGCGCCGACGGACCGCGGCAGGGCCTGGGCGATCAGCGGCTTGGGGTCGCCGTGCAGATACCCCGAGAGCGCCTCGGCGCGCACCGGCCAGAAGGCGTCGTTGTAGCCGGTCTTGAGGAACGCCGACTGCAGCTGGCCGGCCCCGATCTTCCCGTTGAGCGGATTGCGGCGCAGCTTCTTCGCGGCCGTGTCGTAGGCGCGCTGCACCGCCCTCTTGGACGTACCGAGGTGGTAGCGGTCATCGTGCCCGGCGGTCCAGCGCAGCCAGTCGCTCCAGCGGCGCTGGAAGGCGATGTCCTGGTCGAGGTTGTTGCGGTACCAGATCTGCCGGGGCGCGGGATTGACCACACTGTCGAAGAGCATCCGCCGGACGTGGCCGGGGAAGAGCGTCGCATAGACCGCGGCGAAGTACGTCCCGTAGGAGGCGCCCATGAACGTCAGCTTCTTCTCGCCGAGCGCGGCCCGCAGCATGTCCAGGTCACGGGCGTTGTTGACGGAGTTGTAGTACGGCAGGTCCGCACCGGCCCGGCGGACGCAGCCGCGGGCGTACTTTCTGGCCTCGGCCACCTTCCGGCGCTTGAAGGCCGCGTCGGGGTGTGGCCGGCTGTCGGTGGGCGCCTTGGCGAACTCCTTGGGGTCCTCGCACGACAGCGGCGCCGAGCGGCCCACGCCACGCGGCGCATAGCCCACGAAGTCATAGGCGCGGGCCAGCCTGCTCCACTTGGGAAGCCCGCCGTAGAGCGGGAACTCCATGCTGGACGCGCCGGGGCCGCCCGGGTTGAAGACCATGGCGCCCTGCCGTTCGCCGCGCGCGGTGGCACGGGCCCGGCTGACGGTGAGGCTGATCTTCTTGCCGTCGGGGCGCCCGTAGTCGAGGGGAACGGTGAGTCGGCCGCACTCGACGGACGACGGCAGATGCTCCACCGCTGCGCAGCGGCCGAATTCGATGCGGTGCGGGGCGGGCGCGGGTGGTGCGGCGGCGGCCCCCGTGGCGCCGCCTGCCGGGGCAGTGGCGAGGGCGGTCACCAACAGCGACCCGATGGTGCCGTACAACGCAAGTGCTCTCACTGGCCGTCCCTTCGTGTGTGCATACAAAAGGGATAGTTGGGGCGGCGATTGTCGTTGTAAAGCACCTGGCACCGGTGTCGGTGCCTATGCCCCGGAAGAGTGGAGCGCGGCGCGCAAGGTGGGGTCGGTGAGGGCAATGGGGCCGCGGAGGGCGGACGAGGTGAGGGAGGCAGGGGCGGCGGGGGAGTCGGCAGTGCGCGGCAGCTGCTCTTCGCCGGCGTCGGGGGCCCAGTCGCTGTACGGGTGGAGCTCGAAGCGGGCCACGGCCCAGGCGCCGAGGGTGCGGATCAGGGGGGCGAGTACCAGGCCAGGAGCATCCCGTCGTCCGCGCCGGCCGGCGCCGTCCGGTAGGAGGCGAGGGTGGACAGCACCACCAGGAGGGCGGCACCCCGTACCAGGCGGACGGCCGTGGCGACGCCCGGACGGGCCGCGGAGGGCAGCGCCGGTCCGTCGGTCACCAGCCGGTCGCCCACCTCGCGCACCGCGTCGTCATCGGCGAGGGCGTGCCGTGTCGCCGGTATGCGGCGCTGCCCTCCGGGCCCGATGGCGCTCGGCGTGGCCCGCTCGACGGCGTCCTTGCCGACCGGGTCGACGACGGTGGCCCAGCCGGTGTCGGCGAGCAGCAGCCGCCGCTGCTGAGCCATCAGCACCAGGACCGGATCGGCGAGCCGGTGCGGGCCGCCGGAGAGATGGGCCATCTCGTAGAGGGTCAGTGCAAGGCGGTGGCCCCCGTCGGCAGCTCACCGTGCGGGCGGCGCCTGGTACCACGGTCACCTCCGGCCCAGGGCATGCCGTGCGGCGCGCACCAGCCGGGCCAGGGGGTGTGCGGACGGTGGCTTCGGGCCGGCGCGGTCCCGCCACCAGCGCGTCAACTCCTGCCGAGCGGCCGGGTCTTCAGGATGTCCCCGGTCCAGCAGATGCGCCGCGAAGTCCAGGGCGTCCTGGCGGTAGCCGCCGCCCATGGGCCGGTGCCGCGCATAGCCGAGGAATGCGGCCCGGTAGTCCGAGCCGAGGATCTCGGGCAGCTCGGGCGCGACCTTGGCGACGACCGCGGCCCGCTTGGCGGTCAGCGCCCGGCTCTGCACCCGCAGCCGTGCGTGGTCGAAGCCCTCGGGGGCCGGGGCCCCCGCGACCAGCGCGGACAGCAGCGCGGTCTGCGCCCGCGCCAGCCGCTGCCGCGCCGCGTCGGTGCCCGTGGCCGGGTCACCGCCCGCCTCGCCGCCCGTACCGGCGGGTGCGCCGGGCGCCGCCTCAGGGGCGGGCGTCGCCTCAGCGCCGGGCGCCGCCTCAGGGGCGGGCGCTGCCTCAGCGTCGGGCGCCACCTCAGGGACGGGCGTCGCCTCAGGGACGGGCGCCGCCTCGGCGATGTGCATCGGCTCAGCGACGGGGACCGTGTCCGGCCGGGTGCGGGCGTCCAGTGCGCTCTCCGGTACCGGCTCAAGCCGCCCGGACATGGCGGGCCTCCTTCAGCACGGTGCGGATCGCCTCGAGTTCACCGGCCAGCTCGCCGCCCCCGGGGAAGTCCTCGTCCCGCTCCAGCAGCACACCGGGCGGGACGGTCCGGGCGCACAGCTCGGCGAGGACATCCAGCACGGGCCGGGTCACCGGGTGGGCATGGCTGTCGTGCCACACCCCGTCCCGCTCCACACCGCCCGCGACATGGACGTAGGCGAGGGCCTCGACCGGCAGTTCGTCCAGGGTGACTGCCGGGTCCTCACCTCGGTTGACGTGGTTCGTATGGAGGTTGGCGACATCGATGAGCAGCCGCACCCCGGTCCGCTCGACGAGTTCGGCCAGGAACTGCCCCTCGGTCAGCTCCTCGCCCGGCCAGTTGACGAGGGCGGCGATGTTCTCCAGCGCCAGCGGCACCGGCAGCGCGTCCTGGGCGATCCGTACGTTCTCGCACAGCACGTCCAGCGCGTCACGGGTGCGCGGTACGGGCAGCAGATGGCCGGCCTCCATACGGGGGGACGCGGTGCGCGGACCACCGGCCCGGACGAAGGCGATGTGCTCGGTGACCAGCGGTGCGCCGAGCAGCTCGGCGCGCTCGGCGAGGGCGGACAGCCGGCCGGCGTCCGGACGGTCGGCGCCGCCGAGGCCGAGTGAGACCCCGTGCGGGATGACGGTCGTGCCGCGCTCGCGCAACTCCTGCAGGGCGTACGGCAGATGGCCGGGGCAGATGTTCTCCGCCACCACCTCGACCCAGTCCACCCCGGGCAGCTCCGCGATCTCCGCGGCGATTTCCGGCCGCCAGCCGATTCCCGTACCCAGGCGCTTCATGGCTCCCCCTCTCACTCCGTGGTGTGGGTACTCCTGGCCGCGGCAGGACGCGGCGAACCCTCCGGCGAACGATTTCAGAGGTTGATTTGAGCTTCCTCCGCGAGGGTGCGGAGCCGGCCCGGTGAGTTCCGGCTCCGGCCCGCAACGCCTGCGCGGCAGCGCCCTCCGCGGCGCGGGGTGGCCGACGGCGACCGTGCACGGGCCCGGCGTGATCTCCCTCGGGGCCGGCGCCGCGCACTTCGCTCTCAGGTGGCCGGGCTTCCGGGTGCGAGAAGAGTCCGGCGGACGGCGCTGCGGAGCCACTGGTGGCCTCGGTCGGCTGCGTGACGGGGGTGCCATGCCATGCCGATGGTCAGTGGCGGCAGGGGCAGGGGGATGTCGAGGAGGCGCAGGCCGAGGGTGGCGGCGGCGTCGGTGAGGGGGAAAGGGACGACGCCGGGGGGTGCGCTGGGGATGAGGCAGACGACATCGCTGCGGGCAGCGAGGGCCATCGCGGCCAGGTGGCCGGGGAGGACGACAGTGACCCGCCGGTGGAGGTTCCGCTCGGCCAGCGCGGCGTCCAGGGGGCCGGCGAACCGGCCGCGGCGGCTCACCACAACATGTTCGGCGGCAGCGAGCCGGTCCGGGGTCAGGGACCCTTCGGTGAGGGGGTGGCCGGGCCGGACGGCCGCCGCCATCCGGAAGGTGACCAGTTCCTCGACCTGGGTCTCGGGGTCGACGTGGTCGATGGATCCGACCTCCAGGTCGATCCGGCCCTCGCGCAGGGCCGGTCCGGCTTCCCATTCCTCGGCCCGGAAGCGCAACGAGACCCCCGGCGCCTCCTGCCGGGCCAGCCGCAGCAGCCCGGGGGCCAGTGCCGCGCCGACCAGGTCGGCCGCTTGGAGGGTGAAGGTGCTGCGCAGGTCGGCGGGGTCGACGCCGGCGTCGGGAGCGAGCAGTGCCCCGAGGCGGTGCACCACCGCGGCGGCCTCCTCGCGCAGGGCCTGGGCGCGGGGGGTGGGGACCATGGCCTGGCCGGCCCGGACCAGCAGGGGGTCTTGGAGGATGCGCCGGAGACGGGCGAGAGTGCGGCTCATGGCGGCGGGCGACGTGTGCAGGCGGGCGGCGGCGCGGGTGACGCTCTGCTCGGCCAGCAGAGCGTCCAGCGCGACGGCGAGATTGGCGTCGATAACAGGCTCTGAACTGCTGCTCATCGGCATAATTCCATTTCAGGCAATGATTCAGTGCTGAAGTTCCCATTGTGGCAACACTGTGGTGCTCCGCAGGATGACGGACGTACCGATCCGGCACGACCCCTGAGGTTTTCATGATCGTCATCACTGCTCCCACCGGGAACATCGGCCGCCACCTGCTGCCCCTGCTCCTGGAGTCCGCCCCCGCCCACGACGAGGAATTGCGTGTGGTCGTGCGCGACCCCGCCCGGCTTCCCGACGAGGTGCGCGAACACGTCGAGGTGATCACCGGCTCGCACGGCGACGCCGAGGTCGTCGACCGGGCCTTCGAGGGTGCGGACGCCGTGTTCTGGCTCGTCCCCCCGGACTCCTCCCTGGCCCCGGAGGACACCTTCTGCGGCTTCACCCGCCCCGCCGCGAAGGCCCTCGCCGCGCACGGCGTCGGCCACGTCGTCGGCGTCTCCGCGCTCGGCCGCGGCACCCCGGTCGCCGACCGCGCGGGACTCGTCACCGCTTCCCTCGCCATGGACGGCCTCCTCACCGACACCGGTGTCGCCTACCGCGCCCTGGCCAACCCGTCCTTCTTCGAGAACATCCTGGAGGAGGCCGACTCGATCCGTGAGAAGGGTGTCTTCACCGACGCCGTCGACGCCGACCGCAAGGCCCCCCTCGTCTCCGTCGCCGACATTGCGGCCGTCGCCGCCGGCCTGCTGCTGGAGCGCTCGTGGACCGGCAGCGACAACGTCCCGGTCCTCGGGCCGCAGGACCTGTCCCCCAACGACCTCGCCCGCATCATGACCGAGCAGCTCGGCCGCCCCGTCCGCTACGAACGCCGGCCGCTCGACGAGCTGTACACCACCCTCGTCGGCTACGGCCTCAACGAGGCGTTCGTCCAGGGCATCGTCGACATGAAGCGGGCCAAGGACGAGGGCCTTGACGCGGGGGTCGCCCGCACCCCGGACACCGCCTCCCGCACCACCTTCGAACAGTGGTGCGCCCAGACCCTCAAGCCCGCCGTCCTCTCCTGAGGACGCGCCACCCCCGCACCGGAACACACGATGCCCAGCACACCACAACCCACTGCCACTCCGGAGGGTCCCGCCATGCCCGTTGAGGAAACCGCACCGCCGGTCACCGCGTTCATGCTCATCAAGACCAGGCCCGAATGGCTCGCCATGACCCCCCAGGAGCGGATGACGGCCTTCGCCACCCAGGTCGTCCCCGCGATCAAGGCCAAGACGACCGGCGTCCGGTCACGCTTCTACGACACGGAGTTCTACTCCACCCGCGTCACCGACGTCTGGGTCTGGGAAGCCGACGACCACGGCGCCTATCAGCTCCTCATCGACGCGCTGCGCGAAACCCCGTTCTGGGACCGCTACTTCGAGGTCGTCGACCTCCTCGTCGGCACCGAGAACGGCTATGCCCGTACCTACGGCTTCGACCCCGTCGCCACCCTCACCACCTGATACACCGCCCGACCCGCGCTGCCGGTGTCCTCCGTCCCCTTGGGCCGGAGGACATCGGCGCGGGGCGCGTTCGGCGCGGGAGCGGCCCGCCTGTGGATGTCGTCAGCGCGGGAGGGATCTGACGTGGTCCACTCCGTCGACTGCAACGGTCTTCCCGGGGGCGATCTCCGTGAATCCGGCATCGTGGACCACCGGCAGGCCGCTGCGGGTCAGCCTCTCCCACTCCGCGCTCGGGGCGGTCCGTACGGACAGTGGGAACCCGGCCGCGCGCCAGGCCGCCCGCTCCTGCTCGGACAGCTCCCACCAGGCCAGCTGCGCGCCGTGTCCGGCCTGTGCCATCGCCTTGCCCGCGGTCATCTCCAGCTCGGGGCTGAGCCAGAGCACCGGTGCGTCCGCGACCGGCGCACCGGGGGGTTCGGGGTCGTCCAGCTCCGTGCCGGATACCTGCAGACGCACCAGATCCTTCGGCCAGCCGTCCAGCGGCACCGGCGGGAAGACCCGTACCTCGGCGCGGTGGCCGGTGACCGTGATGCCCGGCAGCGCCCCGGCCCGCCGCCACTCCGCGCCGCGCGCCCGGCGCACCACCTTCCGGATCCGGGCGTCCTGCCAGTCCCGCACCGCCGCGGCCCACTCGCCGTCCCCGGCCGACCGCTCGTCTGACAGCAGCACCAGCACCGCGCGCGCCGCCGTCTCCAGCGCGTCCGTACGCGCCGGTGGCTCGGCCCGCTCGATCCGCGCGACGAGCGGCAGCACGAACTGCGGTGCCGCGTCCCGGCCGGTGTCTTCGTGGCGCACGGGGACGGCGGAGTCGTTGCCGGGCTGTCCGGCGGTCTCACTGCTGGTCACCCGCCCAGTCTGCCAGCCGCCACCGACAGCGCCCCCGCCACCGCTCCCGCCCTCCCGCCGGGCGGCCCGCCGGCCGGCCGGGCGCGGAGCCCAACGCCGCCTTCCCGACGCCGGGTTGCTGCCCGCAGGGGGATTGCGCCCCGGGCGGACGCCGGGCAGCCGGTCCGGCTACCGTCGGGGAGGGCGGAGCGGGCGGGGGCCGCCGGGAGGCAGCGGAGGTGCCGGAACACATGCGGAGGTGCCGGAACACATGAGGCTGGACGGGGTGGGGCGCCGCTACGGAGTGCGCGGTCCCTGGGTGCTGCGGGAGGTGCAGCTCGATGTGCCCGCAGGTGCGCTGCTGCGCATCGAGGGGAGCAACGGCAGCGGGAAGTCCACCCTGCTGCGGCTGTTGGCCGGGATCGACCGGCCCAGTACCGGACGTATCACCGGCCGCCCGCGCAGCGCCTATGTGCCCGAACGGTTCCCGGCCGAGCTGCCCTTCACCGCCCTCGGCTACCTCACCCACCTCGGCCGCATCCACGGTCTGCGCGGCCCCGAGGCGGCCCGCCGCGCCACCGAGTGGCTCGAACGCTTCGGGGCGGCCGGGCATGCGCGTACCCGGCTGGCGGAGCTGTCCAAGGGCACGAGCCAGAAGGTCGCGGTCGCCCAGGCACTGCTCGCCGAGCCCGGACTCCTGGTCCTGGACGAGGCCTGGACCGGCCTGGACCGCAGCGCGCGGGAGGTGCTCGACCGGGCGGTTGCCGAGCGGGTCGCGGACGGCGGCACCGTCGTGTTCGTCGACCACGATCCGCAGCGGCTGGCGGGCGCGGCCGACGCCCGCTACCGAGTCGCGGACGGACGGCTGTCGGCCGGTGCGGAGAGCGGCCCGGCGGCGGAACCGGCGGCCGTGCCGGGCACGAGAGTGGTCATCGAGGCCGAGGGCCCGCCGGGAGCGGCGCTGCCCGGCGGCCCCGAGCGTGCGTCCGCCGGAGCGCCACGGCTGCCCGGCGGTCCGCAGATCGCTCCGGGACCGGACGGCACGACCCGTCTGACGGTCCCGGCCGTCCACTCCGACGCCGTGCTGCGCGCCCTGCTCACCGCCAGGCCGCCCTGGCACATCCGCTCGGTCACCGCCGCCGGGGCGTGGCCGGATCAAGTGTCCGCGACCGGCGACGGGACGGTCCTGCGCAACGGGACGGTGCGCCGCGCCGGGACGGCTCCGGGCGACGCTCCCGCCCCCACCTCCGAACCCGCACCTGCCCCCGCCCCCGCACCCGCACCCGACGAGGCCCCCCTCCTGTGATCGCTCTCCTCCGCTACCAGGCGGCGCTGCTCGTCGGCTCGCACCGCTGGCTGCCGCCGGTCGTCCTCTACGCCGCCTGGCTGGCCATCGGCGTCCAGAGCGGCGGCCCGATCCTCGACGCATTCGGCTATGCCGCCGGCGGTGTGCTGCCGGCCGCCGTATGGCTGACCCGGGTCTGTGTCACCAACGAGCCGCCGGCCGCCCGCAATTGCACCGCCGCGGCCGCCGGGCCCGGCCGGGCCCATCTCGCCGGCGTACTGACCGCGGCCTGCGCCGCGCTGCTCCTGACGCTCCTGGGGACGGCGCTGGTCGTGCTGCTGTCCGACCCGCACTCCACCGGCCACCAGGTGCCGGTCCCGGTCCTGCCCGCGACCGTCGCCGGGCTGCTCGCCGCGCTGGCCTGCCTGCTGACGGGCACGGCAGTCGGCGTGCTGAGCAACCGGCCGGTGCTGCGCAGCCCCGGCTGGAGCATCCCGGTGGGCATGACCGCCGCGCTGCTGCTGCTCGTGCTGTCCGTGTCGCCCGCCAACGCCGCCCTCTCGGGCCTGGTCACCGGCTCCGCCCACGGCACGGTCCACACCCCCTGGCTGCCGCTCGCCGCCACCGTCCTCATCGCGGCCGCCACCACCGCCGTCGCCTGCGCCCTCAGCTCCCGCCGGGGGTGAGGCGGCCGGGGCGAGGCGACGAGGTGAAGAGCTCCGTGAGGCTTCCGGAGAAGGCGATTCCCGCCCCCAGCACACCGGTTCTCACCAGGATCTGACGTCGTGTCGCGGACATGGGCAACTCCCTGTTGGCGGACAGGTGACGTAACCCGCTCGTGTGTACCACGCGGCCCGGTCGCCGGGAACCAGGCCGCGGTCCGGGTGTCGCCGGGGTCCCTACCGGGAGCCGTCGGCCACCAGCGGGCCCGCGTCGCGCGCCAGCGCCGTCAGCCGGGAGATCGCCCGGAAGTACTTCTTGCGGTAGCCGCCGCGCAGCATCTCCTCGCTGAACAGCTCGTCGAAGGCCTTGCCGGAGGTCAGTACCGGCACCTCACGGTCGTAGAGCCGGTCGGCGAGGACGACCAGGCGCAGCGCCGTGGACTGGTCGGGCACCGCCTGGACGTCCGTGAGGCAGACCGCCTCGATGCCGTCGCACATCGCGCCGTAGCGGCTGGGGTGCACCTTGGACAGATGGTCCAGCAGGGAGGGGAAGTCGTCGAGCGAGGCACCGGGCGTGCGGTATGCCGTGCGGGTGACGGTCTCGTCGTCGTACGGGGCGGGCGCCTCGGGCAGGCCGCGGTGGCGGTAGTCCTCACCGTCGATCCGCAGCGGACGGAAATGGGCGCCCAGGCCCTGGATCTCCCGCAGGAAGTCGGCGGCGGCGAACCGGCCCTCGCCGAGCTTGCCGGGCAGCGTGTTGGAGGTGGCGGCCAGCGCCACACCGGCGTCCACCAGCTTGCCGAGCAGGGTGGAGACCAGCACCGTGTCGCCGGGGTCGTCCAGCTCGAACTCGTCGATGCACAGCAGCTTGTGCTCGCCGAGGGTGCGTACGGTCTGCTGGAAGCCGAGCGCACCGACGAGGTTCGTCAGCTCGACGAAGGTGCCGAAGGCCTTGCGTTCGGCCGGGGCGGGGGTGGCGTGCCACAGGGAGGCGAGCAGATGCGTCTTGCCGACGCCGTAGCCGCCGTCCAGATAGACGCCGCGCGGGCCCTTGGGAGCGGCCGGCTTCCTGGCGAACCAGCGGCGCTTTGCGGTGCTCGGGCCGGCCCCGCCGTCGATGCTGTCCGCGAAGTCGCTCAGGACCTGGACGGCCGCGGCCTGGCTGGGCTGTCCGGCGTCCGGGATATAGGTGTCGAAGCGGGCGCCCTGGAAGCGCGGCGGCGGCACCATCTCGGCGACCAGGCGGTCGGCCGGGACGTGCGGGGCGCGGGCGGTGAGCGCGGCGGGCGCCGCCTCGTCCCCGTCGGCCGGCGGTCCGGCTATCGGGTCGGGCTGCGGGGAAGAGGGCTGGGAAGGCGACACAGCCGTCCAGCCTATCTCCTGTGCGGTGGCTGCCGGTCCGCTGAGCGAGGCATGTCACACTGCCGCCATGCGACGCCTGTTCCCTCTCCCCGCCCCCTCCGCACCGGCCCCTGACGCCGACAACACCGAGGTGGGCGCGATCGGCCCCGCGGACCGCGCATGGACGCTGCACGAGCTGGCCGACGCCTACGCGTACCCGGCGGCGGACGACCCGGTGCGCTCGGGGCGCACCGGCTGGCTGCGGGCGAACATGGTGTCGTCCGTGGACGGTGCCGCCCACCACGAGGGCCGCTCACAGCCGCTCTCCAGCGAGGCCGACATGCGGATCTTCGGGGTGCTGCGGGGGCTCGCGGACGCGGTGGTGGTGGGCGCGGAGACGGTGCGGCAGGAGGGCTACCGGCCGGCCCGTGCCCGGGAGGCGTTCGCCGCCCGCCGGGCCGCCGCCGGCCAGGGACCGGCCCCCGCCATCGCCGTGGTGACCGCCGGCCTCGGGCTGGACTTCACCCTGCCGTTGTTCACCGAGCCGCTGGTGCCCACCCTCGTGCTGACCGGCGCGGGCGCGCCGGCCGACCGGGTGGCCGAGGCCCGCGCCGCGGGCGCCGAGGTGCTGTTCGCCGGCGAGGGGCAGGGCGTCGATCCGGCCCGGGTGGCCGCGGTGCTGGCCGGGCGGGGCCATACCCGGCTGCTGACGGAGGGCGGGCCGATGCTGCTGGGGCAGTTCGCGGCGGCCGGAGCGCTGGACGAGCTGTGTCTGTCGCTGGCTCCGGTGGTCGCCGTGGGCGAGGCACCGAGGATCATGAACGGCCCCGCCGTGCCGGTGCCGGAGCGGTTCGCCCTGGCGTCGGTACTGGAGGAGGCCGGGTTCCTCTTCACTCGCTACCGTCGGTCCTGACAATCGGCGGAATTATCTGTTCCGCTTAGCTTCCGTTGGGCACACTGAAAGCCAACAGGTCCCGCACGGCGACGGGGCAGGATGGTGTCTGTCGGGCTCCGTGCCATGCGGCGCCCCGAAGAGAAGAAGGGCGTCCATCGTGTTCACGAGCGTATTGATGATCGAGAAGCCACTGACGCCCGCCGACGTGGAGTTTGTGACCACCCTGCACGGCGATGACCGGATCTCGTTCGTCGTGCTCATGCAGCCTCGCGGCAAGCAGGATGTTCTGCTACGGGCCATCGACGACGTCGCTCTCGGTGAGTTCGACGACGCCGTACGGGAGGGCGAGGAGCCGGGCGGCGCCCGTGCCGAGGCCCCCGCCGAGCTGGCCCTGGCCCACACCCTGCAGGCGCTGCGCGACACCGGCGCACAGGCCGTCGGGCAGGTGGTCGAGGACCATCCGCTGGACCTGCTGCGGTCCGTCGTGGACCAGACCGGCGCGGACGAGGTGATCGTGCTGACCACCCCGCACTTCGTGGAGGAGTTCTTCCACCGCGACTGGGCCTCCCGCGCCCGCCACAAGGTCGGTGTCCCGGTCCTCAAGCTCTTCTCGCACGCGGCGGACGACCAGCCCCAAGGGACCGCCGGGGGCTGACCGGCCCACCGCTGCCGGGCCCGTCCGTCCGGGTCACGGACGGACGGGCCCGGGGCGGAGCCGGCCGTCCCGCACCTCGGCGACCCGGTCCGCCGTGGCCAGATGCGCGGTGTCATGGGTGACCAGCACCGTCGCGGTGGCGCGCTGCCGGGTGAGGGTGCGCAGCAGATCGAGCACCGCGGCGCCCCGCTCGTGGTCCAGGGCGCTGGTCGGCTCGTCCACCAGCAGCACCGCGGGCTCGTTCATCAGCGCCCGCGCGATATTGATCCGCTGCCGCTGACCGCCCGACAGCTGATGCGGCCGCCTGGCCGCCTGACCCTCCAGGCCGACCGCCGCCAGCAGCTCCCGTGCGCGGACCCGCGCCGTACGGGGCGAGCGGCCGTCCAGATGGGCCATCACCTGCAACTGCTCGGCGGCGGTCAGCGACGGCAGCAGATTCGGCTGCTGGAAGACCGTGCCGATCGTGGTGCGGCGCAGCGCCGTCAGCTCGGCGCGGCCGAGCCCCGTGGTGTCGGTGCCGTCGATCACCACCCGTCCGCGGTCGGGGCCGATCAGCGTGGCGGCGACCGCGAGCAAGCTGGACTTACCGGACCCGGACGGGCCGATCACCGCGGTCAGGCATCCGGCGGGCACGGTCAGCGAGACCTCGTCCAGCGCGGTCAGCCGGGCATCGCCGTCGGGGTAGGTGAGGGTGACATCGGTCAGTTCGAGGCTCATCGGGCACTTCCCAGGGCGGTCAGCGGGTCGACGGACGTGATGCGGCGGATGGCGAGTGCGGCGCCGGCGGCACCCAGCGCGATCATGATCAGGGCGGGGACCAGCACGGTGGACGGGGCCAGCACAAACGGCACCGTGCCGCCGATCCCGGCGCCCACCACGGCCGCCACGGCGGTGCCCAGGCCGGTCCCGGCCACCAGCAGGACGACGGCCTGGCCGAGCGCGTCCCGCAGCAGATAGCGGGTCGAGGCGCCCAGCGCCTTCAGCACGGCGACATCGCCACCGCGCTGGATCGTCCACACCGTGAAGAACGCGCCGATGACCAGCGCGGAGATGGCGAACAGAAAGCCGCGCATCAGCTGCAGCGAACCGTTCTCGGCGGCGAACGAGCCGATGGCCTGCAAGGCGTCGCCGGTGGCGACGGTCCTCGTGCCGAGCGCCTTGTCGGCGGCCGCCAGACCGGCCGTCCCGGAGGTGGAGAGGGCGAGCACGGTCGCTCCCGCAAAGTCGCCGGATGCGCGGCTCTCCCCGGGGGCGGGGCTCCGGCCGGCAGCCGGACCGGAGGCACTCGTCAGCCCTTGCCAGTCCTCCAACGACGTCCAGACCACCGGCGTATGGCTGTACATCGCCGTGCCCGACACCGCCGCGACCCGGAACGTCCGGCCGCCCAGCGTCAGCGCGTCCCCGGCCCGTACCCCGAGCGAGGCCGCGGCCTTCTCGGACAGCACCACCGCACCGTCACCGACCCGCCCCGGCGCCGGCGCGGCCCCCGGCCGCACCCCGAACGCCGACACCGCAGCGGTCCGGCCGCCCGCCCCGGCCTTCGTCGTCGTGATCCCCACCGGATCGGCGCGCCGTACGCCCGGCACCCGCGCCCAGGCCCGTACGGTCCGCTCCGTCAGCCGCGAATCGGTGAAGGCGACCTCCCTGCCGTCGGCGGGCGCCGAGAACACCAGGTGGTCGGCGGGCAGCCCGGTGATCGCCGAGGTGTTCTCCCGGCCCAGGCCCGCCGTCAGGCCCGACAGCAGACCCACCAGCATCGTGATCAGCACGATGACGGTGCCCATCAGGGCGAACCGCCCCTTGGCATATCTCAGGTCCCTCCAGGCGACGAACACAGACGGAGCCCTCCTCGGATCGGGGCGCCGGACCCCACTGCCCGGCGGCGTGCCCCCACCGTCGCCGCCCCGGCGGGCCCCGGGCATCGCGCCGGGGAGCGGTCCGCAGGGATCAAAAGGTGTGCCCCGCGGTCAACCCTTTGGTTGATGCCGCAGGTGAGGAGGGCGCCTAGCCTGGAAGGGCCGTGACCGAAGAAGCCGTGACCGCTCACTCCCTCACCCCCGTCCTGCGGGTCCTGCGCAGCTGCCTGCATCTGATGGTGGCCGCGCTGCTCGCGCTCGCCGCCGTACGCGCCCTCGCCGAGCGTGCCCCGGACGCCCCGGCCGTGCTCGCCACCGCCGCGGCGGTGTTCGCCGTGTACGCCATCGGCCCCAGACTGCCCCGCCTGCGCAGCTCCACCGGCGCCGCCGCCCTCTGGCTCGCCGCCGTGGCCCTGCTCTGGACGGTGCTGCTCGCGCTCACCCCGGACGGCGTCTGGCTGGCCTTCCCGCTGTTCTTCGTCCAGTTGCATCTGCTGCCGCTGCGCTGGGCGCTGCCCGCCGTCACGGCCACCACCGTGCTCGCCATCGCGGGATTCGGTCTGCACACCCACGCCCTCGGCGTCGGCACGGTGCTCGGCCCCGCCCTGGGCGCCGCCGTCGCGGTCGCCGTCGTCCTCGGCTACGAGGCCCTCTACCGGGAGAGCGAACAGCGCCGCCGGCTCATCGAGGAGCTCACCGCGGCCCGCAGCGAACTGGCCGCCGCGGAACACGCCGCCGGAGTGCTCGCCGAACGCGCGCGGCTGGCCCGCGAGATCCACGACACCCTCGCCCAGGGCCTGTCCAGCATCCAGCTGCTGCTGCGGGCCGCCGAGCGCGCCCTGCCGCAGCGGCCCGGCACCGCCCTGGGCCATGTCCGGCAGGCCCGCACCGCCGCCGTCGGCAACCTCGCCGAGGCGCGCCGCTTCGTCTCCGCGCTGAGCCCGCCCGACCTGGCGGCCGGATCACTGCCCGCCGCCCTGGAACGGCTGTGCGCCACCACGGCCCATACCTCCGCTCTCACCGTGCACTGCCAGGTCTCCGGCGCGCCCACCGCGCTCCCCACCACGCACGAGGTCGCCCTGCTGCGCATCGCACAGTCCGCGCTCGCCAACACCGTCCGGCACGCCGGCGCCGGCCGGGCCGAGCTGACCCTCAGCTACATGGACACCGAGGTCGCGCTGGACGTCGTCGACGACGGCGCGGGATTCGTCCCCGCCGAGGTCCCCCCGCCCGGCACCGCGGCGGTCCCCGGCACCGGCTTCGGCCTCGCCGCGATGCGCGCACGGGCCCGCGCCCTCCAGGGCACCCTCGTCGTCGAGTCCGCCCCCGGAGAGGGCACCGCGGTCGCCGTCACCCTGCCCTGCCCCGCCGGCCCGTCCGCCCCCGCCGCCTCGCCCGTCGCCACCCCGGAGGCCGCCACATGACCGCGAGGGACTCTTTCGCGCCCCCGGCTTCCCCGCGCCCGGCTTCCCCGCCCCCGGCTCCGTTCGAGGACGGGGACCCCCACGACCAGGGAGGCGCCCCCGTCGTCCGGCTGCTGCTCGCCGACGACCACCCCGTCGTACGCGCCGGACTGCGGGCCGTCCTGGAGACCGAACCGGACTTCGAGATCGTCGCCGACGTCCCCACCGCCGAGCAGGCCGTCGACCTCGCCGAGCGGCTCGGAGCCGACGTGGTGCTCATGGACCTCCAGTTCGGCGGCCGGATGCTCGGCTCCCAGGCCACCGCGGCGATCACCGCCCGCCCCGGCGCCCCGCGCGTCCTCGTCCTGACCACGTACGACACCGACGCCGACATCCTCGCCGCCATCGAGGCCGGCGCCACCGGCTACCTCCTCAAGGACGCCCCGCCGGAGGAGCTGGCCGCCGCGGTACGCACCGCCGCCGCCGGGAAGTCCGCGCTCGCGCCCACCGTCGCGCTGCGCCTCATGGACCGGATGCGCGCCCCCGCCACCGCACTCTCCCGCCGGGAGACCGAGGTCCTCCAGCTCGTGGCCGACGGCCTGTCGAACGCGGCGATCAGCAAACGGCTCTTCCTCAGCCAGGCGACCGTCAAGTCCCACCTCGTCCACATCTACTCCAAGCTCGGCGTGGACTCCCGTACCTCCGCGGTCGCGGCCGCCGGCGCACAGGGCCTGATCCGCCGCTGACGGCCGTGCGCCGGGCGGTTCCCGCACCCGCCCGGGGTCCACGGACCGGCACTGTCGGTGCCGGGTGCGAGAATCATGGACAGCAGGACCGAACGACAGCACCACCGCTCGCGATGATCGACGATCAGGGAGACCCACCCATGGCACCCGCCATCCCAGCCTCGATGGACCGGCCGCACTTCATCGGCATCGGCGGAGCCGGTATGTCGGGCATCGCCAAGATCCTCGCGCAGCGCGGCGCCCAGGTGGCGGGCAGCGACGCGAAGGACTCCGAGACCGCCCAGGCTCTGCGTGCCCTCGGCGTCACGGTCCACCTCGGCCACGCCGCCGGACATCTCGCCGAGGACGCCACCGGCGTCGTGGTCTCCTCCGCGATCCGCCCGGACAACCCCGAGCTGGCCGCCGCCCACGAACGCGGCATCCCGGTGGTCCACCGCTCCGACGCGCTCGCCTCCCTCATGGACGGCCTGCGCCCCATCGCCGTCGCCGGCACCCACGGCAAGACGACGACGACCTCCATGCTCGCCGTCTCCCTCGGTGCCCTCGGCCTCAAGCCGTCCTACGCCATCGGCGGCGACCTCGACGCCCCGGGCTCCAACGCCGAGCACGGCGCCGGCGAGATCTTCGTCGCCGAGGCCGACGAAAGCGACCGCAGCTTCCACAAGTACGCCCCCGAGGTCGCCATCGTCCTCAACGTCGAGCTGGACCACCACGCCAACTACGCCTCGATGGACGAGATCTACGAGTCGTTCGAGACCTTCGTCGGCCGCATCCGCCCCGGCGGCACCCTGGTCATCGCCGCCGACCACCCCGGCGCCCGCGAGCTGACCGCCAAGATCGCCGGCCGTTACGACATCGAGGTCATCACCTACGGCGAGTCCCCGGACGCCGACGTCCGCATCCTCAAGGTCAACCCCCGCGGCCTGACCAGCGATGTCACGGTCACCCTCACCAGCGGCAAGATCCTCACCTTCACGGTCTCCGTCCCCGGCCGGCACTACGCCCACAACGCCGTCGCCGCCCTCGCCGCCGGCGTCGCCCTGGACCTGCCGCCGCACAACCTGGCCTCCGCGCTCGGCAAGTACACCGGCGTCAAGCGCCGCCTCCAGCTCAAGGGCGAGGCGGCCGGGGTGCAGGTCATCGACTCCTACGCCCACCACCCCACGGAGATGACCGCCGACCTGGAAGCCATCCGCGGTGCGGCCGAGGGCTCCCGGGTACTGGTCGTCTTCCAGCCGCACCTCTTCTCCCGCACCCAGGAGCTGGGCACCGAGATGGGACAGGCGCTCGCCCTCGCCGACGCCTCCGTCGTCCTGGACATCTACCCGGCCCGCGAGGACCCGATCCCGGGCGTCACCAGCGCCCTGATCGTCGATGCCGCGCGCACCGCCGGCGCCGATGTCACCCCCGAGACCGACCAGGCCGCCGTCCCGGACCTCATCGCCGGAATGGCGAAGCCCGGTGACCTTGTTCTCACCATGGGCGCGGGCGATGTGACCGACCTCGGCCCCGCCATCCTGTCCCGCCTGGGCAGCTGAGCTGAGGAGGACCCCAGATGCCGTACGAGATCGACAAGCCCGACGAGCAGTGGCGCGCCGAGCTGACCCCCGCGGAGTACCAGGTACTGCGCGAGGCCGGCACCGAGCCCGCCTTCGTCGGTGAGTACACCGACACCAAGACCGAGGGCATCTACTCCTGCCGCGCCTGCGACGCCGAGCTGTTCCGCTCCGGCACCAAGTTCGCGAGCCACTGCGGCTGGCCGTCCTTCTACGACCCCAAGGACTCCGACGCCGTCGAGCTCATCGAGGACCGCGGCCACGGCATGGTCCGCACGGAGGTCCGCTGCGCCCGCTGCGGCTCCCACCTCGGCCATGTCTTCGAGGGCGAGGGCTACCCGACACCCACCGACCAGCGGTACTGCATCAACTCGATCTCGCTGCGATTGCTGCCGGACGGGGCGTGAGCGGCGGTTCGGCAACCTCCGGCAGCCGGCGATCCCGCCCGAGGCTCACGGTTCACGATGGCTGTTGGGTGACGTCTGCCATGCGGTGTCGTGGACATAGGTGGCGGCGAACTCGGCGAGGCGGTCGAGGACGGCGGTGAGCGCCTCAGCGGCGTAGTGGTGCGGCGGCCAGCAGGCGCGCAGTTGCAGGCGCAGGGTGGTTGGCCCGGCGGTGTCGATCAGCAGGGGATGGCCGCCGAACCGGGGCAGGTCGGTGACGACGCCGACGCCGAAGCCGCTGGCCGCAAGCGCCTCGCACATCCGGGCGTTGCTGCTTTCCGTCACGTGCGTGTAGGTCAGGCCCGCCGTGGACACGGCCTCGTCGAGGACAGCTCGCGCCGGGTGTTCCCGGGTCAGCAGCAGCAGCTTTTCGGTGACCAGCTCGGCGATGGTGATGGTGCGTCGGCCGTGGGTGGCCCACCGGTGGGTGGGGGCGACGTAGGCGCGCAGGGGAACGTCGGTCAGTGGGCGCCATGCCAGCATCGGATCGTACGCCGGTCCCGCGGCGATGCCGAGATCGGCCTGTTCGCGCACGGTGGTCTGGATCTGGTCCGCGGGTACTTCGCGCACCGAGAGGAACGGATCGTCGCGGGTGAGGGTCGCGACGAACGGCGCGAGCACCTCGTTGATGGTGGTCTGGGCGGCGGCCACGACGACGTGGGACAGCCCGCCGCGCGCCATGTGCTGCGCCACGGAGTCGATCCGGTCGGCTCGGGAGACCAGGTCCTCGGCGACCGCGACGAACTGCCGCCCCGCGCTCGTCAGCCGGAGTCGCGGCCCGATCCGGTCGAACAGAGCGAGTCCCAGCTCGGTCTCCAGATGGCGCAGCTGCCGGGACACCGCCGGCTGCGCGACATGCAGCCGCTCCGCCGCCCCGGTGACGGTGCCGGACTGGACGACCGCGAGGAAGTAGCGAAAGCGCCTGATTCCCATCCGCCCATTATGCCGAACCGGCATGGAGATAGGGAAACAATCAGTATTGGACAGCATGGTTCGGGTTCGCGACGCTGAGGTATCCCCCCACTCGCCCTCCGGACGCAGGAGATCCGCACCCATGAGCGCATCGATTCAGCCCCCCCTCGAAAACCCGGCCACGCCCGAAAACTGGCTCGAACCGCCGGCCAACCGCTGGGCGTTCAATCATGTGGAGCAACTGCTCGGCACTGCGGTGATCCCGCGCGGCGGGGCCGGCCACCGTCGGTTCGCCGTGGCCGGGGCGGAGCTGGAGGAGACGGTGATCGCGACCGCCGAAGGCTCCTCGACGGTGGCCGAGTTCCTGGCGCGGACGGCGACCGACGCGCTCGTCGTGCTGCGCGGCGAACAGATGGTGTTCGAGCGCTACTACGGCGAGGCGGCGCCGGACCGTCGGCACGCGCTGATGTCGATCTCCAAGTCGGTCGCCGGCATGGCCGCGGGATGTCTGGTGGCCGACGGGATGCTGGATGTGTCGGCCACGGTGGAGACATACGTCCCGGAACTCGCGTCGTCGGCATATGGGAAGGCGACGGTGCGCGAGGTGCTGGACATGACCGCGGCGCTGCATTTTCGCCAGGATTACGACGATCCGCAGTCGCAGGTGCAGACCGGGGACCGGGCAGCGGGCTGGCGGCCCAGGCACGACGGGGACCCGGACGGCGTGCGTGCCTTTCTGACCGGCCTGGAGCCCGACGGCCCGCACGGGCAGCGCTTCCAGTACTGCTCGGCGACCACCGACGTGCTCGCCTGGGTGTTGGAGCGCGCCGCGGGGCAGCCCTATCCGGACGTGATCGGCGAACGGGTCTGGTCCCGTATCGGTGCCGAGCACGACGCCGTGGTCACCTTGGATCCGGCGGGCGCCCCGTACGCCTGCGCCGGAATCAGCGCCACCGCCCGCGATCTCGCCCGGTTCGGTCGGTGCGTGCTGGACGGCGGCGTGGCCGACGGCCATCGGGTCATTCCCGAGGAGTGGATCCACGCCACGCGCCGGGGTGGCCAGGAGGCGGTGCTGCCCGACCGCGACCTCGGGTCGATCCATCCGCACGGCACCTACTGCAACCAATGGTGGATCCCCGGCGACTCGGCGGGCACACTCTTCGGGATCGGCATCTTCGGCCAGTACCTCTGGCTCGACCCGGAACGAGACGTCGTCATCGTGAAGTTTTCCAGCCTCCCGCACCCCCGGGACGCCCGTGCCGAGCACGCCGCGGCGCTGGCCTCGATTGCCGCGGCCGTCGGGACCGGGCACGGCGCCCGGGAAGCACGATGAAGCGGCGCACGCCGTTCGCGCTGGAGCAGCGAACGATCGAACACATTCCGGCCGCGGAGCGGCACGGCAGGCCGTGGCACCAGCTCGCCCTGTGGTTCTCCACCAACGTGCAGATCAACACCCTGATCACCGGTGCGGTGACCATCGGGATGGGACTCGATCTGACCTGGGCGATCATCAGCATCGTGGTGGGGAACCTGGTCGGTGGGCTGTTCATGGCCTACCACTCCGCGCAGGGGCCCCAACTCGGTCTTCCACAGATGGTGCAGAGCCGCGCCCAGTTCGGCTTCTACGGCGCGGTGCTGCCCTCCGCCATGGTCGTGTTGATGTATCTCGGCTTCGCCGTCGAGGGCAGCCTCGTCGCCGGGCAGGCGATCGCGACCTGGGCCCATGTGCCCAAGATCGCAGGCATCGTGGTCTTCAACCTGGTGCTGCTGTTGATCCCCCTGGTGGGATACCGGCTGATCCACGCCGCCGGCCGGGTCGTCGCGGTGATCTCGGGCGTGGCGTTCCTCGCGTTGTTCGTATGGCTTGTCCCGCACCTGCCCAGCCACGCGCCCGGCGCGACCACGCACTCCGTCGGCGCCGTCGTCTCGGCGATGTCGGTGTGCGTCGCCTGGCAGGTCACCTGGGCTCCCTACGTGTCCGACTACTCCCGGTACCTGCCCGAGGACACGCCGACCAGGGTGACGTTCGCCTACACGTATCTCGGTTCGGCCGTGGGCGGCGCGGGCACGATGATCATCGGAGCCATGGCCGCGGCCGTCAACAGTGCCGCGGTGAACTCCGACGCGATCGGGTTCCTGGCCGGCCGCTTTCCGTCGGTCAGCGGGCTGCTGGTCGCGGCGCTGCTGCTCGGCTTGGTTCCGGCCGGCGCGGAGGGCCCGTACGGCGCCTTCCTCACCGTGCTCAGCGCGGTATCCGCGGACGGCCGGGTGCGCTCGACCGCTGCGGCACGGGCGATCTTCGTGACCTGCTTCGCGACGGTCGCGAGCGTGCTCGCCGCCCTGGCCAGCGGCAGCCTGCTGGCGACGTTCCAGAACATCACCCTGTTCGTGCTGGCTCTCCTGGTGCCGTGGTCCGCGATCAACCTCGTCGACTACTACGTCGTTCGCCGGGGCCACTACGACATTCCCGCGCTACTGACGAAGGACGGCCGCTACGGGACCTGCAACTGGTGGGCCGTGCTCATCTACCTCGTGTCGATCGGTGCCGAACTACTGTTCATCAACAGTGGCATGTACGTCGGCCCCATGGTGGGGCTCCTCGGTGGCGCCGACCTGTCCTGGCTCGTCGGGCTCGTCGTGGGCGGAGTGGGATATTACGTCTGCGCCAAGCTGATCCGGGACCGCCGGCCCATACCGGTTGCGCGCCTCTCGGAGCCGTCCGCCCTCCCCGGCCTGGCCGATCCGGTGCGTGGCGACCGCCACGCGTGACGCCGCGCCGATCGCCAAAACCCGTTCACACTCACAAGGAAAGCGATGGCCAGGGTGCGCCGGTAGCCGGCGCACCCTGGGGTCGCCGGGGTCGCGGCCGGGACCCCGTTCAACGGAGTTGCTGTTACCTGACCGGATTACTTACGACGCCTCGACGAGCTGGTGCCGGAGATGGTCGTAGGCCCAGGCGGCGAGGGTGGTCGGGGTGGTGGTCTGGACGGTGCGGCGTTGTTCGGGCACGAAGTTCTCGCGAAGGCCGGTTGACATGCCGAGCACGGCCTCGACCAATTGGTTGGTCATCCCGGCCTGGTGGAGCTGGGTGCGCATGGCGTTGTCGGTGATCCGTTCGACGCCGATCCGCCGACCGGTGGCGGCGGTAAGGATTTCGGCAACCTGTCGCCAGGTGAGGTCGGCGGGTCCATGAACTGCTTGCACGCAACGTCCGGACCAGGTGGGAGAAAGCAGTCGGGTGGCGGCCACCTCGGCAATGTCGCGAGGCGCCACCCAGGCCATGGGCTGGTCGAGTGGAAGGATCACCTGGAGGGTGCCCGCTCGTAAGGCATCGAGTTGAAGTTCGAGATTGGTGAAGAAGTAGCCGCAGCGGAGGTGGGTGACGTCGACGCCGATGTCATCCAAAGCGGTTTCGGTGTGTGCCAGGCCGTCGATCTCGCCGGCGCCGTGACGTTTCTCGGCGCCGACGCTGCTTTGGAAGACGACGCGGCCGATCCGGTTGCCGGTGACGGCGCGGACCACGCTGCGGGTGGCGCGGGCGTAGTCGGCGAGGGGATTCTCACTGCCGGTGGTTGGGTCCACCCAGAACAGTGCGTCGACGTCGTCGGTGGCGGCCACCACCGCATCGGCATCGTATTGGTCGACCGGCACGGCATCCACCTCGTCCTGGACGTCGGGAGCCAGTCGGTCGGGCTCGCGCAGCAAGACGCGTGGCCGGACCCCGGCGCGGACCAGCGTGGCGACGACGTGGCGGCCCACGTTGCCGGTCGGGGTAGTGACAGCGATCTGCATAGCTTCCTCTCATTCGGTGACTCGACTTCAGGCTAGGAACAGAGGCGGCCTGAATCTGTCCTCCTTTTCTGGACGGCTGAGAGCATGGACGTCGACCCGACGATCAGGACCTTGACCTTGCTGACTCTGCTGCAGTCGGGGGCGAGTGGACGGCAGCCGACCTGGCCGAGCGGCTCGGCACGAGCGTCCGCATCGGACGACGCGACGCCCAGCGGCTACCCCGGCTGGGGAACACCGTCGAGGCCCGCCCGGGACCGGGCAGCGCCTATCGGCTGAGTCCCGGGGCCAAGGTCCCGCCGCTGCTGTTCACCACCGACGAGACAGATCACCGCACTGGTCGCCGGGCTGCACCTGCTCCGCGCCTGGCTCCCCGGGGAGACGGTCTCATCGAGCGCTTTGCTCCAACTCGACCATGTCTTGCCCCGCTCTGCCGCCAAGCCTGCTCGGTGACGTCGGCATTCGCGCCCGGCGTCGTCGGTCAGTGCGACAAGTGCCGCGGGTCATCGGCTACGTCTGGCCGTCCTTCTACGACGCCAAGGACTCCGACGCCGTCGAGCTCATCGAGGACCGCGGCCACGGCATGGTCCGCACGGAGGTCCGCTGCGCCCGCTGCGGCTCCCACCTCGGCCATGTCTTCGAGGGCGAGGGCTACCCGACACCCACCGACCAGCGGTACTGCATCCACTCGATCTCGCTGCGATTGCTGCCGGACGGGGCGTGAGCGGCGGGACGGTGGCGGCCGGGCCTGGTCCGGCCGCGGTGGGAGGCCGTTCAGCTGCAGGTGATGAGGGGGCCGCCCCAGTCGGCGTGGTCGGAGTTGTTCCCGTTGCCGCCGTCAGTGACCACGAGCCGCAGCTCGGTGCCGCCGGTGAGGTCTGCGGTGAGGTGTTTCGCGGACTGGCCGACCGTCATCAGGCCGCTGTCGGCGACCTTCGTGCCGTCCCGGTAGATCTGGAAGACCACTGAACCGTTCGCGCCCACCTCGTCGTCGATGCCCACATCCACACTGAGGGTGGAGCAGGTGCCGCCGAGGGGGTAGGTGATCTCGCTGTCGGCGTGGGCCCCCAGGCCTTGGGAGTAGCCGGCGCCCCCGATGGTGAGGGGGCTTCCGTAGACGCTGTGATTCAGTCCCACCGGCCCCCAGCCGTTCCTGCTGGAGGACCACGGCCGGGCGCTCAGCGCGGTGGTGTGGGCGGTCGGCGGCTTGCCTTTGCCGCCCGGGGGCGCGGGCGTCGACGATGCTGCCGGCGACGAGTGCGGGGAGTGCGGGGAGTGCGGTGGCGTCGACGCCGCGGTGGGGGGTGCGGTCGGGGTGCCCGACGCCGAGCTGGAGGCGGTCGCCGAGCTGCGGGGAGAAGCCGTCGGCGGCTGATCCGGAGTGACGGCCGAAGGGGGACCCGACCGTCCGGGGCCGGTGGCCGAGGTGTCATGACGCGCCGGGCCGGCCAGGAGTCCGGCGGATATGGCAATGCCGGCCAGGACGGCCACGGCAACGGCGGGTATGACGATGCGTGCCCAGGAGACTCGGGACGGGCGCGCCCTGCGTGGTGCGGCGGGCGGGTTCAGCTCCACGGGGCGCACGGTGGCGGTGGGTTCGCCGTCTGTGGAGGACAACTGTCCGGTGCCGGAGGGGTCGGGGCCCTTCCCCGGGTGCTGGGCGGCCAGCCAGGAGGCGAAGTCGTCGCGCAGCTCGGTGTTCCGCGAACTCTGGTGCCAGGCGGCGGCGGTGTGGCGTACCGCCGCCAGCAAGCTGCCCCGCCATGCCGCATCGGGATCCTCTCCCGGGTCATGGGAGTGCAGGACGCCGGCGAGGGCTTCCGCCGCCAGATCGGCTGCGGCCTGGGAGGATCTGCAACAGGCGCGGGCGTGGGCCACTACGGCGGCGTAGTGCCGGCGGTGGAACTCATTGAGGGCTTCCTCGCCTGCCGCGGCGGCTGCGCCGTCCGCAGCCGGCGCGGCACCCGGTTCGGCCGCCGCCCGGTCGCCGACCCGGGCGGCCGCACGGATACGCCGGACCAGTTCGGTATCGGACGGTTCCGTCCCACCGGTTGTGTCGAATTGCTCGTGCATGAGTGGGCTACTGACCCTTCAACGTCCTGACGGTTCATAAACGTAACGCAAGGCGCGGACGGATCCGGTGGCCGGTCCGTCGTTGGCATCAGCCGGTGCGGAAGAGCGGAAGGGAGGAAGTGCGGAGGAACGGGCGTTGATGCGGGGTGATGTGATGGGGCATCCGTTCCCCGCACGGCCAACTGCCTTTCACGGTGGGCGCCGAAGGATGGTGCCAGGAGCCTGACCGGAGGCATGGTGAATCGGCTGCCGGCAAAGCCCGGCGGAACGCTCTCGCATGGTCCTCGGCCACGGCGCCGGCGTCACCCCATCACCACAATCCCCGTCACCACCAACCCCGCCCCCACGAGCCACCGGCCGCTGAATTCGGTGAGTTCCCTGCCGTCGACCACGGGGCCAGGGACGAGGAGGCGGGCGGTGAAGGTGGCGTTCGACGGGTCGAGGGTGAGGAGGGCCTCCTCGAAGTTGAGCCAGCGGTGGGTGAGCGGATACCACGCCTTGTAGACGGACTCCTTCGCGCTGAACAGCAGGCGGTCCCAGCAGACGTCGGGCTGGGTGACGGCCAGCCGCCGGAGCTGGGCGCGTTCCTCGGGGAGGGCGATGAGGCCGACCACCCCGGGGTCGTCCACGGGCAGATGGGGCTCGGCGTCCAGGCCGATGGTCCGTACGTCCGAGGAGCGGGCCACGGCGGCGGCGCGGTAGCCGGAGCAGTGCGTCATGGCGCCGACGATGCCGGCCGGCCACTGCGGTTCGCGGCCGGGGCCCGGGAGCAGCGGCGCGGGGGCGATGCCCAGCTCGGCCAGCGCGCTGCGGGCGCAGCCGCGTACGGTGCCGAACTCCTTCTGCCGCTTGGGCACCGCGGCGGACACCAGCGCCCACTCCTCGGGAAACATCTCGGACAGCGGGGCGTCGGCAAAGGCCTCGGCGGTCACGACCGGGGCCGGCAGAAGTTTGTCGATCATGCGGGGGTCCCGGTGGTTCCGGCGGCGACGGGGGCGGGTGCGGGCAGGATCCGGACCGGGCGGCCCGGTGCGCGGGAGCGGCGCTGCCACTCCCGCGGATAGCCGAGCGACACCTCCTGATGGGGTACGCCGTCGCAGATCAGCAGCCGCGGGATGTGGAGGTGGCCGTAGACCACGGTGGCGGCACGGAACCGTTGCGGCCAGTCGGCGGTCGCCTCCGTACCGCACCACAGCGCGAAATCCGGGTACCACAGGGGCCGGGTGGGCTCGCGCACCACCGGCCAGTGGTTGATGAGCACGGTGGGCAGTTCCTCCGGCAGGGCGGCGAGCCGGGCCTCGGTGGCGGCCACCCGGGCCCGGCACCACGCCTCCCGCGTCGGATACGGGTCGGGGTGCAGAAAGTATTCGTCGGTGCAGACGACTCCGGCCTCCTCCGCACGGGCGAGTGCCTCCTCCTTGGACGTCACCCCGGGCTGCCGGAAGGTGTAGTCGTAGAGGAGGAAGAGCGGTGCGATGACGGCCGGGCCGCCGGCGCCCTCCCAGACCGGATACGGGTCCTCGGGGGTGAGAACGCCCAACTCCCGGCAGATCTCCACCAGATGCTCGTAGCGTGCCACGCCGCGCAGCTGCACCGGGTCGTGGTCCGGTGTCCACAGCTCGTGATTGCCGGGCACCCATACGACCTTGGCGAACCGCTCGCTGAGCAGGGTGAGCGCCCAGCGGATGTCGGAGACGCATTCGCCGACGTCACCGGCGACCAGCAGCCAGTCGTCGTCGGACTCCGGCCTTAACGCCTCGACGATGTCACGGTTCTCCTGGTAGCGGACGTGCAGATCGCTGACGGCCACCAAGGTGCCGGATCCGGTGCCCCGCGGGGAAGCGGGCGCGGGAGTGGACGTGGATGTGGGGGCGGGGCCGGTGACGCCGGTCGTGAGGGTGCGGATCTCGTAGGTCACCCTCGAAGTAAAGACGGTGCGGGGAAAAGAGTGAAGAGCGGGCGGGGTGACGGTGCGCCACGTCACCGGCCTGGCGGCGGGGGAGCGGGCCGGTCGCCGGGCCCGGAGGGGGGAGCGCCGTCGCGGCGGATGCGGGTGGCCAGCCAGAGGTCGAAGCGGTCGTCGGGGTCGTCGAGACGGCGGCCGGTGAGGTCCATGACCTTGTCGAGGCGGTTGCGTACGGTGTGCCGGTGGACGCCGAGCCGCCGGCTGGTGGCGTCCCAGGCGCCGCCGGTCTCCAGCCAGGCCGCCAGGGCGGCGATCAGCTCCTCGCCGTGGTCGGCGAGATCGAGCGGGCTGAGCACGGTGTCGGCGTAGCCGTGCAGCGTCCGGCGGTCGCCCAGGTCGAGCAGCAGCCGGCTGGCCTGGCTCTGCCGGGCCTGCGAGGGCGCGCCGCCGGCCCGGCTGACGGCGAGCAGACCGGCGGCCTGGCGCAGGGACACCCGTACCGCCTCGGGGGCGGTGGCCGGGCCGATCCCGGCCGGGCAGTGCGGGGCGAAGCGGGCGAGCACCTCGTGGACGTCCAGCTCCTCGCCGACCACCGCCTCGATGACCGTGCCCGGCGCCTCGCCCACGACCCTGACCAGACCGCCGGGCACCGCCAGCGCCAGATCGGCGGCCATCTCCTGCGCGGCGCCGTCCGTCTGCTCGTCCGCCTGTCCGTCCGTCTGCCCGTCCGCCGCCCCGGTTCCGGATTCGGCGCGGCCGGTGGCCGTACGACCCGCCGTGGCGCCGCCCGCCTCCACCACGACACCGCGCACCCGCTCGGCCGTCAGCCCCGCCGAGCGCAGCATGTCCCGGGCCCGGTCGGCGGCCGGGTCCTCGTCGGCCAGCAGCTCCGACAACAGCGCCGACCTGCGGCGACGCTCCGGCTCATCGCGGAGGTGGCGGCGCTCCAGCTCCAGCGAGAGCAGCGAGACCAGGCCGGGGACGACCGAACGGGCGGCGTCGTCCGGGCGGCCGGTGAGCAGCAGCAGCCCGCGCAGCCGCCGCGCGCCCAGCGGCTGCACCTCCCACTGCTGACCCTCGGCCGTGCTGGAGGCGCTGCCACGCAGCCCGCGCGCGGCAACCCGTTCGAGCAGATCGTGCGCCTGTGGCGGCATGTTTCCGCGGCTCGCGCCCGCTCGTGGCGAGCAGCCGCCCGAGCGGGTCGAGCACCGCCGCGCCCACGCCCGTGGCCGCCGTCCACTCCGTCAGCATCGGCCGCAGCCCGTCACCGGTCGCCGCCGCCGTCAGCCGCCGCTGGGTCGCAAAGGCCCGGTGCAGCAGCGCGCGCTGCTCGTCGGCCCGCGTGTCGAAGACCGCCTTGGTGACGGCGATGAACGGCACCTCGTCCGGCACCGTCAGCAGCGGCAGACCGGCCTCCTCGGCCGCGGTCACCAGGGGCTCCGGCGCCTCCTGATACGGCAGCCCCCGGCCCAGCCCGAGCGCCAGACACGCCGCGCCGCCCTCGGCCGCGTCCCGGACGTACGCGCGGCAGGCGGCCGGCTCCATCGGCAGCAACAGCCCGATGGTCATGAGGAGTTCACCGCCCTGCAGCCACTTGCCCGGCGTCGGCAGATCCGAGACGGTGGCCGCTTCGACCGTACGGGCCAGCAGCTCCGGCGGTACGTCGTAGGTCACCGACAGCCGGAGATCGGGCCGGGCCAGCAGGTCGGAGATATGCAGGGGCATGGACACAGTGTCCATCACCTGTCCATGGGGTGGACGATCGGGCGAGCGGGACGGGTGGTGGCCGTGGGCGGGGCCGTTGCGGGCGCCGTCCGGAGGCGGACCGTGGCGGGTGGTGGCCGATGCGGGCGGCGGCCCGACGTCGCGTCGGCCGCGCCGTCGGCCGCGCTACGGCCCGAGCACCACCGCCGACTCCGGCGGCAGCCGCAGCACTCCGTCCGCACCGGGCAGCCGGGCCCCGGGCCAGCCCGCCAGCGCCCGCAGCGCCGCCCCGCCGCCTGTGCCGTTCCCGCCTGTGCCGTTCCCGTCCGTGCCGTTCCCGTCCGTGCCGTTCGGGTCCGCGTCGTCCCTGTCCGGGCCGTCGCCGCCGACCGGGATGGCGGCCGTGGTGTCCCGCGCGAGATTCACCGCCACCCGTAGCGCGCCGCGCCGCAGCAGGAGCCAGCGGGCCGCCTCGTCGTAGCGCACGGCGGTGTGACGCGGATCAGGGTCGGTCAGCGGCGGCAGTTCATGGCGCAGCGTCAGCAGCGCACGGTGCCAGGCCAGCAGCGCGGTATGCGGCTCCACGGCGGGTTCGCTCCAGTCCAGCACGCAGCGGTCCCGGGTCGCCGGGTCCTGCGGATCCGGCCAGTCGTCGGCGTGGCCGGCCCACTCGTGCGCGGCGAACTCGCGACGCCGCCCGGCCCGTACCGCCTCCGCCAGCTCCGGATCCGTGTGCGCGGTGAAGTACTGCCACGGGGTCCTCGCGCCCCACTCCTCGCCCATGAACAGCATCGGTGTGAACGGGGAGCACAGCACCAGCGTGGCGGCGCAGGCCAGCAGCCCGGGGGAGAGCCCGGCGGCGAGGCGGTCGCCGAGCGCACGGTTGCCGATCTGATCGTGCGTCTGGGCGTAGGCCAGCAGCCGGTACGCGGGCGTCACCCGCAGGTCGAGCGGTGCGCCGTGCCGCTCGCCGCGGAAGCTGGAACGGCCCCCGTCGTGGAAGAAGCCACCGGTCAGCGTTTTGGCGAGGGCGGCGAGCGGGGCGCGGGCGAAGTCGGCGTAGTAGCCCTGGGATTCTCCGGTGAGCGCGGTGTGCAGGGCATGGTGGAAATCGTCGTTCCACTGGGCGTGCAGACCGTGTCCGCCGTCGGCCCGCGGCGCGGTGGTGCGCGGATCGTTGAGATCGGACTCGGCGACCAGGAACAGCGGGCGCCGCAGCTGCTCCGCCAGCGCGTCGACGGCGGCGGACAGTTCGGCCAGGAAATGCGGGCTGCCGTCGTCGTGCAGCGCATGGACGGCGTCCAGCCGCAGCCCGTCGAGCCGGTAGTCCCGCAGCCAGGAGAGCGCGCAGCCGACGAGATAGCCGCGCACCTCGTCACTGCCGGGGGCGTCGAGATTGACCGCGGCGCCCCACGGCGTGTGATGGGTGTCGGTGAAGTACGGCCCGAACTGCGGGAGATGGTTGCCGGACGGGCCGAGGTGGTTGTGCACCACATCGAGCACGACCCCCAGCCCGTGACCGTGCGCGGCGTCCACGAACCGCTTGAGCCCGTCCGGACCGCCGTACGGTTCGTGCACCGCCCAGGGCGCGACCCCGTCGTAGCCCCACCCGTGGCTGCCGGGGAAGGGGCAGACCGGCATCAGGGAGATGTGGGTGATGCCCAGGGCTGCCAGGTGCTGCAGCCGCGCCGCGGCGGCGTCGAAGGTCCCCTCGCGGGTGTAGGTGCCGAGGTGCAGTTCGTAGAGGACCGCGCCGGGCAGCGGGCGGCCGGACCAGGGGTGCCGCCACCCGAACCTGTCGTGCTCGACGACCGCGCCGGGCCCGCCGGGGCCGTCCGGCAGCCGCACGGCACGCGGATCGGGCAGCGGCGGCCCGCCGTCGAGCCGGAAACCGTAACGGTCCCCGTCACGGGCCGGCGCCTCGGTACGCCACCAGCCCGGCCGCCCCTCCGCGCGCTCCATCGGGACGTCCGGTTCACCGGCCCGGCCCCCCGCCCACCGGAGAGCGACCCGCCCGGCCTTCGGCGCCCACACCTCGAACAGCACGGCCGTCCTCCTTCGTTCGGTCCCGGTCCCTGACGAAGAAAGCATGCTGCCGCCCCGCCCGACAGCCCGACGTGGCGGCACGGGCCGACATCGCGCCATTCCGCTGGGCCGTTCCGGCGAGCGACGCCCGCCCGCACCGTCCCGGGCGCACACCTCGCCTGGACAGCGGCTCGCGGCCGCCGGAGAATCCCGGTATGACTTCGCTCGAGTTCCCTGCGCGCCCGGCGCGCCCGTCGGACGCCGACCGGGAACGCGCTCTCGACCTGCTGCGCGACGGTGCGGCGCAGGGACGGCTGTCCCAGGACACCTTCCTGCGGCGTCTGGAACTCGTCCTCACCGCCGAGCAGCAGTCCGAACTCGACCTGGTCACCGCCGACTTGGCCAGCAGCGGCAAGGTCCAGGGCGTCATGCTGCGGATGGTGGGCCGGGCGTCGGCGTTCCACCTCCGGGTACGCCGCGCATGGCGTATGGAGCGGCTGCCGAAGCTTCTGCTGCCGGAGCCGGGGCCGCTGCCGCTGCTCATAGGGCGGGCGCCCGGCGTCGGCCTGCGCCTCAACCACGAAACGGTCTCCCGCGCCCACGCCGAACTCCGCAGCGCGGGCAAGGGCTGGCTGCTGCGCGACCTCGGCTCCACCAACGGCACCTGCGTCAACGGCCGCCGCGTGGTGGGCGAGGTAACGGTCGGCCCCGGGGACCACATCACCTTCGGCCGGGTGGATTACGTCCTGACGGAGCGCTGAGCGGCGACGGTCCCCGTCCGCACCCAGCACAGCTCGACCGCCGTCCGGATGGCCTCGGCGGGCGTCGGCGTACTGCTGACCGCGTCCCATGAACTCGCCGGCCTGGACTGTGCTTCGGTGTCCACCGACCCGCCCTGGCACCGTGACATCACCGTCTTCTCACGGGTGGGGCTGACCGGCGCGGCGGCGGAGTTCACCGAATTGCTGCGCGGGTCGACGAACACGGGTGAGGCAACCGGGAATTGACGCTTCCTGCCTTCCTCCCTCCGCCTCCTCCCCCTCCCTCCTGCTCCTCCGTACCTCCCTCCCTCCTGCTCCTACCTCCCTCGCTCCCTCGCTCACTCACTTACTCACTCACCCACGAACAACGCCACCGGCGACACCGACAGCAGCTCGCTCAGTCCCACCGCCGCGCCGCCCGGCAGTTCGCGGCCGGTCAGCAGCTCCCGCCAGGGGCCGCCCGGCGGGAGCCGCAGCAGGGTGTCCCACCAGCCGCCGGTCTCCACCAGGCGCAGCGACAGGCGGGTCACCACCGTCAGCACCCGGCCGCTGCGGCAGAACGCCACACAGTGCTCGGCCGCCGGGCCCTCCGCGTACACCGGCTCGTACGTCGCCGTGGCGCCGAACCAGTGGGGACGGTCGCGCCGCAGCCGCAGCGCCGTGGTGGTCAGCCGGAGCTTTTCGGCGGACAGGCCGTGCGGCGCGCCGCCCCCGTCCAGCTCCGCGAGCAGCTCCGGCCGGAAGCGGGGCGGCCTTCTGTTGTCCGGGTCGACCAGCGCCGCGTAGGCGAGTTCGGTGCCCTGATAGAGGTCGGGGACGCCCGGCATGGTGAGGTGCAGCAGCGCGGCGCCCAGCACATTGGCGCGGATGAACGGCGCGAGTTCCTCGTCCAGCGCGGCCAGCGGGGCGGCCGTGGGACCACAGGGCCCCGTGCGGACGAACTCCTCGACCGCCTCCTCGTAGCCCGCGTTCCGCTCCGTCCACGAGGTACGCAGCCCGGCCTCCCGTACGGACTTGAGGACCGCGGGTGCCACGCGTTCCGCCGCGCCACCGTCACCGGGCGCGCCCAGGCCGAACGCGGTCTGCCAGGCCAGCCACGACACCATGGGATCCGCCGGACCGGCCCCGTCGATCCCGCCGGCCCCGACGTCGCACACCGCCTTGTCGGCCATCGCGCCCAGTACGTCCCGCCAGCGGTCCGGGCACTCCGACAGCACCGCGATCCGCGCCCGTACATCGGCGCTGCGCTTGGTGTCGTGTGTGGAGAGCACCGTTGCGGAGACCGGCCGGTCCCGCTGCACGCGGGCGCAGTGCGCATGGAACGCCTCCGGGGGGAGCGCCGGTTCCCCGGGGGCACCGCCGACCTCGCAGGCCGACAGCAGCACCGGATAGCGGTAGAAGGCGGTGTCCTCCACGGACTTGGCGTGCAGCGCGGACGCGGTCTGGGCGAACCGCGCGGCGAAGTCGGCGCAGTCCGTGCCGCCGTGGCCGGGTGCGTGGCCCGGGGCGTGGCCCGGTGCGTCCGTGTCCGGTGCGTCCGGCAGCCGGCCGAGCGCCAGATCGTGGACCAGATCCACCGCCCGTGCCTCCTCGGGCACCCGGAAGGCGGTACGCGCCCCGGCCGCCGCCGCGCCCAGCATCGCCGCGTCCGGTCCGGCCTGCCCGGGGTCCGTGGCGTACGGGCGGTAGACCGGCAGCCGCACCATCAGCTCACGGATGGCGTGGCGCAGCGCCCACGGCGCATGGTCACCCGGTCGGGGGACACATGCGCTGATACGGGCCGCGGTGCGCACCAGCCGCTCGACCTCCGCGGCCAGATCGTGGGTGATGACCTCGTACGCGGCCCGGCGTACCGTCTCCTCCCAGTCGCCGCCCTCGTCGGCCAGCGGGGTGACGAAGTCCCGGTAGTGGGAGAACAGCCGCCCGACGCCCTGCGGGCAGACGAAGAGACCGTCGATGCGCCGGAGGGCGTCATAGCCCGTGGTGCCCGCGCACGCCCAGCTCGCCGGCAGCTGTTCGTCACCGGTGAGGATCTTCTCGACCACCGTCCAGCGGCCACCGGTCTCCTCGTGCAGCCGGGCCAGATAGCCGGCGGGGTCCGCCAGACCGTCCGGGTGGTCGATGCGCAGTCCCTCGATGACGCCCTCGCGGATCAGCCGCAGCACCGTGCCGTGTGTCGCCCCGAAGACCTCGGGGTCCTCGGCACGGACCGCGATCAGCTCCGAAATGGTGAAGAAGCGGCGGTAGTTGAGCTCACTGCGGGCCAGCCGCCACCACGCGAGGCGGTACCACTGGGCCTCCAGGAGGCGCTTCAGCGGGAGCCCTTCCGTACCGGGGCGCAGTGGAAAGGCATGCTCCTGGTAGCGCAGTACCTCGCCCTCGACGCGGAAGTGCCGTGCCTCCTCGCCGAGCCGGCCGCCGAGCACCGGCAGCAGCAGCCGGCCACCGTGCCCGCCGTCCCAGTCGATGTCGAACCACCGCGCGTACGGCGACGCCGGGCCGTCCCGCAGCACCTGCCACAGCGGTTCGTTCAGCGACACCGGCTCGGGCACGGCCATATGGTTCGGCACGATGTCGACGACCAGCCCCAGGCCGTGCGACCGGGCCGTCGCCGACAGCGCCCGCAGCCCCGGTTCGCCGCCCAGCTCGGCCCGGACCGCCGCATGATCGACCACGTCATAGCCGTGGGTGGACCCCGGCACCGCCTCCAGCACCGGCGAGAGATGCAGATGGGAGATGCCGAGCGCGGCCAGATGCGGGACGGCCCGCTCGGCGGCGGCGAACGGGAAGTCCGGCTGGAGTTGCAGCCGGTAGGTGGCGGTCGGCGACGGACTCGATGGCTGCGTCATGGGAACACCCGTACCCCGCTGACGGCCCGTTGTGTCATCCCCGCCCGGCATTGGGGTTGTCGTTTCCTCCAAGGGGACGGGCCGCGAGGCCGTAGACCTTCGTACGTCCGGTGCGTTGGGTGCGTTGGGTGCGCGGGCCGGTGCCGGACGGCGTCCGGCGATGCTCGCTGCAACAGCCACCTGTCGCCGGCCGGCTCGCCGAGACCCATGGCCCCTCGGCCGCCTTCGCCGCCGCCGTCGGAGCAGCTGTCCTGATCCTGGGCACCGCCCTCGGGGCTCCGGCCCGGCGGCCCGACGCCGCTACGCAGGCCGCTGCAGCACCAGCAGGCTCCGGCCGATGAGGTTCAGCCGGTCGCCGGCCTTGACCTTGGCGCCGCAGCCGTCCGCCACCGCCTGCGGCCGGTCGGTGTCCACCACGATCTGCCACTGCCGGCCGAGGTGCTCCGGCACGATGAACTCCTGGTCCTGGTCGTGGGCGTTGAACATCAGCAGGAACGAGTCGTCGGTGACCGGCTCGCCCCGGGGACCCGGCTCGGAGATCGAGCTGCCGTTGAGGAACACCGTCAGCGACTTGGCATGCACCGACTGCCAGTCGCGCGGCCCCATCTCCTCGCCGCCCGCCGTGAACCACGCGATGTCGGACAGTTCGTCGTGGGTGCCCTCCAACGGGTGCCCCTGGAAGAACCGCCGGCGACGGAACACCGGATGGTCGCGCCGCAGCCACACCATCTGCCGGACGAACGCCAGCAGCGCCAGCTGCTCCTCGTCCCGCTCCGGCGCCGCGTCCCCCTCTTGCGCCGCGTCCGCCGCGTCCGCCGCGTCCGCCGCATCCGCCTCGTCCGTGCCTTGCGTGTCGTCCGACTCGGACGGTGCGTCGATGCCCCGGGCGCCGCCCTGCTGAGGCCAGGGCACCCACGACAGCTCGTTGTCCTGGCAGTACGCGTTGTTGTTGCCGCCCTGACTGCGCCCGAACTCGTCCCCGTGGCTGAGCATCGGCACGCCCTGCGACAGCATCAGCGTGGCGAGCAAGTTGCGCATCTGCCGCGCCCGCAGCCGGCGCACCCCGGGATCGTCGGCCGGGCCCTCGGCGCCGCAGTTCCAGGACCGGTTGAAGCGCTCACCGTCCCGGTTGCCCTCACCGTTGGCCTCGTTGTGCCGCTCGTTGTACGCGACCAGATCGTGCAACGTGAAGCCGTCATGGCAGGTCACGAAGTTCACCGAGGCCAGCGGACGTCGCCCGTCCTCCTGGTAGAGGTCCGACGAGCCCGTCAGCCGGGACCCGAACTCCGCCAGGGTGCGCGGTTCGCCCCGCCACAGATCCCGCACGGTGTCCCGGTACTTCCCGTTCCACTCGGTCCACAGCGGCGGGAAGTTCCCCACCTGGTAGCCGCCCTCGCCGACGTCCCACGGCTCGGCGATCAGCTTCACCTGGCTGACGACCGGATCCTGGTGCACCAGGTCGAAGAACGACGACAGCCGGTCCACCTCGTGGAACTGCCGGGCCAGCGTCGCCGCCAGATCGAAGCGGAAGCCGTCCACCCGCATCTCCTGCACCCAGTAGCGCAGCGAGTCCATCACCAGCTGGAGCACGTGCGGGCTGCGCATCAGCAGCGAATTCCCGGTGCCCGTGGTGTCCGTGTAGTACTGCTTGTCGTCCGACAGCCGGTAGTACGAGGCGTTGTCCAGCCCCCGGAACGACAGGGTCGGGCCCAGGTGGCTGCCCTCGGCGGTGTGGTTGTAGACGACATCGAGGATCACCTCGATACCGGCCCGGTGCAGCGCCCGAACCGCCGTCTTGAACTCCAGCACCTGCTGCCCGCGGTCGCCCCAGGACGCATAGGCGTTGTGCGGGGCGAAGAACCCGATGGTGTTGTAGCCCCAGTAGTTCGTCAGCCCCGCGTCCACCAGCCGGTGGTCCTGGACGAACTGATGCACCGGCATCAGCTCCAGGGCGGTCACCCCGAGCTTGGTCAGATGGTCGATGATCGCCGGATGCGCCAGCGCGGCATAGGTGCCGCGCAGCTCCTCGGGGAGCTCCGGATGGCGCATCGTCAGACCCTTCACATGGGCCTCGTAGAGCACCGTCTCGTGATATGCGGTGCGCGGCGGACGGTCGTCACCCCAGTCGAAGTACGGATTGACCACGACCGACGCCATGGTGTGCGGTGCCGAGTCCAGGTCGTTGCGGACCTCGGGGCGTCCGAAGTGGTAGCCGTAGACGGCCTCGTCCCAGTCGATCCGGCCGCTCATGGCCCGTGCGTACGGATCGAGCAGCAGCTTTGCCGAGTTGCAGCGCTGCCCCCGTTCCGGCTCGTACGGACCGTGCGCCCGGAAGCCGTAACGCTGCCCCGGCATCACCCCCGGAAGGTACGCGTGCCGCACATTGGCGTCGCTCTCGCGCAGCTCGACGGCGGTCTCCGAACCGTCGTCGTGCAGCAGACACAGTTCGATGCGCTTCGCGGCTTCGGAGAACACCGCGAAGTTGGTGCCCGCCCCGTCATAGGTGGCACCCAGCGGATACATCTGTCCCGGCCAGACCTGCATGGGTAGACTCTTCCACTTTCTTCTCGGGCGCTGCGGCGACTCCACGACACACATCCGCGGAACGGATCGAAATACTTCCCCAACTTTTCGCAACTTCTCGCACACAGAGGGCTTTTCGCGGGATCTCCGCTCAATGGTGGGCAACCTGTCGCGATGTCGGATCGTCCTACTGGTCGTCCTACTGGAGGACGGACAGGGGGGAACCGACATGTGTGTCACGGCATGTGACAGCAGGGGGGAACCGTGCACCATCTGATGCACCGCCACCTCGGCAAGCTCCTCGCGGGCACCGCTATCGCGCTGACGGGCACCGCCGTCATGGCCGCGATCACCTTGCCGTCCGACGCGGACGCCACGGACCGCACGGGCGGCCGGAGCCGGCCCGCCGCGGCCGGCGCGCCCGGCGCGCCCGCACCGGGACACGACCAGGGACCACCGGCGCCCGGCGTCGTCGAGGGGGTCCGTCCCCAGGGGGAGCGCGGCCGGGGACGGGACCCGCTCACCGACGACGAACTCCGGCGCGCCCAGGACCTGGCGCTGCCGCGGACGCCGCGCAGCGCCGCTGCGGACGTCACCGGACGGCCCGGTCCCGAACGCCTCATCACCGATCTGGCCGAACTCGCCCCTTCTGAGGTCCAGCTCGCCGACCCGCCGCGGCGGGCACTGGTCTCCTTCTACGACTACAAGACCGACGGCTACCTGACCAAGACCGTCAACCTCACGACCTCGAAGGTGGAGTCGACGGACACCCAGCACGGCGTCCAGCCACCGCCCAGCCACGCCGAGGCCGTCGAGGCGGCCCGGCTGCTGATCGCCGCCCCGTTGGGCTCCGGGCTGCGCCAGGACTACCGCGACGCCACCGGGCGCGACCTCACCGGCCCGGACCCGCTCTCCGTCACCGGCTTCGTCTACCGCGGCCGCGCGGAGGGCGAGGCGCCGGGCGCGCTGGGCGACTGCGGGGAACACCGCTGTATCCGCCTCTTCACCAAGGTGAAGAACGGCCGGTGGATCGACACCCGCCGCTTTGTGATCGACCTCAGTGCCCGCACCGTCGCCCGCCTCGGCTGACCGCGCGCTCCACCGCCGGCCACGCCACTCCTTTCCCAGGAGCCATTGCCATGCCCGGAAGACGCACCCTCGGCACCCGTACCACCGGCACCCGTACCACCGGCACCCACACCACTGGCGCCCGCGCCACCGGCATCCGCCCCCGCCGCGCCGCGGTCCTCGTCGCAGCCCCCCTGCTGCTCGCCGTGACCGCCCTGCTGAGCGGCCCGTCCGCCCAGGCCGCCCCCGAAGCCCCCGTCGCACCCGCACCCGCCCCCACCCCCCAGTGCAGCGCCGCCTACCGCATCACCCAGACGCTCGACGGCGGCACCGTCTGGCGCATGTGCTGGCACTACGAAGGCAACGCCGGTCTCGTCCTGGACGACATCTCCTACCAGCCCAAGGGCGAACGCACCCCGATCAAGGTGCTCACCACGGCCAAACTCGCCCAGATCCACGTCCCCTACGACGACGGAGGCAACGAATACGACGACCTCACCGGCCAGGGCTTCGCCCAGGGCCTGATGAAGCTCGACCCCGCCGAATGCCTCGGCGGCACCATCAAGACCGTCCGGGTCCCCGGCGCCTATGACCCCGCGCACCCCGACGTCAGCGGCCTGTGCGCCACCACCCGCGCCCGCGGCCACGCCTACCGGATGGGCCCCTACCCCGGCGAACAGGCCAAGACCTACCAGCTCCAGGGCAAGGACCTGCTGCTCTACACCGTCAACAAGGTCGGCTGGTACGAGTACATCAGCGAGTGGCGGTTCTCCGGCGACGGCACCATGACCCTGCAGGTCGGCGCCACCGGCACCATCTCACCCGGCGACTACGACGCCGGCGACGGGCGCGGCGCACCGGTCGGCAAGGGCGCCAAGGACTACGCGACCAGCCACAGCCACAATGTCTTCTGGCGGCTGAACTTCGGCCTGGACGGTTCCGCCGCCAACAAGGTCGAACAGTTCGACTCCGCCACCACCATCCGGCCCGGCGGCAACACTCCCACCATCCGCACCACCCGTAAGCCCGTCACCAAGGAGCTGGCCGGGGACTCCGGCGCGATGCGCTGGTGGCGGGTGGTGAGCGCCACCGGCAGGAACAAGGACGGCCACCCGCGCTCGTACGAGATCGTCCCGGGCCCGACCAGCAAGTACACCGGGCGCAGTTACACTACACACGACATTTACTTCACCGAGTACAACAAATGTGAGCAGTTCGCCAGTAATAACCTGGCCAACTGTGGAGCCCATGCCGGCAAGAGCGTCGACACCTGGGTCAACGGCCAGCCGCTGAAACACCCCATCGCGTGGGTCAACATCGGGTTCCACCACATCGCCAGGGACGAGGACCAGGAGCCGATGCCCGTGCACTGGCAGGGTTTCCAGCTGGTGCCCCGTGACGTCACCGCTATGAATCCGCTCACTCCACCCGCGTTGTCCGGGCACAACGGGCACTATGGGTAAGGGGAGTTGGTAACCGACTCGATCCATCCTGCTGCACCGCCTCCCGCACCGCAGTAGTCTGCCTTGATCGTTGGCGGCGGGGGTTCGGGAAGGCGGTGGCAGGTGAGCGGCGGGCTGGAGTTGCCCCCTGGTGACGAGAGTCATGAGGGCCATGAGGGCGGCTCCGTCGACGCACCGCCCGGCGCGGTGTCCCTGGCACGGCCGCTGGAGATCGGGGCGGAGCTGGACTGGGGCGCCGACGCCTGGAGCGAGGTGCGCACCCGGGCCCGGCGGGCCGGCCGCGCCTACATCTGGCTGAATCTCGTCGAGCAGCGGCTGCGGGCCGTCGTCGCGGCCGTGCTGCGTCCGATCTACGAGCCGGTGCACGGCGACGAATGGGTCATCGCCGCGGCCGGCCCCGCCGGACAGGAGTGGGTCCAGCGCGCGGTCGCCGTGCGCGAGGTCAGCCGCCGCAAGGGCTACCTCCTCGACCCCGCCGACGACAACATCGTCAGCTTCCTGACGCTGCCGCAGCTCCGTGAACTGATGGTCCAGCACTGGCCCTGCTTCGAGCCGTATTTCGACGACCGCCGCGATGTCGAGCTGGCCCTCGACGAGCTGGAGGTCGCCCGCAACATCGTCTCCCGCAACCGCGCCCTGTCCGAGACGGTCCTCGCCCAGGCGGAGCGCGCCTCCGCCCGCCTCCTGGACATCCTCGGCTCCGGCGTCGGCACCCGTATCTCCGGGCGGCTGCCCATCGACGCGGTGGAGGACCTCGTCGGCGACCGCTACGCCGATGTCATCGGTGTGCACTCCGACCGGGTACGGCTGCAGCGCCAGCTCCCCGCCGAGGACCTCTTCGGCGACGCCCGCCGGCTCGACGCCGTCGGCATAGGGCTGAACCTCCTGGTCCAGAACTACTCGGGCCGCCGCCTGGTCCGGCTCGCCGAATCCGGCTGCCGCGTCCGTCTGCTGTTCCTCAACCCGGCCAGCAGCGCGGTGCGTCGCCGGGAGCGCGAAATCGGCCTGAAAAAGGGCGAAATGAGCCGCTCCATCGAAATGAACATCCTCCATATGCGACGGGTGCGCGCCCGGCTGCGCGACCCCGGCGCCTTCGAGATCCAGGTCTTCGACGAGACCCCGCGCTTCACCGCCTATCTCGTCGACGGCGACGGCTCCGACGGCGTGGCCGTCGTCCAGCCCTACCTCCGCAAGAGCCGCGGCATGGAGTCCCCGGTCCTCGTCCTCCGCGGCAGCGGCCGGGAGATCGTCCGCCAGGACGCCCGGGATGCCCGTGACGGCGACCACGGCCTCTTCGAGACCTACCGTGAGGAATTCGAGAGCATGTGGGCGGACTCGCGGCCGGTTTCCTGACCGGCTGCCGACCGCCGTCCCTCCCGTCGCCGTCGGGCGGGGCACCGGGGTGACGGGGCGAGGCGGGCCACAGGGGCGGGAAGGGCTGGACACGCAAGAAGGATTGCCCGCGCAAGGAGGCTCGGACGGGCAAGCCTTACGGCGTCCCCGTGATCCCGCCGTCGACCCGCAGCTCGATCCCGTTGATGTAATCGGCGAGCGGGCTCGCAAGGTAGGCGACCGCGGCGGCAATGTCCTCCGGGCGCCCCAGCCGTCCGCTCGGGTTCGGCGCGTACTCCGCGACGATATCCGCCTCGCCCGGTCCGCCTTCCGGGCCCGCCCCGGCCTCCTCGCCCGCCGCCCGCTCCTCGAACATCCGGTACATGGACGGGGTGGCGATCACCCCCGGACTCACGCAGTTCGCGGTGACGCCGGTCCCGGCGAGGTGCCGGGCCAGGCTGGTGGTCATGTTCACCACGGCGGCCTTGGCCGCGGAGTACGCCACCATATGGGGCAGCGGTGTCCGCACGGCCCGGCTGCCGATGGTGATCACCCGGCCCCAGCCGTGCGCGCGCAGCGACGGCAGCAGCGTCTGGCTGACCCGCACCGTCGGCAGCACATTGCCCTCGAAGGCGGCCCGCCAGTCGGCCGGGCGGGCGCTCTCCCAGTCGTGCTCGGCGAACGGACCGGCGTTGTTGACGAGGATGCGGGCCCCGAAGTCGCGTGCGGTGAGCGCGACCTGCTCGGCGACGCCCGGTTCCGTCAGGTCACCGAGCACCACTTCGGCCCGTACGCCGCGGGCCGCGACCTGCTCGGCGACGGCCGCCGCGGCCCCCGCGTCACGCCCGTGGACGAGAACCTCGCACCCCTCGTCCGCCAGCATCTCGGCGATCGTCGCGCCGATCCCCGAACTGCTGCCCGTCACCAGCGCGCCGTGTCCTGCCAGCCGTAGGTCCATGGCGGTCAGCCTAAGGGCGGCAGGCGGCCATGGCTCCGGTGCCGCGACGGGTGGCCGGTCGATTGTCAGTGGTGCGTGGGAGAGTGAACGGGCAACGGGGGAAGTACCACTGAAGGAGGCCGCATGAGCGAGCGTAGCGAGAGAATCGAAGCAGGGTGCGCGCCGAGCGAGTGCGAGGCCGAGCGTAGCGAGGTTTCGGCATGAGCTGGCATCAGGAGCTGCTGGTCAGCTTCGACCTGGAGACCACGGGCACGGACGTCGAGCGGGACCGCATCGTCACCGCCGCACTGATCCGGCTGGAGGGGGACGGCCGCGCGGTCGCGAAGCAGACCTGGCTGCTCGACCCAGGGGTGCCGATTCCCGATGAAGCGTCGGCCATTCATGGCATTTCGACCGCATATGTCCAAGAACACGGCCGTTCGCCGGCGACCGCCATAGAAGAAATCACCGAGTCGCTGGCCGAGGCCCTGCGCGCCGACATCCCTCTGGTGGTGATGAACGCCCGCTATGACCTCTCGCTCCTGGACCGAGAGTGCCGGCGCCACGGCCTGCGGACGCTGACCGAACGACTCGGGCACGCCCCCGCGCCGGTCATCGATCCCCTCGTCCTGGACAAGCACGTGGACCGCTACCGCAAGGGGAAGCGCGCGCTCCAGGCGCTCTGCGGTCACTACGGCGTCCGGCTGGACGGCGCACATGAAGCGGGTGCCGACGCGGCGGCCGCGGCCGGGGTCGCCCGGCGCATCGGGGAGACGTTCCCGGCCGTCGCCATCCCGTCGCCCCGTGCGCTGCACGCCCTCCAGGAGCAGGCGGCCGCCGATCAAGCCGCCTCGTTCCAGGCGTATTTGCGGCGCTCCGGCGATTCCCGGGCGATAGTCGAGCCGGCCTGGCCCCTGATTCCGTACCAGGCCAAGGGCTGAGCGAGGACGTACGGCGCGGTCACGGCCGTGACATGGTGCCAGGCCCGGAGGGCGGGGCGCCCCACCGACGGCCGGCCGGCCGGCGGTCAGGGGCCTGTCGCCCTGAGCCGTACGACCCGGTCCCGGGACCGGCCGGCCGGCTCAGAAGGGGTACCACCGCACCGTGGCGTCCTTCTCGCGCAGTGAGGCGATCCGGCGCCGGAATTCCTTGAGCGCCGCCGGGTTTCCGGGTGCGTGCTGGGACACCCAGGCGCAGCTCGCCGTCTCCCGGGACCCGCGCAGCACGGCACAGCCCTCCCAGTCCCGTACGTCCCAGCCGTAGACGGACACAAAGGTGTCGTACGCCTCCGGGGACAGCCCGTAGCGGTCCCGGCTCAGTGCCATGACGACGAGGTCGTGCTCCCGCAGATCAAAGGAGAAGGTCTCCAGGTCGACCAGCACCGGTCCGTCGGGCCCGACATGGATGTTGCGGGCCAGCGCATCACCGTGGATGGGACCGCGGGGCAGATGCGGCTCCAGCGCCGTGGCCGCCGCCGCGAACGCATCCCGCCGCCCGCGCAGATACTCCGCGTCCGGCGCCGACACGGCATCGCCGGCCAGCCGCAGCCAGCGCTCGACGCCACCGAGCAGTTCGCGCCGGGGCAGCGCGAACGGTGGCTCCGGCAGGGCGTGGACCAGCTTCAGCAGGGCGGCGAGATCATCCGGACCGGCGGGGCGCACGGCCTGTGGCAGCCGCTGCCAGTAGGTCACGGGATGCCCGTCGGCCAAGGTGGCCACGGGCTCCGCGGCCCGCACGGCCGGCACGCCCTCGGCCGCCAGCCACTGTGCCACGCCGAGTTCCCGCTCGGCCCGCTCCAGGAGCTCCACGCTGCGGCCCACCCGTACGACCGGTCCGTTGTCACCGAGGGCGAAGACGGCGTTCTCGCCGAGCGAGAGCAGTACGGCATCGGCCGCCGCATCGGGACGTCCGGCCGCGGCCAGTACGTCCCGGGCGCGCGCCTCCGTGAAGGCGACGGGGCTCGGTTCGGTCATCGGGTGCCTCCTGCGGTGCGTCAACGCGACCAGTGTCGCAGGTCCGCCGGGACAGGTCCGGGGGAGCTGCCGGGCGGGGAGATCCTTCAAGGAGACCGGCCGGGACCTTGACCGATGTGGCCGCCGTCACGACGACGCCGCCGGCCGGAAGCGGCCGGAAGCGGCCGACGGGGGACGGGAGGGGAGGGGAGGGGAGGGGAGGGGAGGGGAGGGGAGCGATGACAGAGGTGCCGACGGCGGGGGCACCCGACGGCTGACCGACCGCGCCACCGGAGTACTACAGCGGCGCGATCGGCCTGGGCGCCTTGCGCAAGCGGCCCGTCAGGGAGGGCAATCCGGTTCTGGCCCGGTCCCAGTGCTGAGGGACAGCTCGCGGGCGTACCGCCCGGCTCCGGCGCCAGCCGGCGGACAAGACCCCGGCAGCCGGCTGCCCGGCGGGCCGTATCGAACTCGCCGTTCTCCCCAACTGCCCCTGGAATACGCGGTGATGACCGAGCCGGATACGCGGTGATGACCGAGCCGGATAGGCGGTGACGGCCGAGCCGCGCACCTCGGTGGCAAGCCTCCTCCGGCCGCGGCGCTCCCGCCGGACCGATGCGCCATTCGCTGTCACGTCACCCGCTATTGCGGCTGCGTAAACGGAGTTGAGCCACCCCGGTTCAACCCCGTGTCCTTTTGACCGCTTCTGAAACATTTCCCATTTGGGTGGCCTTGTTGGCTATCTCACACGCTCCGGCGGACCTTGAATTGAACTCGTCAATCAGACAGGGTTTCGAGCCAGCCCGACGTAGATCTTCCGGTCTCTTCGGGCTATTGCGCAACGCTTTCCCCCCACACCACGAACGAGGAGAACCCTCGCAATGGCTCACAAGCGTTCCAGCAAGAAGCGACGTGTCACGGCGATAGCCGCCGTGGTCGCCGCCACTGGTATCGCCGCCGTCACCGCGGTCACCGCGGGTGCGTCGCCTGCCGCCGAAGGCAAGATCTACGGAGCCGAGGCCAAGGGTGCCGTGAACGGCAGCTACATCGTCATGCTGAAGAAGTCGATCCGTACCGCGGAGAGCGGCGACCTCGCCGCCAAGTACGGCGGCAAGGTCAAGCGGAACTTTTCCTCCGCCATCGACGGCTTCTCGACGACCGGTCTGAGCGCGGAAGATGCCAAGCACCTCGCCGCCGACCCGGCCGTCGACAAGGTCGTGCAGAACAAGAAGTTCCACATCGACGGCACCCAGAACAACCCGCCGTCGTGGGGCCTGGACCGTATCGACCAGGCGGACACCCAGGGCGACAAGAAGTACACCTATCCCGACGCCGCGGGCGCGGGGGTCACCGCCTACGTCATCGACACCGGCATCCACATCAGCCACAAGGACTTCGGCGGTCGTGCGTCGTACGGCTTCAACGCCCTCGACAAGAGCGCCAAGGCCGAGGACGACAACGGCCACGGCACGCACGTCGCGGGCACCATCGCCGGTACCGAGCACGGTGTCGCCAAGAAGGCCAAGGTCGTCGCCGTCAAGGTCCTGGACGGCCAGGGCTCCGGCACCACCGAGCAGGTCGTCGCGGGCATCGACTGGGTCACCAAGAACCACAAGGGTCCCTCGGTCGCCAACATGTCGCTCGGCGGCAGCGTGGACGAGGCGCTGGACGCGGCCGTCAAGAAGGCCATCGACGCCGGTGTCACCTTCGGTGTCGCGGCGGGCAACGAGTCCGGCGACGCGGGCCAGAGCTCGCCGGCGCGGGTGAAGGAGGCCATCACCGTGGCCTCCAGCACCAAGGACGACCAGCAGTCCGATTTCTCCAACTTCGGCAGCGCGGTGGACCTTTACGCGCCCGGCTCCGACATCACCTCGGACTGGAACACCGGCGACGACGCCACCAAGACCATCTCCGGTACGTCCATGGCGACCCCGCACGTCGTGGGTGCCGCCGCGGTCTACCTGGCCGGCCACAAGGACGCCAAGCCGGCGGACGTGGAGAAGGCCCTGACCGACGGCGCCACGGCCGGCAAGATCACGAACCCCACCAAGGGGACGCCCAACAAGCTGCTGAAGGTCGTCGAGTAAGCACCTCACCGCCTCAGTTCCACCCGCCGGCCGCCGCGCTCGCCCCCACGGGGCGCGGCGGCCGGCGTCGTGGTGTTCCGCGGCCGGGGCGAGGGAGCCGGGCTCGTCGCCCCGCGGCTCAGGAGGCGCCGGAAGCGCGGTGACGCGGCCCGCGGCGGCATATCCTCAGCCCCCGGGTTTCACCTGCTGCATACGTGTCAGCTTCCGCACGAAAAGGATCCCGAACACAGCCGCCGCGATATCGTCCCGCGCGAAAGCTTCGGCATTCGCGCGAACCCGGTAGAACCAGACGATGCAGACCACGGCCGTCGCGATCGTGCACGCCACCTGCAGAATTCCGGACAACGGGTGGAGGGCGTCGCCCTGCTCCAGCTCATGCCGGTTCGTGGACGCCGGATTGTCCAGCAGTGCACGGACGTTGACTCCGGCGTGGACGGCTGAGCCATCGCCGGTGATGACCGGCGCCGGCAGCGCCGTGCGACGCTCGCGAGCCCCTTGGGCGAACGGACCACGGAGCCCCCGGCAGGTATGTAGCAGGTATGCCGGGAGAGTCAGAAGACATGACTGAAACCCCATAAAAATGAAAGAGTCCGCACACGGGTGGGCGCGGAGTGACCATCTGTCATCCTTCGGTCACCGCGTACGGTTCTTGCCTTCTCCCGGCAGTGATTCAGTCGCCGTGGCGGATGGAGTGCCGCTCCCTCCCGACGGCTGGCCCACCTGGGGCCTGTGCTGTCCACCAAGACGATCAACGGGGACCTGATCCGCCGGCAGCGCGACCCAGATCGTCACGTACACCACCGTCCTGCGCCCGCACTGATATATAGACAGGTAACCTGTTCAGGCATACTGTTCAAGGTACCTGTTCAACTGTGACCTTGAAATGGTGAGGGCGAACCAATGGACTTGGCGGCGTTGGCCATGGATCTGGACTTCGCGATGCGTCGGCTCCGAGGACGGATCCGGGCGGAGTCGGGCGTGGATGCCGAAGGGTGGTCGCGCCCTCAACTGACGGCGCTGTACCGCGTGGTGCACGAGGGCCCGATCACCACGAGCGAGTTGGCAGCCATGGAGTACATGCGTCCGCAGTCGATGGCGCAGACGGTGTGGGGGCTGGAACAGGGCGGCTTGGTGGAACGCAGCCCCGATCCCGCCGACGGCCGCAGGGCGTTGCTCTCCGGGACGGAGCGCGGCAAGGCGTTGGTCGACGACCTTCTGGGCCTGCACGCCCGCTGGTTGCGTGCGGCGATCGCCGACGAGCTGGATCCTGACGAACAAGAGGCCCTGGCGGCGGCCGTGAAGATGGTCAATCGCCTCGCCGACAGCGCAGTCCCCCCGGTGGTGGCTGCTCGTGGCCGGGGAGCCCGTGGAGGGGCGCGGTGAGCAGTGAATTAGCCTGCGACGAGACGACCGAGGCCAAGGCGGACCGCACACCGGGATGGCGTCTGGTGGCGCCCCTGCTGGTGGGATCGGCCTTGAACCCGGTCAACAGCTCCATTCTCGCGACGGCGATGGTGCCGATCGCCCATTCCTTCCAGGTGAGCCTTGCGGCGACGGCAGTGTTGGTGTCGTCGCTCTACCTCGCCAGCGCGATCGCACAGCCCACGATGGGCAGACTGGCCGAACACTTCGGCCCCCGACGGGTGTTCCTCGCAGGGATGGCCCTGGTCGCGACAGCCGGAGTCGTGGGGACGCTGGCCCCGAACCTGCTGACCCTCACCGCGTCCCGTGTGCTGCTCGGGATCGGTACGGCGGGCGGATACCCCACGGCCATGATGATCGTGCGGCGCCTTTCCGAGCGTGATCCGGGGCTGAAGGTCGGGGGAACGCTGGGCGCGCTGTCGGCCGCCGGGCTGGTGACCGCGGCCGTGGGGCTGCCGATCGGCGGAGCACTGGTGGCCACGACGGGCTGGCGCTCGACGTTCCTGATCAACGTGCCGCTGGCGCTGATCGGGATCGCGATGACCCTCCGGTGGATCCCCCGCGACGCCGACGGCGGTACGCCTGCCGAGGCGGCAGCGGACCGGCCCGGTGCCCGCCCGTCGCGTACGGCGCTCCTGACCAACCTCGACCCGCCGGGGATGCTGCTGTTCGCCGGCACGGTCACCTGCGCGCTGCTGTTCTGCGGCGACCTGACCGATCCGGACTGGCTGCTGCTGAGCGCGACCGTGGCCTTGGCGGCCGTGCTGGTGCTCTGGGAGCGCAGGGCGGTGACGCCCTTCATCGATGTGCGGATGCTCGCCCGCAACCGCCCGCTGAGCATGACGTATCTGCGGGTCGGGGCCACCATGCTGGTGCCCTACTGCATCCTCTACGGCCTGTCGCAGTGGCTGGAGGAGAGCCGGGGAATGTCCGCCATCGCGATCAGCCTGCTGCTGTTGCCCATGTCGTTTCTGGCGTCGGTGGTGGCCATTCCCTTCTCACGAAGGCAACTCGTACGGCTTCCGCTGTGCGCGGGTGCCGACTGCGGGGTGATGAACGGGTAGCGGGCGAGCACTTCGTCCAGTCGTCCGGCGAGTGCGCGCCGCCGGGCGACGGCTGTCCGGAGCCCGGTGAGCTGGGCCTGTCCGAGGGCCGCGACGACCTCCGGCATCGTGGTGTCGCTGCCGGGCCGGCGCACACAGCCGCGGCGGAGAGGCGCGGGGGACATGGTCCACGGCTGCACGGCCGGCACCGCCTCCGCATCCCTCCGGGCCTCCGGGGCGGCGGCGCGCAGCCGGTGCAGGCGCTCGGCCCAGTCGTCCCGGTCGCAGGTGATCAGGCCGCCTTCGCCGAGCACGGTGCCGTTCCGGGCGTTCCGCAGACTGAAGGTGGCGATATCGGCCAGCGCCCCGGGGCTCCGTCCGCGGTAGCGGGCGCCCAGCGCATGTGCGCAGTCCTCCAGCACGACGAAGCCGTGGCGCCGCGCCAGTGCCATGATGGTGTCCATCTCGGCGGGGCAGCCGCCGTAGTGCACGAGCAACAGGGCCTTGGTGCGCGGGGTGAGCAGGGCTTCCAGCGCGGCCGGGTCGATGTTGAGCGTCGCCGGGTCGATGTCGCAGAACCGGACCCGTACGTCGTAGCCGGACAGCGGCTCGACGGTCGCCCGGTGAGTCTGCGGGGTGGCGATCACTTCGTCGCCGGGTGCCAGGTCGAGCAGGCGGATCGCCAGGTGGAGGGCGACCGTTCCGCTGGTCACCGAGATCGCGTGCCGGCTGCCGACCGTCCCGGCGAAGGAGCGCTCGAACCGTTCGCGCCGGCGGCCCGTCGGCGCCGGAGAGCTTTCGTGGACGAGCTCGGTCCGTACGGCTGTCTCGGCGTCGGCCGATATGCTGCCCCGCTTTCCCCAGGGCACGACGTAACTCCGGTCCAGCATCAGTTCCCCCCGACGGTCTCCGGCCGCACCGATGGGTGCTGTTCCCATGACAGCGGAGGGATGGCTGCTGGTGAAGAGTCAGCGGCGGTCAGTAAGGTCAGCTAGGTCAGCTGGGCCGATTTTCGTCCGGCGCCGGCCTCGCCGGCCACTGGTGGTGTGCGGCGCGTTGTGTGGTCTTCGTTGCCGCTCACGGCGGTCACGCGGGCAGGGCGAGGGAGTCGGGCGGCGCGGACGGGACGTTGAAGACCGGCCCTGATCCACCGCGCCGGGGGCCCGTCAGGCGCTCAGCGCCGCCAGGTCCCCGCGGGCGCGGTCCAGGACCGCCTGGTCGTAGCGCCGCAGCAGCAGCCGGGCCAGCTCGGGGGCCGCTCCCAGGACGGGGGCGAGCACATCGGCACGGGCTTCGCGGGCCCCTGCGGCGATGCGGTCCGGGAGGAAGCCGGGGGCGATGACGTACGGGGCGACGGCCACCCGCTCGACGCCCTCGGCGCGCAGGGCCCGCACGGCGTCGGCCGTGCGGGGAAGGGATGCGGAGGCGAACGCAGGTCGCACGGCGCACCAACCAGCGGTGCGCCGCCACTCCCGCGCGATTTCAGCGATCACTGCGCTCGCCTCCGGGTCTGAGGAGCCCGCCGCGGCCAGGACGACCCCGGTCGAGCGACGGTCACCGGGCCGCAGCCCCGCCTGCGCCAGCCGGCGCTCCAGCGCGTCGGTCAGCAGCGACGAGGGGCCCAGCACATCGGCCTGACGGATCGTCAGCAGAGGGAGCCGGGCCGCCGCCTCCTGCAGGACCGCCGGGATGTCGGACTTCGCATGGAAGGCCCGCGTCAGCAGCAGCGGCAGCGCCACCACGTCCCGTACGCCCGCCCGTCGCCCGGCGCCACCCCCCAGCCCATGTGCGGCACGCCGCCCCTCCGCTTCGGCGGACAGGCGCGCCAGCACCTGCGGCACCCGGGGGGCGTTGAAGTCGAGATGGCCGACCTCGACCCGCACGCCCGGCCGCAGCGCCCGGACCCGCGCGCAGAGCGCGGAGACGGTCGCCGCGTGCCGCGGGTCGCGGCTGCCGTGGGCGATGACGAGAAGCGTGGGGGGAGCGGGGCGTGCGTCCATGGTTCAGCTCTTCACGAGGAGGCCGCGGCTGCGCAGCACCCGGCGTTCGACCGGGGCGAAGATCAGCAGCTCGATGCCGATGCCGACGATGAGGATGAGGAGGATCGCGGCGAGCACCCAGGACATGTCCTGGAGCTCGCGGCCCTGCTCCAGCAGCTGGCCCAGTCCGGTGCCCAGATCGGGCGCGTTGACGATGAGCTCGGCGGCCATCAGGGAGCGCCAGGAGAACGCCCAGCCCTGCTTGAGGCCGGCGATATAGCCCGGCAGCGCGGCCGGGAGCAGCACATGCCGGACACCCGCGAGACCCGTGGCGCCGATGGTGCGGCCCGCCCGCAGGTACAGCGGGGGTATCTGGTCGACACCGGACACCAGCCCGTTGGCGATGGACGGGACCGCGCCGAGCAGCACCACCATGTAGATCGTGGCGTCGCTCAGCCCGAACCAGATGATCGCGGCCGGGACCCAGGCCACCGAGGGCAGGGACTGCAGACCGCTCAGGATCGGCCCGATCGCGGCCCGTACCAGCCGCACCCGGGCGACGATCAGCCCGAGCACCGTGCCGAGGGCCACCGAGGCCAGAAAGCCGAGGGCACCGCGCGAGACGCTGGTCCACACAAAGCCCAGCAGGGTGCCTTCGAGCCACTTCTGCTGCAGTGAGCGGCCCACGTCGACGGGGCTCGGCAGCAGGTAGTGCGGCTTCAGCTCGAAGTGGTAGGCCAGCTGCCACAGCGCGAGCACGATGACGATGGCGACGAGCGGGGGGAACGCCTTCGAGGCGGCGGTGCGCAGCCACGGCTGCCGGTCGACGATCCGGGATTCCAGGGCGTCGAGCCCGGCCTCCAGACCAGCGATATCACCGGCAGGGCCGGTGGCGGAGCCGGCCGCGGGGTCCTCGCCCCGGCGGCCGGCGGCGGACCGGTCCTCGGTCTCAGTGCTGGCCATGGCGGCGGATCTCCCCACGCAGCTGTTCGGTGATCTCGATCGAAAGGTCGGCGACCGCGGCGTCCTCGATGCGGCGCGGCTGCGGGATGTCCACCTGCCACTCATGCGCGATCCGGCCGGGACGGGAGGACAGCAGCACCACCCGCTCGGCGAGCCGTACGGCCTCACGGACGTTGTGGGTGACGAAGAGGACCGAGAGGCTGCCCGCGCCGGGGGCGCTGTCGTTCGCAGCGCGCCAGATGCGGGTCAGCTCGTCGTGCAGCACATCGCGGGTGATCGCGTCGAGCGCGGCGAACGGCTCGTCCATCAGCAGCAGTTGGCTGTCCTGGGCGAGCGCACGGGCCATTGCGACGCGCTGGCGCATCCCGCCCGACAGCTCGTGCACCCGCTTGCCGTGGGCGCCCCCCAGCCGGACGAGTTCCAGCAGCCGCTCGGCCTCGTCGCGGCGCTGCGCGCGCGGCACCCCGCGCAGCCGCAGCGCCAGTTCGATGTTGCGGCCCGCGGTCAGCCACGGGAACAGCGCATGTTCCTGGAACATCAGGGCCGGCCGGCCGCCCGGCGTCTCGATGGCGCCGGCGGACGGTGCGTCGAGACCGGCCACGAGGTTGAGGAGGGTGGACTTGCCGCAGCCCGAGGCCCCCAGGAGGCAGACGAATTCGCCGGGCGCCACATCGATGCTGATGTCGTCCAGGACATGCTGCTGTGCGCCGGTGCGGCCGAACGACTTCGAGACATGGTCGATGCGGGCCGCGTACGGCACGGTGGTGCCCGGGTCCGCCGTGGCGGGCTGCTGCGTGGTGAGCGTGGTGGTCGTCATCGGTGTCACCTCCTGGGGGAGTGCGGTGCTGCGGGCGGGGCTACTTGCTGCCGAGTCCGGCGTCGTCGACCGGCTGCCTGCCCTCGGACTTGAGCACCTTGTTCAGCAGGGTGAGGTCGTAGATGCCCCGGAGATCGGGCTTCTTGAGCAGGCCCGCCTTGACGGCGTGGTCGGCCTCCTGCTGGAGGGTGGCGGCCAGCGGGTCATCGGTGATGTCGACGTTCTTGAAGGCCGGGTCGATGACGTTGCCCGGCAGTGCCTTGCCCGAGATCTGCGGGTCCGCGAGCTTGTCGTTGAGCGCCTGCTTTGCCTCGGCGGGGTGCGACCGGATCCAGGCGTTGGTCTTCACCGAGGCACGCAGTACCGCCTCGACGGCCTTGGGGTGCTCCTTGAGGAACTTCTGCGAGACGATCATGTTCGTGATGACGAACTTCCCGTCCTTCCACAGCTTCTTCTCGTCCAGGAGCGTCTTGCCGCCCTCGGCGACGAGCTTGGAAGCGGTGGGCTCGGGGACCCACGCGGCGTCGACGCCGCCCTGCCGGAAGACGGTAGGCGTCACCTTGTTGTCGGTGCGCTGGACGGTGACGTCACCTTTGCCGGTGGTGGCATCGACCTTGTAGCCCTTCTCGGCCAGGTAGTTCAGCAGCGCGACGTCCTGGGTGTTGCCCAGCTGCGGGGTCGCGATCGTCCTGCCCTTGAGATCGTCGACGCTCTTGATCTTCTTCGGGTCAACCACCAGCGACACACCGCCGGACGCCGAACCCGCAATGATCTTCAGGCTCTTGCCGTGCGACTTGGCATATCCGTTGATCGCGGGGGAGGGGCCGATCCAGCCGATGTCGATGGCACCCGAGTTGAGCGCCTCGATCTCGGCGGGTCCCGCGTTGAAGACGGAGGACTTCACCGCCGTGCCGCCCAGTTCCTTCTGGAAGAGGCCCTTCTGGAGGCCGACCAGGGGAGTGGCGTGCGTGGTGTTGCCGAAGAACCCGATCTTCACCTGGTCGAGTCCATCGGTCTTCGGGCCCTTGGGGGCGACGTTGACCGCGGTGTCCTTCTTGGCCTCGGAGCCGTAGCCGCAGGCGCCCAGCGCACCTGTCAGGAGCGGGACAAAGACGGCGGCCGCCAGCAGGCGGTGACGAACGGCAGACACGGGAGGAGTTCCTCTCGGAGGGCCGGACACTACGCGCCCCTCTAGGGCGCGCCCGGCGGATCAATGGATCTTCGGAAGGGAGGTGTGGGGCGCACGGAGCCGGGCATCGTCAGCGCACACATCGGCCGACTCCGCCCTGCCCGCTGCCCAGGGCGCCGCTGCCGATGCGGCCGCCCTCCTTCGCGAAGGTCGAGAAAACGTCCTGGAGCATGCTCAGAAGTCCCTTCCCTTGTCGTCCGCGTCCTCGGCCGCAGCGGCCTCCGCGGCCGCCTCCGCAAAGGCGGTGCCCGCCATTCCGGCGGTCAGCGTCGTCCCGTCCGCCGGGTCGATCAGCAGGAAGGAACCGGTGCGCCGGGAGTCGGCGTAGGCATCCAGGGACAGCGGCTGGGCCGTACGGATCACGACCCGTCCGATGTCGTTGGCGGCCAGCTCACCGGGCGCCGGGTGCGGGGAGAGGTCGTCCAGCGTCAGCCGGGAGGGGATGTCCTTGACGATCGCCTTGACCGTACGGGTGGTGTGCTTGAGCAGGACCCGGTCGCCGACCTTCAGCGGACGGTCCGCCACATGGCAGACGGTCGCCTCGATGTCCTGCGAGACACCCGGCACGGTGGCCGTCGGGGCGATCAGATCACCGCGCGAGATGTCCAGGTCATCGGTGAGCCGCACGGTCACGGACTGCGGCGCCCAGGCGACGTCCACGGCCTGGCCGAGCGCGTCGATCGCCTCGATGGTGCTCGTCCGGCCCGAGGGCAGCACGGTGACGGCGTCGCCGACGCGCAGCACGCCGGAGGCTATCTGGCCCGCGTAGCCGCGGTAGTCGGGGTGTTCGGCGGTCTGCGGACGGATCACGTACTGGACCGGGAAGCGGCCGGGGTCGTCCGAGGGGTCGGCGACGACGGGCACGGTCTCCAGGTGCTCCAGCACGGTCGGGCCGCCGTACCAGTCCATGTGCGCCGACGGGGCCACGACGTTGTCGCCGGCCAGCGCCGAGATCGGGATCGCGGTGATCTCCGGGACGCCCAGCGTGGCCGCGTACCTCGTGAACTCCTCGGCGATGGCCGCGAAGACGGGCTCGGTGTAGTCGACCAGGTCCATCTTGTTGACGGCCAGCACGACATGGGGGACGCGCAGCAGGGCGGCGACCGCGGCATGCCGGCGGGTCTGCTCGACGACGCCGTTGCGGGCGTCGACCAGCACCACGGCCAGCTCGGCGGTGGAGGCGCCGGTGACCATGTTGCGGGTGTACTGCACATGTCCGGGGGTGTCCGCCAGGATGAAGCGGCGCCGCGGGGTGGCGAAGTAGCGGTAGGCGACATCGATGGTGATGCCCTGCTCGCGCTCGGCGCGCAGCCCGTCGGTCAGCAGCGCCAGGTCCGGCGTCTCCTGACCGCGGCCCAGGGACGCGCGCTCGACGGCTTCCAGTTGGTCGGCGAGCACCGACTTGGAGTCGTGCAGCAGCCGGCCCACCAGCGTCGACTTGCCGTCGTCGACGGACCCGGCGGTGGCGAACCGCAGCAGCGAGGTGGCGCCCGCGTCAACGGCGTCGACCGCGTCCGTGTTCGTGGTCGTGCTCATGGTTAGAAGTACCCCTCGCGCTTGCGGTCTTCCATGGCGGCCTCGGACAGCTTGTCGTCGGCCCTCGTGGCGCCCCGTTCGGTGAGCCGGGACGCGGCGATCTCCGCGATCACGGCCTCGATGGTGCCGGCGTCGGAGTCGACGGCGCCGGTGCAGGACATGTCGCCGACGGTGCGGTAGCGCACCTGCCGGGTCTCCAGGCTCTCGCCGTCCTTGGGGCCGCCCCATTCACCGGGCGCCAGCCACATGCCGCTGCGGGCGAAGACCTCGCGCTCGTGGGCGTAGTAGATGGCGGGCAGCTCGATCTTCTCGCGGGCGATGTACTGCCACACGTCCAGCTCGGTCCAGTTGGACAGCGGGAAGACCCGGACGTGCTCACCGGGCGAGTGCTTGCCGTTGTAGAGCTGCCACAGCTCGGGGCGCTGCCGGCGCGGGTCCCAGCCGCCGAACTCGTCGCGCAGCGAGAACACCCGCTCTTTGGCACGCGCCTTCTCCTCGTCCCGTCGGCCGCCGCCGAAGACCGCGTCGAAACGGTTCTTCTCGATGGCGTCCAGCAGCGGGACGGTCTGCAGCGGGTTACGGGTGCCGTCCGGGCGTTCGCGCAGCTCACCGCGGTCGATGAAGTCCTGTACGGAGGCGATGTGCAGCCGCAGGCCGTGCCGCTCCACGGTGCGGTCGCGGTAGTCGAGGACCTCGGGGAAGTTGTGCCCGGTGTCGACGTGCAGCAGCGAGAACGGCACCTGGGCCGGCGCGAACGCCTTCAGCGCGAGGTGCAGCATGACGATGGAGTCCTTGCCGCCGGAGAACAGGATCACCGGCCGCTCGAACTCACCCGCCACCTCACGGAAGATGTGCACCCCCTCGGACTCCAGGGCGTCCAGGTGGGAGAGCGCGTACGGATTGTTGGCGTCCGCGTCCGCGTTCTCGGTCACGGTGGTGACGGCCGTCATGCCAGTCCCCTTTCGATGAGCAGCGCGTGCAGCGCCGCCGCGGACTCCTGCACGGTCTGGGTGTGCGACTCGATACGCAGATCGGGCGACTCGGGCGCCTCGTACGGGTCGTCCACGCCGGTCAGCCCGGAGATCTCGCCGGCTGCCTGCTTGGCGTAGAGCCCCTTGACGTCCCGCTCGGAGCAGACCTCGACGGGGGTGGCCACATGCACCTCCAGATATGCGGTGCCCTCGCTCTGGTGGCGTGCGCGCACCGCCTCGCGGCTGTCCGCGTACGGCGCGATCACCGGCACCAGCGCCTTGACGCCGTTGCTCGCCAGCAGCTCGGCCACGAAGCCGATGCGCTGGACGTTGGTGTGCCGGTCCGCGCGGGTGAAGCCGAGGCCCGCGGAGAGGAACTCGCGGATCTCGTCGCCGTCGAGCACCTCGACGTGGTGGCCCGCGCCGCGCAGCGTGCCGGCCAGTTCGTGCGCGAGGGTCGTCTTGCCCGCGCTCGGCAGACCGGTCAGCCAGATCGTGGCACCCGTCATGGATATCTCCTGATGCTCGGTCATCCGTGCAGCCCGCACTCGGTCTTGGTGCTGCCGGCCCAGCGGCCGGCCCTGGCGTCCTCGCCCGCAAGCACCCGGCGGGTGCAGGGCGCGCAGCCGACGGAGGCATAGCCGTCCATCAGCAGCGGGTTGGTGAGCACCCCGTGCTCGGCCACGTACGCATCCACGTCGGCCTGCGTCCAGCGGGCGATCGGCGAGACCTTCACCTTCTGCCGCCCGGGGTCCCAGCCGACGACCGGGGTGTTCGCCCGGGTGGGCGACTCGTCCCGGCGCAGCCCCGTCGCCCAGGCGTCATAGGCGGCCAGGCCCTCTTCGAGGGGCGCGACCTTGCGCAGTGCGCAGCACAGGTCCGGGTTGCGGTCGTGCAGCTTCGGGCCGTGCTCGGCGTCCTGCTCGGCCACGGTCCGGCGGGGTGTGAGGGTGCGGACGTTGACGTCCATCACCTCGGCCACCGCGTCCCGGGTCCCGAGGGTCTCCGGGAAGTGGTAGCCGGTGTCCAGGAAGACCACGTCCACGCCGGGGAAGGCCCGCGAGGCCAGATGCGCGACGACCGCGTCCTCCATCGAGGAGGTGACGCAGAAGCGCGGACCGAAGGTCTCGGCGGCCCAGGTGAGGATCTCCAGGGCGGGTGCGTCCTCCAGGTCGCGGCCCGCCTGCTCGGCGAGCTGCTGAAGACCGGTGGCGGTCGTCACGAGGTACCTCCGTCGGAAGCGGAAGGGGGCCGGCTGACGTTCCCCGGGGCCAGCAGGCCGAGGAACTTCAGCCGGAACGCGCGGCTGCAGGCCCGGCATTCCCACGCGGCACCCTCTCCGCGGGAGGCGGCCCCCTCTTCGGAGGGCCGCAGGTCTTCGTCCCCGCAGTACGGGCAGTGGAACGGCGCGGCGCGTTCGCTCACTTCAACGCACCCTCTTCCGCGCGGGCCGCCCAGGTGGCGAACCGCTCGCCGTCCGCGCGCTGTGCGGTGAAGTTGCGCAGCACCCGCTCGACGTAGTCGGGGAGTTCGTCGGCGGTGACCTTCAGTCCGCGGACCTTGCGGCCGAAGCCGGCCTCCAGGCCCAGCGCGCCGCCCAGGTGCACCTGGTAGCCCTCGACCTGGTTGCCGTCGTCGTCCAGGACCAGCTGGCCCTTGAGACCGATGTCCGCGACCTGGATACGGGCGCAGGCGTTCGGGCAGCCGTTGACGTTGATGGTGACCGGCTCGTCGAACTCCGGCAGCCGGCGCTCCAGTTCATCGATCAGCGAGGCGCCGCGGGCCTTGGTCTCCACGATCGCCAGCTTGCAGAACTCGATGCCGGTGCAGGCCATCGTGCCGCGCCGGAACGGGGACGGCTGGACCCGCAGGTCGAGCGCCTCCAGACCGGAGACCAACGAGTCGACCTGCGCCTCGTCGAGGTCCAGCACGATCATCTTCTGCTCGGCGGTGGTCCGCAGCCGGCCCGAACCGTGCTCCGCCGCAAGCTCGGCGATCTTGGTGAGGGTGGCGCCGTCCACCCGGCCCACCCGCGGGGCGAAGCCCACGTAGAAACGGCCGTCCTTCTGCCGGTGCACCCCGACGTGGTCGCGCCACCGCCGGTCGGGCTGCTGCGGCGCGGGACCGTCGGTGAGCTTCCGCCGGAGGTAGTCGTCCTCCAGCACCTGGCGGAACTTCTCCGGACCCCAGTCGGCGACCAGGAACTTCAGCCGGGCGCGGGTGCGCAGCCGGCGGTAGCCGTAGTCGCGGAAGATCGAGATGACGCCTTCGTAGACATCGGCGGCCTCCTCGCGCGAGACCCACACACCCAGCCGGACGCCGAGCTTGGGGTTCGTCGACAGCCCGCCGCCGACCCACACATCGAAGCCCGGACCGTGCTCGGGGTGCTCGACACCGACGAACGAGATGTCGTTGATCTCGTGCGCCACGTCCAGCAGGGGCGAGCCGGAGACCGCGGACTTGAACTTGCGCGGCAGGTTGGAGAACTCCGGGTTGCCGATGATCCGGCGCTGGATCTCCTCGATCACCGGGGTGCCGTCGATGATCTCGTTCTCGGCGATACTGGCGACCGGGGAGCCGAGGATGACGCGGGGGGTGTCACCGCAGGCCTCGGTGGTGGACAGGCCGACGGCCTCCAGGCGCCGCCAGATCTCCGGCACGTCCTCGATGCGGATCCAGTGGTACTGGACGTTCTGCCGGTCGGTGAGGTCCGCAGTGCCGCGCGCGAACTCCTGCGAGATCTCGCCGATGACGCGCAGCTGCTCGGTGGTCAGCCGCCCGCCGTCGATGCGGACCCGCAGCATGAAGTACTTGTCGTCCAGCTCCTCCGGCTCCAGGATCGCGGTCTTGCCGCCGTCGATGCCGGGCTTGCGCTGGGTGTACAGGCCCCACCAACGCATGCGCCCGCGCAGGTCGTTGGGGTCGATGGAGTCGAAACCGGCCTTGGAGTAGATCGTCTCAATGCGTGTCCGCACATTGAGACCGTCGTCGTCCTTCTTGAACTGCTCGTTGCCGTTGAGCGGGGTGTGGTGGCCAACGGCCCACTGGCCCTCGCCGCGGTGGCGTCCGGCCTTGCGGCGGGTCGTGGCAGCTGCGGGCTGTTCGGGGGAGGCAGCCATGGGTGTACGTCCTTCTGGGCGGGCTCAAGGGATGCGGACGGGGCGTCGGGCACCCACGACGACCTGCGCAGACATCGCGAAATGCGGCGCGCGGCAACGCGTCGGGAAGGCCTGCGGGGCAAGGGGTGTCGGTGCGTCCGCGACGATGGGGACGGCGTGCGGTCCGGTGGTGCTGGGTGCTGCCCGGGGCCGAAGCGAAGGCCCCTGGTGAATGCAGCCTCAGCCCGCCCGACAAATGGCGCTGGACATGCGGCCGAGGTCGACGTGCCGCCGACTCACCAAGGCAATTCCAGCTCGAGACATGACGGAAGCGTGGCACGCCGCTCTCCGGCCAGTCCACCGTTATCCAAAATCTGGACACCTCCGTCCCGCATCGCGAGACAATGTGGTGTCGATCACTCGGCGGCGGGTGTGTCGGCCGTGGTGGGTGTGCCGGCCGTGATGGGCCCCGCCCCGGGCCAGGGGCCGGGGGCGGGCACGTCGGGCTCCTCGGTCACCGTGGTGTCGTAGACCCGGAAGCCGCGCCGCCGGTAGTTGGCCATGGCGTGCGGGCCGTCCTTGCTGCACGTGTGCAGCCACACCCGCTCGGTCCGCGCCAGCCCCGGCCACCGCTCGGCCAGGTCCCAGGCCCGCTCGACCCCGTACGCGAGCAGATGCCCGCCGATCCGGCGCCCCTGGAACCCCGGGACGATCCCGAAGTAGGTGATCTCCACGGAGCCGTCCGCCTCCGCCGCCAGCTCGATGAACCCGGCGGGCGTGCCGTGCTCGTACGCCACCCAGGTCTCCACTCCGGGGCGCCCGAGATACGCCGCCCACCGGTCGTACGACCATGCCAGCCGGTCCGTCCAGATGATGTCCCCGCCGACCGCCGTATAGAGGAACCGGCTGAATTCGGGCGACGGTGTCCCGGACCGGACGATGCGGACGTCCTGCTCGGCCGTCGGCCCCTCGACGGGGGGCAGGCCGGGGCGCGAGGTCTGCTCCAGGTACCACGTGGTGACCGAGATGCTCATGCGGTCAGCACATCACACCGGGACGGGGGGCCCGGGACCGGGCCGAGGGGGAGGGGGCCGGACCGAAGGGGTCGGACCGAAGGGGTCGGACCGAAGGGGAGGGGGCCGGACCCGGCCGGCGGGCGCGCGGCGGGCGGGCGGCAGGCAGTGCGGCGAGCGGCGCGGCGGGCGCCTGTCCCGAATTGTGAGACCACAGCTCACAGTGTGGGGTGTGGCCGGTCGTCGGGCCGGGCGTCACCCGGGCTCCGGGGGCAGGGCGCCGGCACTCCCGCCGGGCCGGGGACCAGCCGTGCCCGGAGGACACAACCCCGCTCGGAGGGAACAACCGGGCAGTCCGGAGGGAACGAGCGGGCAGCCCGGAGCGAACGAGCGGGCAGCCCGGAGGCAACAACCGCGCCCGGCGGGTGCCGCCCGGAAGGCAGGTACCCGCTAGCCACTCCCCGTCATCCGGGCGAAGACCACCACGTTGCCCGCGTAGCCGGAGCCCGCCGAGTATGCGCCGCCGCAGGTCAGGACGCGCAGCTCGGGGCGTCCGGTGGTGCCGTAGACCTTCCGGGCGGGGAACTTCCGCTTGTCGAAGACCTGGATGCCGTAGACCTCGAAGACCGCGGTCCGCCCGTCCTCGCGGGTCACCCGGATCGTCCTGCCCTTCTCCAGGGCGCCCAGCCCGTAGAAGACCGCGGGCCCGCTGCGGCTGTCGACATGGCCGACGAGGACGGCGGTGCCGTTCTCGCCCGGGGTCGGCGCGCCCTCGTACCAGCCCGCCGGCCGGGGGTCATCGGGCGGCGGGGCCTTGATCCAGCCGTCCTTGTCCAGGCCCAGCGGCATCAGCGGGGCCGCCACCCCGATCGACGGAATCGCCACCCGGGAGGGGGCGGAACGGGGCAGCGGCGACGGCGCGGGGCCGTCGGGCGGGAGGTCGCCGGGGAAGAGCGCGGTACCGGCCCCCGGCTGCGGCGGGCCGTCCGCCTCACCGGACAACCCCTGGCGCACCATGCCGATGCCGATGAGTCCGGCCAGCGCCAGCACGCCCCACCTGGGCCGGCGTGGGGCGGCCGGCTCTCCGGACGCCCCTTCCGGTGTTTCCGTCGGACTCATCGCTCACCTCCCGTGCCCGCGCGCCCCGGGAGGCGCACGGTCCCGGGGCACGTGGCCCGCTGTCGGCACGCTAGGCGCGCCCCGGCGCGGGGGCGAGAGCAGACGGGCGAACGGGCGAACGGGCGAACAGATGGCGGGTGGCGGGTGCGGCACCGTATCGCTGCCTTGCCTGCCTTGCCTGCCTGCCTGCCTGCCCTGCCCTGCCCTGCCCTGTCCTGCCTCGCCCCGGCCTTTCCTGCGCCGGCGTCCCGTCACCCCCGGCGCGCCGCCGCCACCGCGGGCGCCGACGACTGCGGCAGCAGATACCCGGGCCGCGGCGGCAGCCGGAGCTCGACCTCCACCCCGTCGGCGAAGCGGTACGGCCGGTGCGCCAGCACACTCGCGAGATGGCGGCGCAGCCGGGACAGCTCGGCCCGCACCGTCACCGTACGGCTGTCGTCACCGAAGAGGTCCCGGGCGAGTTCGGCGGCGCTGCGCCCCTGCGGATGCGTGGCGAGGACGAACAGCAACTCGGCATGGCGCGGGGTCAGCTCGTGCGACCAGCTGCCGGCCGGTCCGCTGACGGTGACCGTCGAGCCGTCCCGGCCGCTGACGTCCAGCACCACCCGGCTCGGCCCGGCATCCGGCTCCTGCCGCCCGACCCGGACCAGCCAGCCGCCGGGCAGCGGCTCCAGGATGCACATGCCGTACCGCGGCAGCCACAGCGGCCCGGCCGCGGGCGCCTTGGGCAGTGCCACCCGGTCCGGCGGGGCCAGGCCCGTCACCCCCACGACCCAGCCGCCCGGGTCGACCGCCAGCGCCCGTCCGCCGATCCGCGCCAGCACCGGTGCCGCGCTCGACCGCAGCCGTTCCAGGGACAGCTGATGGCGGGTGCGCAGCTCGCCCTCGGCGAGCCGGGCGACCGCGGACACCAGCGAGAGCGTCGTGGGGTGGAAGGAGGGCGCCGGACCGCTGATGTCGACCGTGCCCAGCAGGCGTCCGTCGCGCGGGTCGTGGAGCGGCGCCGCGGCGCACGTCCACTGGTGGTGGCTGCGGACGAAATGCTCCGCGGAGTGCACCAGCACCGGCCGGCCGGCCACCAGTGCGGTGCCGATGGCGTTGGTGCCGACGACGTCCTCCGCCCAGTCGGCGCCCTTGTCGAAACCCAGCCGGTCGGCCATCCGCCGCACCGGCGCGCTGCCCTCCCGCCACAGCACCCGGCCCTCGGCGTCGGTGACGACCATGATCTGCTGCGCGGCGTCGGCGGCAGACAACAGCCCCTCGTTGAGCACCGGCAGCACCGTCGCCAGCCGGGACACTTGCCGACGGTGCTCCAACTCCGCCACGGACAGCGGGCTTTGGGGCCGGTCCCGGTCCGGGTCGACCCCCGAGCTCAGCACCCGGCGCCAGGATTCACCGATCACCGCGCGGGGCGCGCCGGACGAGGCGCCGGGCGCCATCTCGCCCGCGAGCACCGTCTCATGGACCGTGGCGAGGCGGTGTGCGGTGGCGCGGTTGTCCTGGGCCGACCAGATGGCGCCGTCGATCGCTCTGTCGCTCACGCTGTTCTCCGTAGTGCCCTGTCCTTCGGGTCGTGCCCCTCGTACGCTCACCGGTCCGTCCTGGCAGCGCCATTGTCCCGGTCCGTCTCCGGGCACTGCAACGCACTGCAACCATTGCCGCTCAGGACGTGCGCGGGAAGGCTTGCCGGAGCGGCCGATGGTGTCTCGCCACCGCGGGTTCACCGGTCACCCGTCGGGAACCCGCCGGTTGTCGCTGGAGATTCCATCGGCCGCCCTGCGCTACGCCGGCACGGTGCGCCGGCTCCCGGCGACCTCGTCGTCCCGCTGCGCGGCGCGAGGCAGGCGCCGCAGCGCCCGGGAGGCCCTCAGACCGGGAGCGGTGCCGAGTCGGCGCGGCACCGCTCCCTGACGGACGCGGCGGCGGCAACCCCCTGTCCCCGTCGCTTCGCGAGGCGCCGGCCCGGAGCCGACGGGGAGTCGCCGCCGCGTCATGACCTGCCCGGCGGCGGGACGCCGGAGCGCTCAGCCGCCGGCCACCGGCCGGGCCCGCGCCACTACGGCCGCAAGGTCCAGTGTGTGCGGCAGCGTCCCGAACGCCGCACCCGCGTCGCCGCCGAGCCGGCCGGCGCAGAACGCGTCCGCGACCTCGGGCGGCGCATGGCGCACCAGCAGCGAGCCCTGGAGCACCAGCGCCATCCGCTCCGCCAGGCGCCGGGCCCGCGCCTCGATGCCTTCCAGATCGGCGAGTTCGGTGAGCAGCCCCGTGATCGCCCGGTCCAGCCGGTGATCCGCGCCCCGCGCCGCCCCGATCTCGGTCAGGAACGCGTGCAGCGCCTCGGGTTCGCGCCGCAGGGCCCGCAGGACGTCCAGCGCCTGGACATTGCCGGCGCCCTCCCAGATCGAGTTGAGCGGCGCCTCACGCAGCAGCCGGGGCAGCCCCGACTCCTCCACGTAACCGTTGCCGCCCAGGCACTCCAGGGCCTCGGCCACCATCGGCGTGCAGCGCTTGGTCACCCAGTATTTCGCCGCCGGCACCGCCAGCCGCAGAAAGTGCCGGTCCTGCTCGGTGCCGCTGTCGTACGCCGCTGCCAGGCGCAGCGCGAGGGTGGTCGCCGCCTCCGATTCCAGCGCCAGATCGGCCAGCACATTGCGCATCAGCGGCTGGTCGGCCAGCCGGTCACCGAAGGCCTCCCGGTACGCGGTGTGGTGCAGCGCCTGCGCCACCGCCTGCCGCATCACCGCCGCCGACGCGCTGACGCAGTCCAGCCGGGTCGCCGCGACCATCTCGATGATCGTCGCCACCCCGCGCCCCTCCTCACCGACCCGGCGCGCCCAGCTCTCCCCGTCGAACTCCACCTCCGCCGAGGCGTTCGAGCGGTTGCCGAGCTTGTCCTTGAGCCGTTGGATACGGAAGGCGTTACGGCTCCCGTCCGGCAGCACCCGCGGCAGCAGAAAACAGGTGAGCCCACCCGGCGCCCTGGCCAGCACCAAGAAGGCGTCCGACATCGGCGCCGAACAGAACCACTTGTGCCCCGTCAGGACGTATTCGCCGGGCGCGGCCAGCGGTTCGGCGCGGGTCGTGAGGGCCCGCAGATCGCTGCCGCCCTGCTTCTCCGTCATGGCCATCCCGGCCAGCGCGCCGCCCTTCTCGGCGACCGGGCGCAGCTCGTGGTCGTACACCCGCGAGGTCAGCAGCGGCTCCCACTCGGCCGCCAGCTCCGGCTCGGCGCGCAGCGTGGGCACCGCCGCGTGGGTCATCGACAGCGGACAGCCGTGCCCCGCCTCGGCCTGGGTCCACACGATGAAGCCGGCGGCGCGGCGGACATGGCCGTCCGGCCGGGACCAGGCGCCGGTCAGCCCGGCCGTGACGGCATGGCCGAGCAGCCGGTGCCAGGCCGGGTGGAATTCGACCTCGTCGATGCGGTGGCCGTAGCGGTCGTGGGTGCGCAGGACCGGCGGGTGCGTATTGGCCTGTACGCCCCAGCGCTGGGCGTGCGCGGAGCCGGCCGCCTGCCCCAGGGTGCTCAGCTCTTCGCGTGCCTCGTCGAGCCGGACGTCGGCGACATGCCGGGTGATGCCCTCGGTCAGGGCCGCGTCGCCGGCGAAGACGTCATATCCGACCAGCGGCGGAGGCTGGTTCGTGACCGTGTGAGTGGATGCTGCCATGCCGGATACGGTAAAGAGGTGCAGCCGGCAAACGAACCAACCGAGCGGCCCGCGGGCCGTCTGACCAAGGCCCGCGCCCTCTACCGCAACGTTTCCAAGCGTCGGCTGGCCTGGCTCCTGCTCAAGGACACCGTCAACTCCTGTATGAAGTACCGCGTGACGGGCCTGGCCGCCGAGGCCGCCTTCTGGAGCCTGCTGTCACTGCCGCCGCTGATCCTCGGGCTCCTGGGCGTGCTCGGCTACACGAATGCCTGGATCGGGCACAACACCATCGACAACGTCCGCACGCACATCCTCGGCGCGGCCGGCACCGTGCTGTCCGGCAAGGGCGTCAACGAGATCGCCCGGCCGCTGCTCGACGATGTGTTCACCGGCCGCCGCCCGGACATCATCTCGATCGGCTTCGCCATCGCCCTGTGGTCCGGGTCCCGGGCGATGAACGTCTTCGTCGACACCATCACCATCATGTACGGGCTCGACGGCCGGCGCGGCATCATCAAGACCCGGCTGCTGTCGTTCGCGCTGTACCTCGCCGCGCTCGTCGTCGGCGCCGTCGCCCTGCCGCTGATGGTGGCCGGCCCCGACACCGTGGTGAGCTGGCTGCCGGCCGGTGAGCACATCATCCGGGCGCTGTACTGGCCGGTGGTCCTGCTGCTGTCGGTCGCCTTTCTGACCACGCTCTACCACGCGTCGGTACCGGTCCGCTCGCCCTGGCCGGAGGACATTCCCGGTGCGGTGGTCGCGCTCGGCATGTGGGTGCTCGGCAGCTTTCTGCTGCGGCTCTATCTCACCTCGACGGTCGAGGGGCCCACGATCTACGGCTCGCTGGCCGCGCCGGTCGCCGTACTGCTGTGGATCGGGGTGTCCGCCTTCGCGGTGCTGGTCGGCGCCGCGATGAACGCCTCACTCGACCGGGTGTGGCCGTCGGTCGCCACGGCCGCGGCCCGTGCGGAGGCCGCACGGCGGGCGGCGGCGAAGGCGGAGGCACGGACGGGCGCCGAGGGGACGGGCAGCGAGGGGGCGGGCGCCGATGAAGCGGGCACCGACAAGACGGCGGGGACCACGGCGGACGGCGTGGGGCACGACGGCGACGGTGGCGGCGACCGCGGCGACGGTGGCGGCGACCGCGGCGACGGTGGCGGCGACCGCGACCGCGGCGACCGCGACGGCGGGGGGCATCGCGGCGGCCGCGACGGGGAGGACGGCCACGGGGAGGGCCGCGGTACCGGCGACACGCGCGACGACTGAGCCGGCGCGCCGCGGCGGAAGAACCGAGCCCCGGACACCACGCGGGTTCAGCGGTCCCCTTCAGCCACGCCCTTCAGCGACCCCCAAAATCAGCGGCCCCGTTCAGCGGTCCTCGCGATAGCGGACCAGCAGCATCGCCGCATCGTCGTGCAGCGGCCCCTCGACATGGTCGACCAGATCCTCGCGCACCGAGCGCAGCGCGGTCTGCGGATCGGGGTCCTTGAGCAGCGTCGAGCGCTCGTCGAGGGGGTAGAAACGGCCCGCCGCGTCGCGGGCCTCGGTGACCCCGTCGGTGTAGAAGAGCAGCTGGTCGCCGGGTGTGAACGGCACGCCGTAGGGGACCGGTGCCGCGGCGTCATGGAGGCTGAGGCCGAGCGGGAGGGCGCGGTGGGGCGGTGCGGCGAAGCCGACCGCGCCGGTGGGGCGGACGACCAGCGGCGCGGGATGGCCGAAGTTCAGCAGGGTGGCGTCCGGACCGTCACCGATCTCGGCGAGTACCGCCGTGACGAACCGTTCGCCGGACAGATGGCGGTTCAGTGCCCGCTCCACCCGCTCGCCGACGGCCGGCAGATCGGGTTCGTCATGTGCCGCCTCCCGGAAGGCGCCCAGCACCACCGCCGCGCTCTCCACGGCCTCCAGGCCCTTGCCCTGCACATCGCCGACGATGATCCGCACCCCGGCCGGTGAGGTCACCACCTCGTACAGATCGCCCCCTATCCGGGCCTCGGCCATCGCCGAGGTGTACGAGACCGCGATCCGCAGCGGGCCCGCGCTGCGCGGCACCGGGCGCAGCAGGACCCGCTGGGCGACCTCGGCGATGGAGCGGACGCTCGCCAGCTCCGCCTCACGGCGCTGCCGCATCACCGCGGCGACCACCCCGGCCGCGGTCACCCCGGTCACCGACAGCAGGGCGGTCAGCCCGCGCCGGCTCTCGAACAGACCGTTGTAGACGCCCAGACCGAGGCAGAGCACGAACGCCGTCAGCCCGACCACGGCGGTCCGCCGCCAGCCGCCGACCAGTCCGGCGAAGGCCGGCCCGAGCGACACCAGGGGCAGAAACCCGACCCCCGGACCCGCGGTGAGGTCGACCGTGGTGACCACGGCCATGACCGCGTAGGGGAGCGCGGACAGCACAGGGGAGCCGGTGCGCGGCGCCCCGTTCTCCACGGCCAAGGTGTTCTCCGACGGTGTCAGGTGAAGTGATCGGGCAGGGGGCCGTCGGCCGTCGGAGTGTCCGAAAGCGGCCCCCCGACCCCCGACCTGAGCATATGCAACATATGCCGTACCGAAATACCTCGAATGCGCCCCGTTACCGAATCGCAGTGGCCCGAACGACCGGAAGGCGCCCGTCCCGGAGGGGTCGCGGATCTTACGGACCCATGACACGGCGGCTCAGGCGCGGGTCGGAATGGCCGATCCCGCTTAGCGTGACCGGCATGCGTGTACTGGTCACCGGCGGCGCCGGGTTCATCGGATCGCAGATCGTCGAGGCGCTCCTGGCGCGCGGGCACGAGCCTGTCGTGCTCGACGCACTGCTCCCCTCGGCACACCCCGAGCCCCCGCCCCCGCGCCCGGGGGAGCACCGCATCGTCGCCGACGTACGGGACCGGGCCGCGGTCGACGCGGCGCTGCGGGGCGTGCGGGCGGTCTGCCACCAGGCAGCGATGGTGGGCCTCGGCAAGGATTTCGCGGATGCGCCCGACTATGTGGGCTGCAACGACCTGGGCACGGCGGTGCTGCTGGCCGCGATGGCCGCGGCCGGGGTGCGTGAGCTGGTGCTCGCCGGGTCGATGGTGGTCTACGGGGAGGGGCGCTACACCTGCCCCCGCCACGGGGTGGTGCGGCCCGGCCCGCGGGCGGTGGCCGAACTGGACGCCGGGCGGTTCGAGCCCCGCTGCCCGCACTGCGGCGTGGAGTTGCGGCCCGGTCTGGTCGGCGAGGACGCGCCCACCGATCCGCGCAACGTCTATGCCGCCACCAAACTCGCCCAGGAACATCTGGCCGCCTCCTGGGCGCGTGCCACCGGCGGCCAGGCCGTCGCGCTGCGCTACCACAACGTCTACGGGCCCGGGATGCCGCGCGACACCCCCTACGCGGGGGTGGCTTCGTTCTTCCGCTCGGCGCTGGCCCGCGGCCAGTCGCCGACGGTCTACGAGGACGGCGGCCAGCGGCGGGACTTCGTCCATGTGCGCGATGTCGCCACGGCCAACGCGGTCGCCCTGGAAGCCCTCCCGGACCGGGCGCAAGGCACCCTGACCGCGTACAACACGGGCAGCGGAGTGCCGCACACGGTCGGTGAGATGGCGCGGGCCCTGGCCGAGGCGTGCGACGGACCGGCGCCCGTGGTGACGGGGGAGTACCGGCTCGGCGACGTACGGCACATCACCGCCTCGTCGCAGCGGATCGCCGAGGACCTCGGCTGGCGGGCGGCGACCGGATTCGCGCAGGGGATGCAGGAGTTCGCCCGGGAGGGGATGAGGGCGGCGCCGACGGGGTGACCCACGGCGTCGCCGCTCCCCTCGGCGTCCCGTCCCATAAGAACCTGAAACCCCACTTGTCCGCTTCTGATGCTTAGGTGAAGGCGTGACCCACGGCGTGACCCCCACCCCTGCCCCCGCCCCCCGGACCACCTCGGTGGATGTCGTACTGCCCTGCCTCGACGAGGCCGCCGCGCTGCCCTGGGTGCTGGCACGCATCCCGGCCGGCTGGCGGGCGATCGTCGTGGACAACGGCTCCACCGACGGTTCGGCCGAGATCGCCCGCGGTCTGGGCGCCACCGTGGTGCACGAGCCGCGCCGCGGCTTCGGCGCCGCCTGCCATACCGGACTGCTGGCCGCCGACGCCGACATCGTCTGCTTCTGCGACTGCGACGCCTCCCTCGATCCCGCGCTGCTCGTCCCGTTCGTCCGCGCCGTCCGCGACGGCGACAGCGATCTGGTGCTGGGCCGCCGCCGCCCCCAAGGGCGCGGCGCCTGGCCGCCGCACGCCCGGCTCGGCAACCTCGCGCTGGCCCGGATGCTGCGCCGCCGCACCGGACTGCGGCTGCACGACCTCGGCCCGCTGCGCGCCGCCCGGCGGACCGCACTGCTCGGCCTCGGCCTCACCGACCGCCGCAGCGGCTACCCCCTGCAGATGGTCGTCCGGGCCGCCGACGCCGGCTGGCGCGTCGAGGAACGCGAGGTGCCCTACCGTCCGCGCACCGGCCGTTCCAAGGTCACCGGCACCTGGCGCGGCACCTGGCACGCGGTGCGCGACATGCGCACCGTTCTGAACCAGCCGCCGTCGGCGCCCCGTACAGAGGAGACGGCCCGATGACCGAGCCCGCAGACCGTCCGGAGTGTCCCGGACCGACGACGGTCCTGGTCATCGCCAAGGAACCGGTGCCCGGCCGGGTCAAGACCCGCCTCACCCCGCCCTACACCCCCGACGAGGCCGCCCAGTTGGCCGAGGCCGCGCTGTACGACACCCTCCGGGCGGTTCGCGCCATGCCCGCCCGGCGGCGGGTGGTCGTCCTCGACGGCCGCCCGGGGAGCTGGCTGCCGGCCGGCTTCGACGTCCGGCCGCAGTGTGCCGGCGGCCTCGACGAGCGGCTCGCCGCCGCCTTCGCCGACAGCGCGGGCCCGACCCTGCTCATCGGCATGGACACCCCTCAGGTCACCCCGCAACTCCTCGCCCCTGCACTGGACTCGGACGCCTGGGACGACTGTGACGCCTGGTTCGGGGCGGCCGAGGACGGCGGATTCTGGGCGCTCGGCCTGGCCGCCCCCGACCCCCGGCTGCTGCGCGGCGTCCCCATGTCGACCGACCGCACCGGCGCCGCCCAGCGCGCCCGGCTGACCGCCGCCGGACTGCGGGTGCGGGACCTGCCGCCGCTGCGTGATGTCGACACCGCGGACGATGCGGAACAGGTCGCCGCCGCGGCGCCCGCCGGACGGTTCGCCGCCACCCTCGCCCGGCTGACCGCGGTCACCGGACGATGAGCACCGCCATGCCGCCCACGGCCCAGACCGACCGGCCCGACACCGTCACCTGGGGCGCCGACCCCTACGCCGACGCGCTGCGCAGCGGCCGCGGCCCGCTCTTCCTGCGCCGCAGCGACGGCTGGCTGCTGCCGCTGGAGGTCGAGCGCTGGTGCGCCGGGCCGGACGCCGCCGATCTGTCGGCGCTGCGCCGTTGCGAGGGCGCCGTCCTCGACATCGGCTGCGGTCCCGGCCGGCTGGTCGCCGCGCTCACCGCACAGGGCCGGCGGGCGCTCGGCATCGACGTCAGCGCGGCCGCGGTGGCCCGCACCACCGCCACCGGCGGACCCGCGCTGCGCTGCTCGGTCTTCGACTCCCTTCCGGACGAGGGGAGGTGGGACACCGCACTGCTTCTCGACGGCAATATCGGCATCGGTGGCGACCCGTCCGCCCTGCTCGCCCGCAGCGCGGACCTGGTTGCCCGGCACGGTCTGCTGATCGTGGAGACCACCCCGGCGGATGTCGACGAACGGGTCCAGGTCCGGGTCGAGCGCGGATACCACCTCCGCCCCGGCGCACCGCGCGCGCCGGGCGAACTGTTCCCCTGGGCCCGGGTGGGCGCCCCCGCGCTGCTGCGCCACGCGGCCACCACCGGCTGGACGCCCGTCGAGCAGTGGAGCGTCACGGACCGGGCAGGTCAGGTACCGGGCGCCGAACGCTGCTTCGTCTCCCTGCGCCGCCGCGGCTGAAGCGCACGGCCCAGCAGGCACAGGGCGCAGAGCGCGAACAGCCCGGCGGTGACCAGCAGCCAGCGGGCCAGGAACACCCCGCCGGGCAGCCCCGTCGTGGCCTCGTAGTGCGCCGCCGCACCGCCGCCCACCGAACCGGCGATCAGCGGGAACCACACCAGCAGCAACAGCCCGGACAGCGCGGCGGGCAGCCGGACATACGAGGTCCAGGCCCGCCGCCGGCCTCTCCCCGCCGTACCACGGACCACCACACGGTCGGCGAGCGCATACAGCGGCAGCAGCACCAGATCGTGCAGCAGCGCCGCCCCGGCGAACCACGCGATCACCAGCGGCCACTGCCCGCCGGCCAGCAGCCGCACCCCCGCGAAGCCGGTGAGCGCGAACGAGGCGAGCATCAGCAGCAGATGCAGCGGGCCCTCGCCGTATCGGCGCGGACGGCGCAGTGCCCCGAGCGCCCGCGCTCCCCGTTCACGCCCTGCCGGTTGCCGCCTTTGCACCCTCACCACTCCCCGAACGTCAGCCGCGCGGCCCACTTGGTGTTGAGCACCCCGGGCGCCGCCGGAACGATGATCCGCGCCGGAAAGCCGTGGTCGGCGGACAGGTCGGCGCCGCCCACCCGCAGCGCCAGCAACGCCCGGGGGTCGCGCACCTGGTTGTCGCGCAGCGCGGCCCGCCGGAACGCGCCGTGGAGCTGGAGCGACTCCACCAGTACGCCGGGAGGCTGCTCACCGAGCCCCACCAGCGCGGCGAGGTCCCGCAGGCGCACCCCGCTCCACAGCTGGTCGTCCGTCGACCAGCCCTCGACACATGCGATCGGCAGCGCCGCCGTGTGCTGCGGCAGCGTCAGCAGCTCGGCGCGGCCGATCCGCACCCGCCGTCCGCCGCCTTCGACCGTCAACCGCCAGTTCTCGCCGGTCTCCTGGGCCCTGATGCCGACGGCCGCGGCGGTCTTGTTGAGCTGGAAGCCGTTCGGGCCGCTGCCCGGATCGCCGCCACCGTGCGGTGCCAGCAGGGCCGTCCGCCGCCACCACCCGCCGATGCTCTGCCCCGCGGTCGTGGCGAACAACAGCACCGAACCGGCGCCGACCAGCCCCAGCGCACCCCGCCGGGTCACGGTCGGCCGGTCCGGCCGGGGCGCCACCAGCCCGGTGTCGTCGGCCGCCGCATCCGGGTCCGTGCGCTCCCGCAACGCCCGTACGGTCCGCGGCAGACGCAGCACCACATGGGTGGCGAACGCACCCATGAACACCCATGCGCCGTAGAAGTGCAGTGGATAGAACGACCCGGGGAAGACGTACTCCAGCTGGATGTTGAGGATCCCGGTGACGAACTCGAACAACGCCCCGCCGACCAGCAACAGCAGCGAGAGCCGCTCCAGCGCATGGCCGGCGGACCGGGCCGGCGGCAGCGCGAAGAGCTTCGGGATCACCGACCACAGCTTCGCCAGCAGGACCGGCACCAGCGCGATCCCGACGGTGACATGCAGCCCCTGGGTGAGGCGGTAGAGCCAGTGCGGGCCGGTCGGCCAGCTGAAGAGGTAGAAGCCCAGCAGGCCCTTGTCCGGCGTCTTGTCGTTGACGCCGCCGGCCAGATCCGGGTTGTACGCGGCGTACGACAGCAGACCGGTCACGAACAGCAGCGTGATCCCGGCGAGCAGCACGATGCCGAGCAGCGCGGTCAGCCGGGGACCGCGCAGCGGGCTGCGCCAGAACGACGGCGATGCCGGGGAGGGGCGGCGAGCGAGCGGGGGAGGGGCACCCATGATGTGTCCTTGGCGGTTGGCGCGACGAGGGTCCGCCGCCCTGGACCCTGCTGACGGCAGGGCCGGGGCGGACCTGGCTTCGACGGTATGCCGCGACCGGTGCGCCGGCGGGGCCGTGACGCATGACGAAACTCTGACGTCGGCGGGCGGCCACGGCCTTCGCCGGCGGGGTACCGGGGAAATCTGACGGAACGATGACGCCGCGGCCCTCGTACGGCCGTTGCCGCCCCCGGGCGCCTAGCGTGCCGCTGTGACCCCCCGAGTGACTCCCCGAGTGACCTCCCGTCCGCCCGGCCGCCCGACCTCCCGTGCGGCCTTTGAGGAACGCGCCGGGCGCCGCCGCGATCTGGTGGCCGCGGCGGCCGGCGCCCTCCTCGTCACGGCTGCCGCGGTCGTCGGCACCGCCATCGAGCGCGCCGACGGCAGCCTGCACGTCAACTGGCCACCGCTGTACGCCTCGTGGTTCCCGCACCTGGGCCCCGGCACCCCCGCCGCGCTCACGGCCGCCGTCGTGGTGATCGTCCACGGGCCGCCCCTCGCCGCCCGGTTGCCCTGGCGCCGTCTCGTCCTCACCGGCTGGGCCGCCACCATGGCCTGGACGGGTGCGCTGGCACTGATAGACGGCTGGCGGACCGGTATCGCCGGCCGGCTCACCACCGCGTACGAGTACCTGACCGTCATCCGCCGGTTCGACGATCTCGGGCCGGCGCTGCGCGGCTTCACCTCGCACATCCTCAACAACGCGCCGGACCACTGGCCCGCCCATGTCGCCGGGCATCCGCCGGCCGCCGTGCTCACCTTCGTCGGCCTGGACCGCATCGGTCTGGGCGGTGGCGGCTGGGCCGGCATCTGGTGCATCACCGTAGGCACCTCCGCCGTGGCCGCGGTCCTCGTCGCGCTGCGCGCCCTCACCGACGAGCCGACCGCCCGCCGGGCCGCCCCGTTCCTCGTCCTGGCCCCGTCCGCCGTCTGGGTCGGCACCTCGGCGGACGGCTACTTCGCGGCCGTCGCCGCCTGGTCCCTGGCGCTCCTCGCCCTCGCCGCCACCCGCCGTACCCGCCGGCCGGCCGCCGCCGCCCTGGCCGCCGGACTGCTCTTCGGCCTGACCTGCTATCTCTCCTACGGCCTCACTCTGATCGCGCTGATCGCCGCCGCGATCCTGCTGCTCACCCGCACCGTGCGCCCGCTGCCTCTCCTGGCGGCCGGGGCGGCGATGGTCGCCGTCGTCTTCACCCTCGCCGGATTCCGCTGGTGGGAGGGCTACCACCTGCTGGTCGAGCGCTACTACCAGGGCGCCGCGGCGGTCCGCCCGTACGCCTACTGGGTGTGGGGCAATCTCGCCTGCACCGTCCTGATCACCGGTCTGGCGACGGTGGCCGGTCTGCGCCGCGCCCTCGCGACGGCCCCCGCCTCCCTACGAGGGCTCCGCCCGTCCGCCGGGCCCCTGCGTGCCCCCTCCGACCGGCTGGCCGTCCTCGTGCTGGCGGCGCTGTGTGCCCTGCTGGTCGCCGACCTCTCCGGGATGAGCAAGGCGGAGACCGAGCGCATCTGGCTGCCGTTCGCCGCCTGGCTGCCGGCGGCCTGCGCCCTGCTGCCCACGGCCCGGCGGCGCGCTTGGCTGACGGCTCAGGCCGTGCTGGCGCTGTTGGTCAACCACCTCTTGTACACCGGGTGGTGACGATTCATCACCTACCGGGAAGGGGTCAGGCGAGGTAGGGGCGGGTCGAGTTCACCCGGCCGGGGCGCAGGATGCGGATCGGGCCGAGATTGCAGGAGGGGCAGTCGTTGAGGGTCAGCGGAGAGCGGGCCCGCGCGCCGCGGGCGAAGTAGTCGGCGCGCCGGTGGCCGGCCAGATCCGTGGTGTGCCGGATCTCGTACTCCTCTTCCCAGCCGTGCCCGCAGTGCAGACAGACGAATGCATAGGCCTCGTGAACCGTCTCGGTGTCCCGTTCCATGGTCATCACGCCCTCTCGGGCCCGCCGCGCTCGCGCCGGGCCGGATGCATGCCGCACTTCCCATTATCGCGCTCGGCGGAGGCGTTCGCGGGGGCCCGCATTTGAACCGTCACCGGCCCCCGACAGGGCCCGCCACCAGGCACGATGCCCTCACCGGGTATAAAGGCGCCATGGGGCACGACGCACAGCGCGCACCGCGGCAGGCCGGGGCGGCCGCGCCCGGCGAGGATCTCGATCATGATGTCGAGGAGGTCATTGCCGCGGTGCTGACCGCCTCCCGGCTGCTGGTCGGGATCTCCGCCCGGACACTCGGCCGAACGGCGCCCTCCCTCACCCTGCCCCAGCTGCGGGCCCTGGTGGTGCTGGACGGCCAGGGCCCCGTCAAGCTCGCCGCGCTGGCCGGCGCGCTGGGCGTCAACCCGTCCACCGCGATGCGGATGGTCGACCGGCTGGAAGCGGCCGGCAGCGTCACCCGGCAGGCCAACCCCGGCAACCGCCGTGAGGTCGTACTGAGCCTGACGGACGAGGGCCGCGCCCTCGTCGAACGGGTGCTGGCCGGCCGGCACACGGAGATCGCCAGGATCGTGGCCCGGCTGCCGGCCGCCCAGCGCGCCGGGCTCATCGACTCGCTGCGCGCCCTCACCGACGCGGCGGGGGAGCCTCCGGTGCCCCCGCGGCCGGCGCCGCCGCCCGAGTCGGCCGCTCCCTGAGGGCGCCGGGGCCCTTGCTCCGGCTCTCCGCCAACGCCTGGTAAACCGCCCTGACCAGGCCGCGGTTGCGCGGGTCGTCGCCGGTCGTGCCTCCGCCGTACTTGTTCATGGTGTACGCGTAGGACAGCCGGTTCTCCGGATCCGCGAAGGCATAGGAGCCGCCCGCGCCACCGTGGCCGAACGCTCCTGGGTTCGGCCCTGCCTGGCCCCGGTGGTTGAGCATGTAGCCAAGCCCCCACCGGTGTTCGTGGCCCGCCGGGGCAAGGGCGTCGATGGTCAGATCACGCTCGCCCGGCAGGCTCTGCGACCGGCGCATCGCCGCCAGGGTGCCGGGCCCGACGAGCTTGCCGCCCGCCAGCGCGCCGTACACGGTCGCCAGTCCACGGGCGCAGGCGTGGGCATTGCCCGCCGGGATCTCGGCCGACCGGTAGGCGGCGCTGTTGACATCGCCGGTGGGGATGTAGGTCAGCGCCAGCATCGCCACGGCCAGCGGATGGTCACACAGCGCCCGGAAGGGCGGCCGCGGGACACCGGGGAACTGCTCGGCGAGCCGCGCCTCGTCCAGCTGCCCGACCATGTCCGCACAGCGGGCGTGCTCCGCGGCGGGGGTGCCGATGAACACCCCCGCGCCGAGCGGCCCGGTGATCTCGCTGCGCAGGAACGTGCCGAGCGACTGCCCGGTGATCCGCCGTACGACCTCGCCCACCAGATATCCGAAGGTCACCGCGTGATAGCCCTGGGCGGTGCCCGGCTCCCACCACGGTGGGGTCGCGGCCAGGGCGGCGCACACCCGGTCCCAGTCGTAGGCGTGCCCCGGGGGGAGCGGCTCACGGGGCGCGATCAGACCGGCGCGGTGGCTGAGCAGCCAGCGCACCGGTATGTCCCGCTTGCCGGCCTGCCCGAACTCCGGCCAGTACCGGGCCACCGGCGCATCGAGGTCCAACTCGCCACGGTCCACGAGGAGATGGGCGCACAGCGCGGTCATCCCCTTGGACGTCGAGTAGACATTCACGAGGGTGTCGCGCTCCCAGGCGCGGGTACGAGCGGCATCCGCGTGGCCGCCCCACAGGTCGACCACCGCCTCGCCGTCCACGGTCACGGTGACCGCCGCGCCGATGTCGCCGTGCTCGCTGAAGTTGCGCTCGAACGCGTCCCGTACGCCGGTGAAGCCCGGTGCGCAGTGGCCGTCGACGGTGGCTGGTCCCACGGTGGCTCTCCTCGCGTCGTCCGTGTGCGGTCATCCGGTACTTCCGTACGTGCGTACGGCGTCCTGTACCGGATAATCCGTCCGGGTCGATGCCCATGGCAACCATGTGAGTCCGGACGGCGCAGTGCCGCGTGTCCGGATTCCGCCCCGGTTCCCCCACCGGCCTCCGCCCCGTCCCTCCGCCACCGCGGCGCCCGCGGACCCCGCGACGGCGGGTCTCCGGTCGCACACACCGGTCCGCGGGGCGAGCCTGGAAGCGTTCGGCTCCCGGAGGACGGCGGCTAAGGAAGGTCCCACAGTGAACAGCGCGAAACAGGTGTCAGACACGGGCCATGTATCGGCCGAGGTGGTGGTGGAGCTGGAGAGCTGCGCGACACAGGACGCGCATGCCGTCTTCAGCGCGCTGCGCACCTCCTTCCGCTCCGACCGGGCCGCGGACGACGTACCCGAAGAGGTGGCCGGGGCGGGCTCGACCGTGTGGACCTCGACCTTCGACGTGAGTGATCTCCGGTCCGCGGCCGAGCCCCGCCGGCTGACCGCGCCCGTCCTGGTCAGTCTCCAGGGCGGCTACTGGGCGGTCGACCAGCTGTGCAAGGGCCTGGAGTCCGCGTTCGCGGTACATGTCCTCGGCATGGCCGCCGGCGACCAGGAGAAGGAGGTCGAGCTGCGGCTGGAGACCCGTTAGCGGGTCACTCCCGGAGCGGAGCGGGGGAGGCGCGAGCACACGCGGTTCCTGACATGGCTGCGGACCGGCCGGGACGGGGTGTGCCAGGGGACTGCGGGGGCCGTGATCTGTTGCGGAACCCGCCCCGTGGGGTCACCATGACAAATGACCCATACGTGATAAATGCTCACTCTTCGTGTTTCGGGGTTCGTTGGTCCAACGAGGTGAAGGGCATGAGCCTCGCGGTGAGGAGCCATGACATGACACTTCCCAGCGACCGGCACTACACGGTCGAACTGCATGCTTCGGCGGAGCGTGTGCCGCAGATCCGGCGAATTCTGGCCGCGCACCTGCGGTACTGGGATCTCGAACTGCATATCCCGCCCGTATGCCGGGGAGTGGCGGAACTCCTGACCAACGTCCATCGCCATATCGGCCCCGACGCCCGCTGCGTCGTCGAACTCCGCTGGACCGGCCGCCACCTCACGGCCTCCGTCGCCGACCAGGGGCCACGGCTGCCGAAGCTGCTCTCCGCCGCCGGCGGCGGACTCTCCACGGTGGCGGCACTCAGCGACAGTTGGGGCACCTGCGGCACCCCGGACGGCAAGGTCATCTGGTTCACCCGGCGCGTCGAGGCGACCCGCAAGACCCGGCTGACGAGCCGCACACCGCTGCGCAGCGTGCCCGACGCGAAGGGCCAGCCGGCACTACCTCCGGCCCTCCCGGCCGAGCCGCTCGCCCCGCCCCCGCCCCTGCCCGAGGCCGCCGCCGCGGCCGAGGCCACCCCGGCGGCCTCGGCCGCGGTGTCGCTCGTCTGACCCGCCGCCGCTCGTTGTCGTCCGACTCGTCGTCGTCCGACGCACCGGCAACGAGGCCCGCGAGGCGCTGACGCGCCACCCCGTCACGCCTCGCCAACGGGCCGTCCGCCGTCCGCCGCGCCCCTCCCGCGGCCGCGCTGCGCCCGGGACACGGCGGCCGCGCTGCGCCCGGGACACGGTCCCGGACTCCTGCCGGAAGGCAGCTGAGGAGTTCACCGCCGTGACGCGGTCACCGGTCACGGTGTGCAGCCGGGTGTGACTCCGCCGTCCCGACCCTGGTGCTCGGCCGCCGCGCACCGTAGCGTGGCGCCCCAGGGCCGTCGGCCGCTCCCGAGGTGCGCGTCCCGCCCGCTCCAGGCCCTGTCCTGGCGTGCGTTGACGTGTCTCCAGGCCTTGTCCTGGCTGCGTTGATCTGCCGTGCAGCCGGCTCCGGCCGTGCCGTGCGCGCTCGCGGCAGTGCCCCGGCCGCCGCCCGGCACCTTGCGCCCCGTGCCCGAAGTGCCCTCCGGGCACCGCATACGACCGGCCGGACCAGGGAGTTCGCCGTCCGTACGCCGATGCGTCACATCTGGGACACCCCCCCTTCCCCGGGGCTGGTTCCTCTTGGAACACTCTGCTGACGCCAGTTTCCCCACGGCTCGGTACACAAGCGCATAGCATCACTCCCCATTTCGTGATCCCCACCGACATGAGGTCCCCAAAGTCATGCCTGAACTGAATCGGCGGCGTTTCCTCCAGATCGCCGGCGCCACCGCGGGCGTCTCGGCCCTTTCGAGCAGCATCGTCCGCGCCGCGGCCATCCCCGCCAATCGGCGCTCCGGCTCCATCAACGACATCGAGCATGTCGTCGTCCTGATGCAGGAGAATCGTTCCTTCGACCATTACTTCGGTTCGATGAAGGGCGTACGCGGCTTCGGTGACCCGCGTCCGGTCACCCTCGACAACGGGAAGTCCGTCTGGCACCAGTCGGACGGCTCCAAGGACGTGCTGCCCTACCACCCGACCGCCGACAACCTCGGTATGCAGTTCATCGAGGGCCTCAACCACGACTGGGGAGGCGGCCACAAGGCCTGGAACAACGGCAAGTACGACAGCTGGATCCCCGCCAAGGGCACCGGCACGATGGCGCACCTGACCCGCAAGGACATCCCGTTCCACTACGCGCTCGCCGATGCCTTCACCATCTGCGACTCGTACCACTGCTCGATCATCGGGGCCACCGACCCCAACCGCTACTACATGTTCTCGGGCCATGTCGGCAACGACGGCTCGGGCGGCGGCCCGGTCCTCGGCAACGAGGAGGTGGGGTACAGCTGGACGACGTACCCGGAGCGGCTGGAGAAGGCCGGGATCTCCTGGAAGGTCTACCAGGACATCGGTGACGGCCTGGACGCCAACGGCAAGTGGGGCTGGATCGAGGACGCCTACCGCGGCAACTACGGCGACAACTCGCTGCTCTTCTTCAACCAGTACCGCAACGCCAAGCCCGGCGACCCGCTCTTTGACAAGGCCCGCACCGGCACCGACGCCAAGAAGGGCGACGGCTACTTCGACCACCTCAAGGCCGATGTGAAGGCCGGCAAGCTCCCCCAGGTCTCCTGGATCGCCGCCCCCGAGGCCTTCTCCGAGCACCCCAACTGGCCCGCGAACTACGGCGCCTGGTACGTCTCCCAGGTGCTGGACGCGCTCACCTCCAACCCCGAGGTGTGGAGCAAGACCGCCCTGCTCATCACGTACGACGAGAACGACGGCTACTTCGACCACGTCGTCCCGCCGTTCCCGCCGGCCTCCGCCGACCGGGGCCTGTCCACCGTCGACTCCAAGCTCGACAGCTTCGGCGGCAACGCCACCTACGAGGCCGGTCCCTACGGGCTCGGCCAGCGCGTCCCGATGCTGGTGGTCTCCCCCTGGAGCACCGGTGGCTACGTCTGCTCCGAGGTCTTCGACCACACCTCCATCATCCGGTTCCTGGAGCGCCGCTTCGGGGTGCACGAGCCGAACATCTCGCCGTGGCGGCGTGCCATCTGCGGCGACCTGACCTCCGCCTTCGACTTCGGTCTGGAGAACACCAAGCCGGCCGCGCTGCCGGCCACCGACGGCTTCCGGCCGCCGGACAAGAACCGGCACGACAGCTATGTGCCGAAGCCGCCCGCCGACTCCGTCCTGCCCAAGCAGGAGCCGGGCTCCCGGCCGTCCCGCCCGCTGCCGTACGCGCCGTTCGTCGACGGGTCCGCCACCCCCTCCACGGGGCGCTACACCCTTGCCTTCAGCGGCGGTGACAAGGCCGGCGTCTGCTTCACCGTCACCGGGGGCAACCGCACCGACGGCCCCTGGACGTACACCACGGAGGCCGGCAAGAAGATCTCCGACACCTGGAACACCTCGTACTCCAAGGGCACCTACGACCTGTCGGTCTTCGGCCCGAACGGCTTCCTGCGCTCCTTCAAGGGCGACGGCAAGAAGGCAGGCCCCGAGGTGACGGCCCGCCACGACGGGACCGCCGGCCGCCTCGTACTCACCCTGGCCAACCACGGCCGCACCGACTGCCATCTCACCGTCACCCACGCCTACGGCGGCGCACACGAGACCTTCCCGGTCCGCGCGGGCGCCACCGTCAAGAAGACGATCGACCTGCGGGCCAGCAAGCGCTGGTACGACCTGTCGGTCACCTCCGACACCGACAGTACCTTCCTGCGCCGGTTCGCCGGCCATGTGGAGACCGGTGAGCCGGGCGTGAGCGACCCGGCGATCATCACGGGCTGAGCGGGCGGACCACGTCCGTCCGGTCTGCCGGCACAGCACGGGGCACCCGCCGATGCGGCGGGTGCCCCGTGGCGTCCGCCGTGCCGGCCGGAATCCGCCGGCGGCGCGGCCTGTGCGGTCTCCGCGGTCTGTGCGGTCTTCGGCCGGGCGAAGGCCGGCCGGGGCGCGATCCGCAGGAGGCGGCCTGGCGGTCCAGGCCGGCTCGTCGCCCGTCGAGGCCGGAACCGACGCCGCCGGCGGGCCGCGTCTTGTGTGAGAGCGCACTCCAGCTCCTAGCGTGGGCGCACGACCGGAGAGCTGCGCTGACCGAAGGGAACCACGTGCGCTACACACTGTTCGGCAGGACCGGCCTGCGCGTGAGCGAGCTGAGCCTGGGGGCCATGACCATCGGCGACGACTGGGGGTGGGGCGCCGCCAAGGACACCAGCGGCAGGATCCTGGACGCCTATGCGGGAGCGGGCGGCAACTTCATCGACACCGCCAACAACTACACCGACGGCGCCTCGGAACGGATCCTGGGGGAGCTGCTCGAAGGCCGCCGGGACAGCTTCGTCCTGGCGACCAAGTACACCTGCGCGACCCGCAAGGGCGAGGTGAACGCGGCGGGCAACCACCGCAAGAACCTGGTGCGGTCGGTGGAGGCGAGCCTGGACCGGCTGCGCACCGACCATCTCGATGTGCTGTGGGTGCACGCACGGGACAACTTCACGCCCGTGGAGGAGGTCATGCGGGCGCTCGACGACATGGTGCGGTCGGGGAAGGTGCTCTACGTCGGCGTCTCCGACTGGCCGGCCTGGGAGATCGCGCAGGCGAACACCCTCGCCGAGCTGCGCGGCTGGACCGCCTTCGCGGGATCGCAGCTGCGCTACAACCTGCTGGAGCGGACCCCGGAGCGCGAACTGCTGCCCCAGGCCCGCGCCTTCGACCTGGCCGTGCTGGCCTGGGCGCCGCTCGCGGCAGGCAGACTCACCGGCAAGTACCGCCGCGGAGAGAGGGGCCGGCTGGACGTCGTCGGCGCGGACGACCAACGGGACCACAACGCGCAGGAGACCGTCACCGCGGTGCTGGAGATCGCCGAGCAGGGCGGCTGGAGCCCGGCGCAGGTGGCGCTGGCCTGGCTGCGCAGCCGGCCCGGCAACATCATCCCGGTCATCGCTGCCACCAAGGAGAGCCAGATCCTCGACAACCTCGCCGCCGTCGATGTCACGCTGGACGCCGATGCGCTGGCGCGGCTCGACCGGTGCAGCGCGGTACCGCTGGGATTCCCGCACGACTTCCTGCGGGAGCCGGGCATCACCGAGAACGTCTACGGCGACCGCTGGTCCGAGATCGAGGACCGGCGCTCCACCTACCGCCGTACGACGAGCGAGATCCGCTGACCGGCACGGCCCGCTGCGTACGGAGGGCGCCGTGCCCCGGCGGGCGCCCGCACGTCCGCACGCCCCCGCCCGGTACGCCGAACGCCGCTGCCCGAATGGCGGGGCGGCGGCGTCTGCGGTCTATTGAGGTGTGTGTGCCCCGCCGGCTCACCGTGAGGCTTGGAGAAGCCGTGGCACCAGACAACTCCCTGGCGGAGCGCGGGCGGTCCGGCCGGCCCGCCCGCGCGATCGCACGGCTGCTGGCGGCGGCCGGGCTGGCCCTGGACGCCTATGTCCACGCCCGGCTCGCCGGCCGGTACGACACGGTCACGGCGACCATCGGCCAGGGCATGCTGTTCCGCATCGAAGCCGCGCTGGCCGCGCTCGCCGCCCTGCTCGTGCTGATCTGGCGCCGGCCGGCGGGCGACACCTTCGCCTGGCTCGTCGCGGCGGGCGGCCTTGCGCTGCTGCTTCTCTACACCTACGTGGGTGTGGGTGCGCGGGGGCCGCTGCCGGACATGTACGAACCGCACTGGAGCGGCGACAAGAAGCTCGCTGCCCTGGCCCAGGCCGTCGCGGCCCTGGCCATCACCTTCCTGCTGCTCACCCGCACCCGCGGGCCCAGCAGACACCGCAGATGAGGCCCGCCGCCGGGGTCACTGCTTCAGCGCGCTGCGCTGCTGCCACTGCGCCCAGTTCTCCTGCCAGACCTCCAGGCCGTTGCCGACATCGGTCTTGTTGGTGTTGCTGGTGCCCTTCACCTCGACCGTGGAGCCGACCGGCAGGAAGTCGTAGACCTTCTTGGCGTCCGAGGTGGTCATGCCGAAGCAGCCGTGGCTGTTGTTGACCACACCGACCGACTTGTTCCACGGGGCGGAGTGCAGAAAGGTCCCGGAAGCGGTGAGGTGGGTGACCCACTTGGAGTCCAGCATCCACTCGTCACCGTGGCCGATGGTGGCGGAGTCCATCGTCTCGGCCGCGTTCTTGCTGCGGACGGTGTGCACACCGCCGCGCGTCGGGTCCTGCGGGGAGCCCGCGGAGCCGGTGATGCTGCCGACGCTCTTGCCGTTCTCGTACATGGTCAGCGTGTGGGAGGGCACATCGATGACGGCCTTGTGATCGGCGCCGATACGGAAGCCGAAGTTGTAGTCCCGGGCGAACCAGCCGCCGTCGTCCCCGGAGTTGATCCCGGACAGTGCGCCCTTGACGGAGACCTTGGTGCCGGCCGGCCAGTAGTCCTTGGGGCGCCAGTCGATCCGGTCCTTGCCGGAGTAATCCTTGACCCAGCCCCAGGCGCCCTGGACGTTCGGCTGCGTGGTGACCTTCAGCGCCTTCTCGATGTCGGCGCGCCGGTCCTTCGCCACGGAGTGGTCGAACAGGATCGATATCGGCATTCCGGTGCCCACGGTCTGCCCGCCGGTGGGCGTGTTGGTGAGCTTGTTGATCTTGCCGGCCTGCTCGGTGGTGAATTTCGACGTGGCGGAGGATTCCTTGCCCTGCGTCGACTTCGTCGTGGTCCGCACGGTGTAGGTGGTCTGCGGCTTGACTTTGCCCTCCGATTTCCATGACGCACCGTCACCGGCGAGGCGCCCGGTGACCGTGCCGCCCTTGTCGTCCTTGACCTCGACCGAGGTGAGCTTTCCGCCGTCGGCCCGTACGGATATCTCCGAGCCGAGCTTGGCCGGCGTGTTTCCGGCGGCCGGGGTGACGGTCACCTTCGCCGCGGACTGCTCCGCCTTCGACGAATCGGCACCCGGCCCGCATGCGGTCAACAGGGCGCCGGCCGCTATCAGGGCGGGTATCAACCGGGCGGGTTGGCGACGTGGTCCGGCGTACACGGGGTCCCTCCAAAGCAGAAAAACTGACGGTGGCGGGGCCCGGCCCTGTGCGGGGATATCCGTCCAGGGCTGCTTGTGCGCCCGCCACATATGCAGAGGGTTTGTCTGCTTCGGGGGTTGTCCGGTGCGCCGGATCATTAGGACACAGTTCGATATCGGGGCATGGTGCGGCGGGGGTGCGGCAACACCACGCCAAGGCGGCAAGGCGGTAAGGCGCGAAGGCGCGAAGACGCGAAGACGCGAAGACGCGAAGACGCGAAGACGCGAAGACGCCAAGGCGGCGCGACACCCGGACGGTCCGGCGGCACGGCGGACAGCGGCGGGTGGCCTGCCGGCTGCCCGCCGCTTCCGTGTACGGCCCTTGCGTCAGGTGGACGGGGGTGTCGCGCCGCCTCCCGGCTGCGACCCGCCGCCGCCCGTCCCGCCGCCGGGCGTCTGACCGCCGGGTGTGCCCCCGGAGGTGGTCGGGGGCTGCCCGGTCGTCCCGCCGGTGGAGCTGGACCCTCCGCCGGTTCCCGTCGGAGACCCGGGGGTGGCCGTACCGGTGCCCGAGGTCGGGGAGCCGGAGGTCCCGGACGAGGTCTCACCGGCGGATGGTGACCCGTTCGGCGGCCCGGAGGAGGTGGGACCGCCGGGGGTCTCGGACGGCGGGGTCGTCGGGGTGTCCGTGGCGCCGGTGCCGCCCTCGGGACGCTTGAACCACTGGCCCGTCTTCGGGTTGCGCAGGATGAATTCCTTGACCTTGGACTTCGCGGGCGTGACGACGACCGCGTTCGAGGGCTGGTAGCCGGGCCACTTCGTGCCGGCCGTTTTCACCTCTCCCTTGAGGGGCGTCGGCTCGGTCAGCGGGTTCCCGCACTTGCAGCGCACCCGCGGTACTCCGTACGAGTCGACCATGACCGCCGTGCCGGCCTGCAGGACCGACTGGAAGGTGGTGGCCTTGCCGTCCTTGAAGCCGTGGTTGGTGACCCGGGTGTCATAGCCCAGCTGTACGGGCGTCAGCGACCGCAGATAGGACGGAACCTCGCCCGGCTGCTTGCCCAGCACGCCGGCGAACGCCTGGTTCCGCGCCGGGGCGCCGGTCAGATACGTGATCTGCTTCTCGACGTCGCAGCTCGCGCTGTTCTGGGTGCCGCCGTAGAGGCCGGGCGTCGAGCCCTGGAAGGTGCTGTTCCCGCCGCCGGACGGCTTTCTGGGCGTGGCGGACGGGGCCGGGGAGGACTCGTTCGCCGTCGACTTGGTGACCGGGTTCCGGCCGGTCGAGGCGGCCGGTTCGGCGAACACCTCGCTGGTGCCGGAGCCGCCCGGCCGGGTGAGCACGACCGTCAGGATCACCGCAGCGACCACGGCCGCCGCGAGGATCGCGACCCGTGGCGCGGACCGCCACCAGGGCCCGCCGCCCCCGGCCGCTCCGTCGTCGCCGCCACCGCGCCCGGAGCCGCCGCCCCCGCCTCCGCCTCCGTCGCCGGGGCCGCCCGGGGGAATGCCGGACCCCGGTGTGGCGGGCTCCGCCGGTGGTGTCCGCCCCGGTTCCGGGCTCACCTGTGTCGGCTCGTGCGAGGGCCCGGAGGGCCGGCCGGAGAGCGGGCCCGACGGCGGTCCTGTCGGGTGGCTGTCCGGCGGCGGGGGAGATGTCACGGCTACCTCTTCCGGCGCGAGTGGGCCATCCGGCGATGCGAATTTTGCCCGGTTTTGTCAATGTCCAGATCATTGTGTGTCCGGGGGTGACACCGTCCGCAAGCGGGGCGGCGCGCCGGTGCTTACGGTGGTGCGTACATGCCGTGAAGGCAGGACATGTACAGGGACGGGCGTGCTGTGCCGGACGGCCGTGAAGCCGGCGCATCCCGGCCAAGGTGTGCTTCCAGGCGGATCGTTGGTACGCGGTCCCGTGACCGGCAGGAGAGAGCGTGAGCCAGATGCGAGGCCCCGCACCGGCCGGTTCGCCGGGCCCGGTCCGCCGTGGCGCCCCACCCGCCGTACGGGCCTGGGTGGAAGCGCTCGGCGCGGCCGTGGCGGGCATCGTCACCATGATCGTGGTCGCCGCGCTCGGCCTGTGGGCGGCGGGCGCGGCGGACCTTCCCGGCGGGGCGTTCCCGTCCGTGGTCGCGGCCACGGTGCTGGTCGCGGCCGGCGGCTCGGTCGGTCTCACCGGCGACCTCGGCGGCCTCGCACAGGCCGATGCCGCCCTGGATGTCGTACCGCTGTCGGTCACGCTCGCCGGAGCGCTGGTGACCGCCGCCGTCTTCCTGCTGCCGCTGCGCCACCGGGCGGTGGCCGGCAACCGGGAACTGCTCGCCCGGATCGCCCGGACGGCGGTGTGCTGGCTGGTGCTTCTGTTGCTGCTCACGCTCGCCGCCCGGCACAGCTTCCGGATCTCCGTGGGCAACGACCTCGCCAACCGGATCGGCGCCGACCTGGGCGCCACCCCCACCGTCGGCTTCCGCGCAGATGTGCCCGCGACGCTCGGAGCCGGACTGCTGTGGGTGCTGGCGCTGCTCGTGCTGACCTTCGTCGTCTCGCGCCGGGCCCCGCTCTCCCCCCGGCTGCTGCACTTCCAGGACTCCGTACGGCCACCCGCCTTCGCGATGCTGCTGACGCTGCTCGGCTATGCCGTGATCGGGCTGGTCATCGGCATCGTCGAGCTCATCGCCAAGGGGCACCCGGCCGAGACCCTCGCGGTCATGTTCCTCGGGCTGCCGAACCTCGCCTGGATGGCGCTGGGCATCGGTACCGGCGGCGCCTGGGTGGGGCATGTGGACAAGGCCATCGGACTTCCCCTGCCGCAGGCCCTCGACCAGGTGCTCCGCACCCACGGGCAGCGGACCCTCGACCTCGGCTCGCTCGCGCGGTACGACGGCCGGGCCTGGCTGCTGGTGGCGGTGGCCGCGGTGGTGCTGCTCATCGCCGCCTTCACCGCGGCGGTCCGCTCCCCGGCCCGGCTGCCGGCCTGGCGGCACGCCGTCGAGATGGCCGTGGCGCTGGCGCTCACCCTGCTCGTCGTCGGACTGCTCACTCGCATCTCCGCCCACTACGGGCTGTCCCTGATGGGCGTCGGTGACCTCGGCGGCGACCTGGGCGGCAAGGTCACCCTGGAGCCGCAACTGCTCCGGCTGGTGGGCGTGGGCCTCCTCTGGGGGCTGGTCACCGGCTTCCTCGGCAGCCTGTTGGCCCGGCGGGTCCGCCATCCGGGCGAGGTACCGGAGCCGCACGAGCCGCGGGAGCCGTAACGAGCCGGGCCGCCGCTGACTGATCCCGCGCCCGGTTTCCATGCCTGAAGAAGTCCTGACAGCTTGACCTCGTTGCGGGTGCCGTTGGCCAACACCTCTGCCGGGCGTCCCTACTTGGTCCTTCCGCTATGCCGACAATGCCTGGCGCCACTGCTCGGCGACGGTACGGCTGAGCCGCTGGGTGTCGACGGCGTTCGAGTCCAACAGGCGCTGCATTCCGATGCCCCGCAACTGCCCCAGGACCGCCACCGCCACGTCCTGCGGGTCGATGTCCGCTCGTATTGTGCCGTCCGCGATACCGGCGGCCACGTCGTCGCGCAGATCCGCCCGGAATGCCTCGTCGCGTTCCCGGAAAATCAAGGAGAGTTCGGAAGTCGTCGATGCCTCGGCCCACAGCAACAGGAACACCCGGCTGGCAACCCCGTCGCGGCCGAGTTCACTGACGTAGCCTTCGATCAGGAGTACCAGGCGTTCGAGCCCGGCCGGCAGGTCACCGACGCCCGGGACGAACCCGCTCTGGCCGGACCTCGCCAGCGCATCGAGCAGCGCCTGTTTCGAGCCGAAGTGGTGGGTGACGATTCCCCGGCTGTACCCGGCCCGCTCACCGACGCGAGCCAGGGTCACCGCGCGCACTCCGGACTCCACCACCAGCTCCGCGGCCGCCACGAGCAACGCGGCTCTCGTCTCGGTGCGCCGCTGTTCCTGGGTGCGACGTGCCCTGCGGGCCGGGGTGCGCTGTTCGGGCGGCATGAGCGCGAGAATATCGCACGCACCCGAACTAACTTGCTTGTCGAATAACAAGTTTGCAAGGGTGGGGGAACCTCGCTCGCCATCTGAGCTCCAGGAGCCTCATGACCACAGTATTTGTGAACGGCAATCCCGAGACCGCCGCGATCTGGGACCCGCTGTGCGCCGAACTGGACAGGAGGGACGTCCTGCGTCTGTCCCCGCCCGGCTTCGGCGCGCCCATCCCGTCCGGCTTCGGCTGCACCGTGTCTGCCTACCGAGACTGGCTCGTCGCGGAGTTGGAGACACTTGGCGAGCCGGTCGATCTCGTCGGCCACGACGTGGGCGGCAGCACGGTCGTTTCCGTTGCCATGACCAGGCCCGACCTGCTGCGGACCTGGGTCAGCGACTCCCTGGGCGTGTTCGATCCGGACTATGTCTGGCACGACCTCGCCCAGCAATGGCAATTGCCCGAGACCGGCGAGAAGTCGGTCGCGGACTTGATGGGCGGCACGCGCGACGAACGCACCGAGCGCATGGTCGCCAGAGGCATCAACAGGCCGGTCGCCGCACGGCTGGCCGCCGCTCAGGGGCCGCACATGGGCCAGGCCATCCTTGCTTTCTACCGTTCCGCCATCCAACCGGTCATGGCCGAACTGGGCCAGAACCTCCCCGCCGCCGCAGCACGCCCCGGCCTCGCCGTCATCGGCACCGACGACCATCTCGTCGGCTCCCAGGACATGCGCCGCCGGTCCGCGACCCGGGCAGGAGCCCGGATCGCCACCCTCGACGGGTTGGGGCACTGGTGGATGGTGCAAGATCCGGTCCGCAGCGCGCGAGCCCTCACCTCATTCTGGGCCGAACAAAGTTCGGCGTAGGAGGCGGCGCGTGTGGCGTGCGGTTGGCCACGGTCGCGGGACTGCCCGACTCTGTTGAGTTCCTGCCGCTCCAGACCCGAACGTCTTCGTGCCTAAGGGCCGGCCCGTAGCCCCGCGCGGCCGGGGAACACCGGGGTCGCCCAGCGCGGCGGTGGCGGGGGAGCCGCGCTGCGCCGGCCGCCCTGGTCCGCCTGGGCGTCCACCCGCGTCACGGGGTGCGCGGACGGGGTGCCCGCGGCCGCCCCGGGGTCCGCGGTCCGCCCGGCCGCGCGCAGTGCCGCCACAAATCCCCGACAGGTCTCGTAGCGGGCCTCGGGCACCTTGGCCAGGGACTCGGCGAAGACCGTGTCGACGGCCTCCGGAAGATCCGGGCGCAGCTCCGTCAGCGCCGGCGGCGGATCGTACTGATGCGCCCACAGGAGCGCCATGTCGTCATCGCGCCGGAATGGCGGCGCCCCCGTCAGCATCTCGAACAGGACGCAGGCCAGGCTGTAGACATCGCAGCGGCCGTCCACCGGGCGGCCCGAGATCTGCTCGGGCGCCACATAGTCGAGCGTGCCGACGAACTGGCCGACGCTGGTGAACCCGGTCAGCGACAGGGACTTCTTCGTCAGCCCGAAGTCGGTGAGATAGGCATGCTCGGGGCGGTCGCTGTCGGTGCCCTCGGCGATCAGGATGTTGCCCGGTTTGACGTCCCGGTGCACGAGGTCGTGCGCATGGGCGGCGTCCAGCGCCGAGGCGACCTGGAGGGCGATCCGGCAGGCGGTCTCCAGGGACAGCGGGCCGTCGCGGTCCAGCAGAGCCCGCAGGTCCCGCCCCTGGACGTAGCGCATCGCGATGTAGAGCACGCCCTCGGTCTCCCCGGCCTCGAAGACCGGCACGATGTGCGGATGGTCGATCGCCGCGGCCACCCGCGACTCATGGGCGAAGCGCTGCCGGAAGGTGTCGTTGCGGGCGAGCTCGGGCGCCAGCAGTTTCACCGCCACGGTACGGCCGAGCCGCAGGTCCTCCGCGCGGTAGACCACCGCCATCCCGCCCCGGCCGATCTCGTCCTGCAGCAGATACCCGGCGATCCGCCGCCCGCTCAGACCGGAGGAGTCGGGAGCGGTGGAGCACTCGGGAGGCCGGCCGGGCGCTGCCTGCTCGCCGTTCACCGGATGTCACCCACGGGGTCCGGCGGCTGCGGCGGAGGATCACCGGGGCGCAGCGCCCGGGTCCGGTCGGGGTCGGGGGGCGGCGGGGCCGGCGGGGGCGGCGGGGGCGGCGTCGGGGGCTGCGCGTCCGCCGCTCGGGGTGCATCGGCTTCCGGCGGATCGGCTTCCGGCGGATCGGCTTCCGGGGCGGCTCCGGTGGTGGCCCCGGACCCGGACCCGGCCCCGGACCCTGCCCCTCCCCTGGTTCCGGTCCCGGAGGTCCTGGTCCTGGTCCCGGCATCGGACCTGGAACCGGCGCCGATGCCGGCGCCGGTGTCGTCGGCCGGCGGGCCCGCGGGATCCGCCGTCCCTCCCGGCCCGTCCTGCGCCTCCGGGGCTGCCCCCGGGGGCGCCCGCTCTCCCGAGCGTGACGACGGCCCCGCCGTCACCGCGTACGTCTGCAAGGACACCCCGTCGCAGTAGCACCACCGCTCGTGCCGCGCGTCGTACATCCAGACCGCATCGCCTTCCACGACCACCCCCAGCCGGGTGCCCCGGGTGCGCCGGGTGAACGACTCGCCGTCCAGCTGGCCGGCGGCCAGCTCCTCCACCAGCTGCCGGTACCGGCTCAGTTCACCCTCCACCGCGCCCAGCAGCGGACGGGGATCGGCGGTGCGGGCGGAGGGCTGCTCCGCGGCCGGCGGTTCGCGCGGTACGGACAGCAGCAGCCGGCCGTCCACCCATGCCGACCAGCCGTTGGAGCACAGCGCAAGGGCCCAGTCGCCGCGGCGGTCGATGATCTGGACCGGCAGCAGCGGATCGAGCGGCGAGGCCGGCCGGGTGGTGTCCGGCGCCGACCAGGTCGCCATCCCTTCCGGGGGGACGACATGGCTGGGGAGGAACTCGGGCGCGGTCACAGGCGGCTCCTCGGCGCTACTTGCGCATGATCTCGGGCTCGTGCCGCCGCAGCAGCTTGGTGACCACGAAGCCGAGGACCAGCGAGAGCACGACCAGCATGCCCATGTTCAGCAGCCAGGTCCCCGGGCTGTGCTGGAACAGCGGGTCCGAGGTCCCCTGTGGCACGAGGTGGTGCAGATCGATGGTGCCCGCCATGGCGCCGAGCGCCCACCGGGACGGCACCAGCCATGCCAGCTGCTCCAGCCCCGGCACACCGTTCAGTTTGAGCAACGCGCCGCAGAACACGACCTGGACGATCGCGAGGAGGACCAGCAGCGGCATGGTGACCTCCTCCTTCCGCACCAGCGCGGACACGAACAGGCCGAGCATCATGGCGGTGAAGGCCAACAGGGCCACCGCGAGGATGATTTCGATCAGTGGTGGCAGCAACACTCCTTTTCCGCCCGGTGCGTTCAGTTTGACGCCGAACAGTGCCACCAGCGTCAGCACCACGGCCTGGACGATGGTGATCACGCCCAGCACCAGCACCTTGGACATCAGATACGCCGAGCGGGACAGGCCCACGGCTCTCTCCCGCTGATAGATCGTCCGCTCCTTGACCAGCTCCCGTACCGCGTTGGCGGCGCCGGTCAGCACCGCTCCGACGCACAGGATCAGCAGTGCGTTGATCGCGGCCGAGCCCTTGGCGAGTGAGGACCCGGCCAGGGCGTGCGCCATTGCCCCCATCACGAACGGCAGCGCGACCATGATGATCAGGAAGGTCCGGTCGGCGGTCAGTGCCGCCGCATAGCGCCGCACCAGCGTGTTCAGCTGCTTGCCCCAGCTCTGCGCCTTGGGCGCGGCCACCGGGCCCCGCGGCGCCTCGGGGGCGCGCAGGGGCTGATGGGAGTCCCCGGCGACATAGCGCCGGTGCAGCGCCGAGGCGCGGAACTCCCCTGCCCAGTCACGGTCCTTGTCGTTCTCGAAGGCCTCGAACGCCTCCGGCCACTGCTCGTACCCGAAGTACGCCAGCGCCTCTGCCGGCGGGCCGTAGTAGGCGATCGTCCCGCCCGGCGCCAGCACCAGCAGCCGGTCGCAGACGTCCAGGCTCAGCACGCTGTGGGTGACGACGATGACCGTGCGGCCGTCGTCCGCCAGGCCGCGCAGCATATGCATGACGGAGCGGTCCATGCCGGGGTCGAGACCGGAGGTCGGCTCGTCGAGGAAGAGCAGCGACGGCTTCGTCAGCAGCTCCAGGGCCACGCTCACCCGCTTGCGCTGGCCGCCCGAGAGGCTGTGGATCGGCTGGTCCACCCGCTGGTCGAGGCCCAGTTCATGGATCACCTCGTCGACCCGCGCCTGCCGTTCCTCCTTCGCGGTGTCCTCGGGGAAGCGCAGTTGCGCGGCGTAGCCGAGCGCCCGGCGCACGGTCAGCTGCAGATGCAGGATGTCGTCCTGCGGTACGAGTCCGATGCGCTGGCGCAGCTCGGCGTAGTCGCGATAGAGGTCACGGCCGTCGTAGAGGACCGTGCCGTTGTCCGCGGGACGCAGCCCGGTCAGCGCGTTGAGCAGCGTCGACTTGCCCGCGCCACTGGGGCCGACCACGGCGAGCAGCGACTTCTCGCCCACAGGGAACGACACCTTGTCCAGCAGCGTTTTCTGGCCCTTGTCGACCCGTACGGCCAGGTCCTGCACGTCCAGCGAGACCTCGCCGGTGTCGATGAACTCCTGCAGTTCATCGCCGACCAGCGCGAAAGCGAAGTGGCCGATGCCGACGATATCGCCGGGGATCATCGGGGCCCGGTCCACCGGCCGGCCGTTGAGATAGGTGCCGTTGTGGCTGTCCAGATCGACGATCTCGAAGCCCTCCGGGCCCGCCCGCAGCTCCGCGTGCCGGCGGGAGACCGTGAGGTCGTCGACGACCAGGTCGTTGTCGGGCCCGCGGCCGATACGGGTGGTCCGGGCGGCCGGCAGCGGCCGTACCGCACTGGGCCTGCGGAAGGTGCGGGTGCCGGCGGGATATGAGACGGCGGAGGGCCGCTCCACCCGGGTCGGCCGTGGCACCCCGGAGAGCACCGCACACGGGCCGTCGGCGGGGTTGCCGAACCGGATCACACTGCCCGGTCCGATGCCGGTCTCCGCCACCCGCCGCCCGTCGGCGAAGGTGCCGTTGGTGCTGCCCTCGTCCTCCACCGTCCAGTGGCCGGACTTGGTGCGCAGCACCGCGTGGTGCCAGGAGACCCGGGTGTCACTCATGACGAGTTCGCTCTCGGGGTCCCGCCCTACGTGGTAGACGCGGCCGGGGCTCATCACCTGGGTACTGCCGTCGGACTCGACGACGAGTTCCGGTGCGGTGGGCGCATCCTGCCGCTCAGCCATACCCGAAATTTTACGGCGGCGGGCCGGGCCCCGCCTGTTGGCGCAAACGTTGCCGTGGCATACAAAGTACCGCCCCAAAACGGGATTTCAGGGCATGATCCCCTTTTATGTGAGCGAACACGACCGGCTACTCGCGAGAAACGGCGCAGGTCAACTAAGGTGAACCCTCCGATTAGCCCCACCTGTAAATTCCATGGAAATGCCGGAATTTGCCGCGCTGGTCGAAGGAAGTCCTGCCGAACCAGGACGCACAGTGCGGCGCAGGGCTACGTGGTGTCGGCAGCACCGCTCAACGTCGGCTTTGTAAGACCCAGCCGGCCCGTCGCGTCACCCGGGGTGCGACGGCGCCGGTTCCTTCTTATTCACCTACCTCGCGAAGGCAAGGCAGAGATGGCACGAGTCTCCCGACAAGACCCCCAGCAGTTCCCCCGCCAGCAGGTCCACCCCGTCGACGAGGTGCTCCCCGTCGGCAAGCTCACTCTCTACGGTTTCCAGCACGTCCTCGCTTTCTACGCGGGAGCGGTGATCGTCCCGATCATCGTCGGGAACGCCCTGGGCCTCTCCCACGAGGAGCTCGTCTATCTGATCAACGCGGACCTGCTGACCTGTGGTATCGCCTCGATCATTCAGGCCCTCGGCATCTGGAAGGTCGGCGCCCGGCTGCCGCTGGTCCAGGGCGTCACCTTCACCGCGGTCTCGCCGATGATCGCCATCGGCCTGGGTGCGGGCGGCGGTACCGCGGGACTGCTCGTCGTCTACGGCGCGGTGATCACCGCGGGCATAGCGACCTTCCTGTTCGCGCCATTCTTCAGCAAGCTGGTGAAGTACTTCCCCCCGGTCGTCATCGGCACGATCCTCACCATCATCGGCCTCACCCTGATCCCGCAGGGTCTGCAAGACGCGGCCGGCGGTGCGAAGTTGATCGGGCAGCCCGGATACGGCGATCCCAAGAACCTCGCCTACGCGCTGGGAACCCTGCTCTTCATCCTGGCCGTGGTCCGGGTCGGTAAGCCATATCTGAGCAGCCTCGCCGTACTGCTCGGCCTGGTCGCCGGTACCGCGGTGGCCTGGCTGCTGGGCGACGCGGATTTTGGTGCGGTGAAGGATGCCGACTGGTTCGGTGTCAGCACGCCCTTCCACTACGGCATGCCCAAGTTCGAGCTGTTCCCGATCATCGCCATGGTCGTCGTCATGCTGATCACCATGGTGGAGACCACCGGAGACATCTACGCCATCGGGGAGGTCACCCGTAAGAAGGTCGACAACGCCACGGTCGCCAACGCCCTGCGCGCCGATGGTGCCGCCACCATTCTCGGTGGAGTGCTCAACTCCTTCCCCTATGCAGCTTTTGCGCAAAACATCGGCCTGGTGCGGATGTCGAGAGTCATGAGCCGGTTCGTGGTGGTCGCGGCAGGCGGCTTCATGATCGTCCTCGGGCTGCTGCCCAAGGCGGGCAGCGTGGTGGCCGCGATTCCGCACCCGGTGCTCGGCGGTGCCGCGATCGCGATGTTCGGCATGGTCGCCGCGGTCGGCATCCAGATCCTGGGCAAGGTGGATCTGCGCGAGGAGCGCAATGCCCTGATCCTGGCCGTCAGCCTCGCCGCCGCGCTGCTGCCCAACGCCGTCGCGCCGTTCTTCCAGCGGATGCCGGAGGACATTCGGGCGGTCCTCAACAGCGGGATCACGCTGGGCAGTCTGACCGCCATCCTGCTGAACCTCTTCTTCAACGTCTTCACCCGCCGCAGCGCGATGGAGATCGACTGGGACGACATGGAGGAGGACGAGTCGGCGGAGGTGCACACCCCGACGGGCGCGCACCAGCCGGCCGGCGCGCACGGGCCGGCGGACCCGTACGACCCGCAGGGCCCGCACACTTCGCAGGGTCACTACACCCCGCAGGGCCACTACACCCCGCAGGGCCCGCACACCCCGCCCGGTTCGTCCGGCCCGCAGGGCTGGGGTACCCCCACCCACTGAGCCGCCAACGGC
>NZ_JBSHBP010000012.1:102847-145901 GCF_053612065.1 Streptomyces sp. NPDC054765 | reverse complement strand
AATACCGCTTGGAGTACTGACTACCCACCTGGCACTACTTCCTCTGGAACCTCATGTCCCAGTCTCCAGGTGTCCAGTCACAAGGGGAAGCTTCAATGACCTCGTCCACCCGCCGGGCCGGCACGCCCTGTGAGTGGGCCGGCCGCAGCAGGTGGTTACGGGCGGTGCGGCTCGGCTGCAGCGCGGAGGCGTCGAGCAGTGCCCCCAGTTGCCGAAGCGGGCGGCGCAGGGTGCGGTACGGCACCCCTCCGACCAGGGCCTCGTTGTCTCACGGCGATGCCGGCATGATCGGTCTCAAACTCGTGGCATCTTCCTGGGCTGGCCCTTGGTGTGTCACGCCAGGTTTGCCAGATCTCAGGCCGGCGTCGGCCCCGGTCCGGAGCGACGAGCCCTGTCGTGCGTGCCCGCGTTCGGACTTGACGTGGTGGGTGGTCATCCCGTCCATCCGGTGTGGTGTAGCCAGTCCTCGAAGGTCATCAAGTCGGGGTGCAGGCGGCGTAGGAAGTTGATGTCCGGGTCTCGGGCGTAGAGATCACGGTCGGCGAAGAACTGGAACATCGCTGCGTAGTCGTGGCTGAAGTCGGGGACGGCGGCACGCAGGTCGTCATGCGGCATCGGGATGTAGGTGCTGGGGGTGCCCGTGACCTGAGCGAAGGTAGCGGCGATCTCGTCGCCGGTGAGGCTGTCGCCGATCACCGCGAGGTCGCGGGCGCCCCAGGACTGCCAGTTGTCGAACATGTGGCCGGCGAACCAGGCGATGCCGTCGAGAGCTGCGGCCGGTTTCGGACGTGGACCGGCTGTGGATCGTGGACGGCACCCTCGTCCCGGTCCGCGACCGGAAGGTCGGCGACTCTTCCCGCAACTACCGGTTCTCGGCGAATGTGCAGGTCATCATCGATGCCGACAGCCGCTTGGTCGTCACTGCCGCTCGGCCTGCGCCGGGGAACGGGGCCGACGCCCACGTCTGGCGCGAGGCGGACCTCCCGGTCACGGCCGCCGGGACGACCGTGCTCGCGGACGGCGCCTACCTGGGCACCGGGCTGATCGTCCCGCACTGCGGAAGGGCCGGACGCCCGCTCCTACGTGGGCAGGAGGAGGGCGACGCCGAACACCGCCGGGTCCGTGCCCGCGTCGGGCACGCCTTCGCCTGGATGAAGAACTGGAAGATCCTCTGCGACTGCCGTCAGCGGGGCGACGGCCTCCACCACGCCGTCGCCACCATGCACAACCTCGCCATGAAACGGTGAAACAGCAGGTCAAACGCCACTCCGGCCTGCCCGAGACAGGCCTTCTGCAACACCCTTCAGAACACGTCGCGCAGGGTGTCCAGGAGGCGGGCGATATTCGCCTCGTCGCGGCGGTAGTAGGTCCACTTGCCCCGCCGGGTGGCGACCACCAGCCCCGCTTGCCGCAGCATCGCGAGGTACTGCGAGGTGGTTGACTGCCCCAGACCCGCACGCCGCTGAATGTCGGTCACGCAGACACCGATCTCGACGTCGTCGAGCTCCTGGCCGGGGAAGCTCATCGGCTCCTTGAGCCACACCAGCATCTGACGGCGGGCCGGATTGGACAGGGCCCGGAACACAGCCAGCAACTCCGCCTCCGAGAACACGCGCTCATCGTAGCCCAAATACATATTGACGATTTGGAATATGTCGATCTATGGTGGCCGCATGTCGACTTCGATGCGTGTGATGGAACTCGTCCGCTTCGGTGACGCGGACACCGCGTTCGCCGCCCGAGAGGTGCCAAGACCTACTCCGGGGCCCGGCCAGGTGCTGGTACGTGTGCTGGCCACGTCCGTGAACCCCCTCGATCTGCAGACCCGGCGCGGCGACTACCGCGACCAGGTAGCGCTGCCTGCGGTGATCGGCAACGACGTGTCCGGCGTGGTGGTTGAGACCGGCCCCGGGGCGGACGACTTCCAGCCGGGCGACGAGGTCTGGTACCTGGCGCCGGTGTTCGCCGGGCAGGGAACCTATGCCGAGTTCCACGTGGTCGACCAGGCCCTGGTCGACCGCAAGCCCGCGCGCTTGTCGCACGTCGAGGCTGCCGGTCTCGCGCTCGTGGGCGTGACGGTGTGGGAGGCGCTGGTCGAACGCGCCGGGGTGCGGGTCGGGGAACGGGTCCTGGTGCACGGCGGAGCGGGCGGGGTCGGCTCGGCCGTCATCCAGGTGGCCAGCGCGCTGGGAGCCGAGGTGGTGACCACCGCGCGGGCAAGGGACCACGAGTTCGTCACCAAACTGGGAGCCGACATCGCGATCGACTTCTCGACCGGTGACTACGTGCCGCAGGTCCGCGCGATGGGCGGGGTGGACGTCGTGCTGGACACCGTGGGTGGGGACACCCTCGCCCGCAGCCCGGAGGTCCTCGCCGACCGAGGCCGCGTGGTGTCCATCGTCGACACCCCCGAACCTCAGAATCTGCTCGCCGCGTGGGGCGTGAACGCGACCTACCACTTCCTCTTCGTCAGCCCCGGCCGGGCAAAGCTCGAAGCCCTCGGCCGCCTGGTCGACCAGGGCAAACTCCGCCCGGTGATCGGCACCGTGCTACCGCTGGCCGACATCGCACAGGCACACACACTGCTGGAAGGCGGCTCTGCCAGCGCAGACCGCCGACGCCCCCGGGGCAAGATCGCCATCGCCGTGCACCCCCTCGACGAGCCACCGCACCGGACGACGTCTTCGTCTTGAGCGACCCAGCCGCTTCGGCCCCGGGCCGGCTGCCAGTTGCCGGTGCGGCTGACCTCCGCCTCGCGCGCGAGGCTCCCCATGATCAGAGCCCGTCTCCATGCGAAGAACTCCCAGCAAGGGCAGGGTCCGCACTGGGAGTCATGGGAAGCCGGATCGCTGAGCGCGGTGGCACGGGTGGTAGTTGTAGGTGTGGAATCTGCAAGGGCTTCGGCACATCTGGAGTAGGGGCACACATACGCCCATGCACCGAGCAGGGTGCGATTCATTGACCGTTTCATGATGGGGGCGGACGATCATTCGTCGTTGAGCCACTGAAAGACGACCTGCGTGAAGTCACCACAATCGAGCAGGCCGGTCAGCACCTGCGCGATGTTGTCGATGCCTGCGTCTCGAACGATGAGGCCGTCGGAGCACCAGAAGTAGCGGCCGTTCAGGTCCTCGCCGGTTCGGGAGCCCTTCTCCATGAGGCGTTCGACCTCGGCAAGGGTGAACACGGTCGCGCTCCAGCGTGACTCGTCCGCCGTCAGCCGGACTTCAACGTTGCTGTTGCAGACAGTGTCCAGAGGCTCGCCCGCGCCTTCATGTCGCAGCTCACCACAGGGAGATTTCGATCATGACCATCCCACTATCCGCGCTGGATCTTGTGATCGCGGAGTCGAACCGGACGGCCGCCGAGTCGCTCGACGCGACCAGCCGAACCGTGCTTCATTGCCACAGGTCAGGGTTGCGCGCAGCACGCAGTTGGAGCGGGCGGTATGCCTCGTCGGTGAAGAACAGGCACCCGTAGACGGTGGCTTTGGGCAGAGTCGCGAGGTACTGCTCGGGAGGAAGCCACGTTCCACTCATGCTGTCTCTCCGGGGGACGGATGGTCGGCGGCCGACGCAGCCGGAAGGAACTTGGCGGCCTTCGCCGCCAGTTGACGTTGGAGATACTGCTCCGCGTCGTCGGGGCGCATGCGGGCGAGGGCGACCATGCCCGCACCCGCGGCAGGCCGGGCAGGACGCCGGGCCACACCGCTTCCAGCGCGAGGGCGGTGGGGGTGAAGAGGGCTCCGACTGGTGAAGAGGCAGTGTTCCGACCCTGCACTATTCAGATGCTGGTCCCGTATTTCGCGGGTCGCTGATTCCGCTGGAGAGCGGGCGGGGCCGGGCAGTGTCCACACGGGCCTGTCAACGTTGGTCCGGGTGTGTCGATGACTTCCCGGTCCCCGCGGCCACGGACGGAACGCCCCCGTATGGAGTGCGTGATCGAGTCCGTGGTGACCAAGCGTTTGGGCGCGCTGCCCGTCGCTGCCGAGTTCTGCGCCGGCTGGATGTTGCGAGGATCGTCGATGCCCTTTGTTCGCCCGCTCCCCGGGCGGAGCTGACGCACGGCCAGGTGATCGAGGTGCTGGTGGCCAACCGGGAGCTGGTTCGCCAGGCCGCGGCCGCCCGCGGCGAAAGCAAGGGCCGGAAGACCCGCCGCTCCCGCTGGACGCTCGCCCGCTGAGCCGTACGCGGTCGCGCTGGGGGACGACCACCGGGGAGTCGTCGCCCGGCGCGCGGCTGCGGGAGCTCGATGAGAACTGCACGATGCGGCGATGAGTTTTCCCGTCCCGGCTGGTCTACCGTTCGTCAAGTGATCAGAAAGCGCGAAGCAGGAGGAGCGACATGAGCCAGTTGCTGCGGGTCCAGAACTTCACTGTCTCGAGCGACGGGTTCGGCGCCGGCGAGGGCCAGAGCCTCGAGAAGCCGTTCGGCCATGCCGATCCTGGGAACTTGCTCGCCTGGGCCTTTGCCACCGACCACCCACCCATCAGCCGCTCCGAACCCGGTGGCAGCCGAGGTCTGGACGACTACTTCACGCGGGACTACGCCCGCAACATCGGCGCCGAGATCATGGGCCGCAACAAGTTCGGGCCGCAGCGCGGGCCCTGGCAGGACCACGAGTGGCAGGGGTGGTGGGGTGACGAGCCCCCGTTCCACATGCCGGTGTTCGTCATGACACACCACAAGCGCCCGTCGTTCACGCTCTCCGACACCACGTTCCACTTCGTCGACGGCGACCCGGCCGCGGTGCTCGCCCAGGCGAAGGAGGCGGCTCAGGGCCAGGATGTCCGGCTTGGCGGTGGGGCCACGATCATCCGGCAGTTCCTCGAGGCCGACCTCGTCGACACCCTGCATGTGGCGGTCGCGCCAACGAAGCTCGGCTCCGGGGCCCGGCTGTGGGAGTCCCCCGATGAGCTGCTCGACCGGTTCCACCAGGACGTCGTGCCCAGCCCGAGCGGCGTGACACACCACCTGTTCTGGCGGAAGTGAGGCCGGACCAGCCAGCTGGCGCGGGCTCCGTCACCGGCGCCCGCAGCCGTGGCATGGCCGCCGCCCACTGGATCACGCACTCCATACGGGGGCGTTCCGTCCGTGGCCGCGGGGACCGGGAAGTCATCGACACACCCGGACCAACGGCCAGGTTCGTGCCCGGGGCTGCCGATCCGGTGGTCGGCAGCCCCGGGCAGCAGGTGAGCCTCTTCGAGGTCATGGCGCCGAAGCTCGCCTGAACGGCAGCGCCCTCTCATCGTCACGCGCTGTGCGCCGTGACAATGAGAGGGGGTGTGCTGGCTGTCGCCGTCAGCTGTCCTGGCCGCCGACGGGGACGAAGTTGGCGTACTCCTCAATGCGCTTGATCTGTCCGGCGTCGTCGAAGCCGAAGTAGACGGCGGCATGGACCTCGCCGCGGATGCCGCTGGTGGTGGCGACGTGGACCACGTGCTGCTGGAGGACTTCGCCCGGCTGGGAGAGCTGACGCAGGATGTCGTAGCGCATCGATTCGATGGATTCGATCTGCCCCTCCATTCCGGCGATGTTCTCCTCGATGGACTGCTCGCCCTTGCCGTCGTTGTGCCAGACGGTGGCCGTCTCGGCGCACAGGGTTCGGGCCGTCTTCCAGTCGCGGTTTTCCAGTGCGCGGAGGTAGGTGACGGCCGTGTCCTTCAGGTCCTGGCTCATGCGGGTCTTCCTTCGATACGAGTGCGTTGATGGGTTCCGGCAGGGGTGGGACGTATCAGCTCTGGGCGGCGTGGATCAGAGCGCGTTCGCCGACCTCGATACGCATCGGCAGATGGTTGCCGGGCGGCGAGAGCGGACAGACGAACACGTCCGGGTTCAGGTGGTGGTGCGAGAGCGTGGCCTTGTTGAAGTCGACCGTCACGGTGCTGCAGGGCTCCAGCAGCGGCAGTACCAGCCAGCGGCCGATGGTGGGCGTCGTATCGCCGTTGGACTCGTCGGTGAAGATCACCAGGCGCTGGCCGGGGAAGTCCTGGAGGACGGCCAGGACGTATTCGGCGCCGTCGATGGTCACGGCCAGGTCGACGGGAGCCAGGATGGCTTCGGTGCTGCGCGGGCTGGTCAGCCGCCCAACCTCGATCCGGCGCCCTGCGGGAGCTGCCCGGTATTGGCCTTCGAAGACCCAGGCGGGGTCGTAGGGGAAGGTGTCGATGCCGGTGAGTCCGGTGTGCTCGATGCGGCCTTGGTCTATGACGACCAGGCCGTAGGAGCCGTCCTTGCCGCTGGCGAAGCCGACCCGGTTTCCGGGGAACTCCAGGGAGCTGCCGGAGGGGACGGGACTGGTTCCGTCGACCAGGCTGCCGGCTACCTGCACGCCGTCGGCGGCGTTGGCCGTCACGGTCAGGTCTCCTGCTTCGGTGGTGCGCCATTCGCCTGGGATGCCCGCAAGCGTGTGCGGGCCCGGGTCGGTGATCTTGGCGTTGGCGGCGACCTTGGCCTTGCCGTTGGCTCCGGCGATCTCTTCCCACCGGCCCTGGCGCCAGGCTTCGTAGTCGGCTGGGATCTGCGGTGCGGTCATCAATGCTCCCTTTCCTCTCCGCCGCGCTGTGGGGCGCGGCGATAGCACTGCGCGGGCATGGTTGCTCAGCCCAACGAAGCGCATGGCGCTGCGCAGGCGGTGGTTGCGTATGAGGCAAGCAACTGGGTGCTGGGGCTGCCCGGCTGGCAACCCTGGGTTGCGCCGGCGTCAGGCGCGGCGGGCGGCCCAGACGGTGCGCTCGGTGCGTACGGCGAGATCCTCGCGGCGCAGAAGGCTGTTTGGGCTGTTGTTATCCAGGAGCTCGTCGAGTGCGGCGAGGTCCTCGGGGCTGAGGGCGGGGGCGGCGACGCCGCGGATGCGCCGCAGGCTGCCGTACGCGTAGCGGCCGATCGCTTCGCTGCGTGCACCTTCGATGTTGACGGTGATGGTGCGCTCGTCCTCGACGGTGAAGCCGGCGGCTGTCAGCATCGGGCCCCAGTCGGCGCCGCGGTGCGGAACGTGCTCGGCGTGGAAGCTGTCGGTCGCTGCGTGGGCGCGCTCCTCGAGGCCAGGCCGGTTCTCCGGGGCGTCGGCGGGCAGGAAGCGGGGGAAGCCCGCGAGCTCGACGACGGCGAACAGGCCGTCGGGGGCGAGCAGTTCGCGAACGCTCGTCAGGGCGCGGTCGGGGTTGGCCATGTGGTGCATCGAAGCTGAGGCCCACACCAGATCGGGCGTGCCGAGGTCGGGCCAATTGTTGGTGTCGAGGTCGGCCTGGACGGTCCGGACTCGCCCCTCGATACCCGCGGCGCATGCCTTCTCGAGCAGGAGTTGGAGGTGGCCGGCCGAGGTGTCGACGGCGGTGACGTACGCATCGGGGAAGCGCTCGAGGAGCGCGAAGGTGCCCGCGCCGGTGCCGCAGCCCAGGTCCACGATCTGGCGCGGCTCGCTCTTCAGCGGCAGCCAGGCCGTGATGGACGCTATGTGCTCGGCGAGCACCTCGGCATCCAGATCGAGGATCTCCGCCTGACCGCGATCGCTGTTGTGGCCGGGGTGGTGACCGCCTTCGCCGTGGTGGGGGGTGTGCTGATGCGTGTGGGTCATGGCTGCACCGTAAGCCTGCCATGCGCCTACAGCACGGCTGCTTGCGGAATGCGCAAGAAGGTGGCTTGGCGTGCTGCCCGCCACGCAATATCGCCCACCTCGCCGAGGGGCTTGGGCAGGGCTGCGGCCCGTTATTCGCAGGGACCCTGGGCGCCCGTGCAGTCGACTTCGGAGCCGTCGGCGCCGGCGTCCTTCTGGTGGCCGCGGCGGGCGTCGCGGTCGAAGATGCCCATGATCTCGCATGGTCCGCCCTCGGCGCCGATGGCGTGCGGCATCATGGTGGGGAACTCTGCGGCCTGGTTGGTCTCGATGCGAAAGCGCCGGTGGCCGAGCATGAGGATGGCCGTGCCAGATAGCACGACGAGCCATTCGCGGCCGGGGTGGGCACGCATGCGGGCCGGGTTGTCGGGCGGCGGGTCGGTCATCCGCTGACGCATCACGCTCATACCGGGGTCGCCCTTTATGGGCCAGCGCATCAGGCCATGTGTGCCATCGATCATCGGGCTGATGACGACGTCGTCGGCGGCGTTCTCCACGAGCTGGTCCAAGGTGGTGTCCAGGGCGCGGGCAAGGGTGACGAGCTGGTCCAGGGCGAGGCGGCGCTGACCGTTCTCGATGCGGCTCAGTGAGGACTGGCTGAGGTTGGCCCGGGTGGCCAGTTCCTCCAGGGACCAACCCTGCGCGACGCGCAGCGCGCGGATCCGTTTGCGTACGAGGCTGTCCAGCTGCCCATCTCCTTGCGTCATAGGCAACATCGTATGCCCTTGATGCAACGTGGGCTCAACGTCGAATACAGATGGTCCAGCACGGGGGCCACGTACGACGAAAGGGCGCGAGATGTCTGCGCAGACTTCCCACTACGAGAGCGATGCACTGCCCACCGAGACCGTGGATGTCGTGGTGATCGGTGGCGGCGCCGCGGGCCTGAACGGCGCGCTGATGCTGGCCCGCTCGCGCCGCTCGGTCGTCGTGATCGACAGCGGCACCCCGCGCAACGCCCCCGCCGCCGCCATGCACGGTTTCATCGTCCTCGACGGCACCCCGCCGCCCGAGATCCTCAAGCGCGGACGCGAGCAGGTACGCCAGTACGGCGGCCGGATCGTCTTCGGGGAAGTGGCCACGGCCAAACCCGCCGCCCCCTCTACGGACGGCGACCTGCGGTTCACCATCACCCTGGCCGACGGCCGCACGCTGACGGCGCGCCGGGTCCTGGTGGCCACCGGCCTGCGCGACGTGCTGCCCGAGGTGCCCGGCCTGGCCGAGCACTGGGGCCACAGCGTGGTGCACTGCCCCTACTGCCACGGCTATGAAGTGCGCGACGAGCCCATCGGCATCCTCGCCACCGGCCCCGCCTCCATCCACCACGCCTGGCTGTTCCGCCAACTGACGGATGACCTTATCTACTTCACCCGCGGCACCGGCCTGGACGCGGACACCCGCGCCCGCTTCGCCGCCCGCAACATCCGCATCATCGAGACCGACGTCCAGGAAGTCGTCAACGACAACGACGGCGCCCTCTCTGGCGTCCGCCTGACCGACGGCACCTTTGTCGGGCGGCGGATTCTGGCTGTGGCCACACGGATGCAGGCCCGCACCGAGGGCCTGGACGGGCTGAAGCTGCCGATTGAGGACCTGCCCGACAACATGGGCCGCCGCTTCGCCTCCGCCATGGCCGGCACCACCGAGATCCCGGGCGTGTGGGTGGCCGGCAACGCCACCGACCTCACCGCGCAGGTCGGCGCCTCTGCTGCGGCCGGAGCCCTGGCCGGTTCCCACATCAACGCCGTGCTGGCCACGGCGGATACCGACGCCGCGCTCGCCGCCGCGCAGAAGACCACCGGCTGACACGTAAGGCCCGCTGCTGAACAACTGCGCGGACCGCCATCCAGCGGTCCGCGCGGTGAGCAAGTCCCTAACTCACCAACCTGGCGACCGGCCCTGTCCCGGCGCTGATTCCGCATGCCCGTTTGGGAAGGAAACCATGAGTACCAACCAGCCTCCTCAGACGGCGACCGCTCCGGTCAGCGGCGGGGGAACGCCGGATGCGCGTCAGCTGCGCGCGATCCTGATCACCGTCTCGATCGCGCTGATGGCCGTCATCGCCTCCGTCTCCGGGCTGAACGTCGCGCAGACCCACATGGCCGTCGAGTTCGGCGCCTCGCAGAACACCGTCCTGTGGATCATGAACATCTACACGCTCGCCCTGGCCGCGCTGCTGCTGCCGCTCGGAGCGATCGGTGACCGGCTCGGCCGCAAGCCCATGCTGATCACCGGCCTGATCATCTTCGGCGCCGCCAGCGTCGTCGCAGGACTCGCTCCGTCGGCCGGGGTGATGATCGCCGCCCGTGTGGCCGCCGGCATCAGCGCCGCGATGATCATGCCTGTCACGCTGGCCGTCATCACGGCCACCTTCCCCGAGGGGGAGCGCGGCAAGGCGATCGGTGTGTGGACCGGCGTCGCCGGCGGCGGCATCCTGGGTATGTTCCTCTCCGCCCTGCTGGTCGATGTCGCCGACTGGCGCTGGCTGTTCGTGCTGCCCGTGGTCCTGGTCGTCGTGGCGCTGGCGATGACTCTGAAGTCGGTGCCCAACTCCCGCGACTACGACGTTATGGCCTGGCAGGGCTAGAGAACGCTGCGCGGTATCCGCGAGCTGCGGCTCGTCACCTTCGCCCTGCAGATCGCAGACCACGACCCCTCCGCGTCGGAACAGGCGCGATACCGCCTCGACTGTGTACGTGGCCGGTGTGGTCCACGGCCATGGCGCTGGGAAGCGGTGGGGTGACGGCCTTCATGCCGTCGGTTGGCAGGGAACTGGCTGTGCCCGTGTGAGTCGCGGGCATCCGTTCCAGGTACGACAAGCCTTGAAGTAGCTGCACTGGCAGGCCGCGTGCGCTTCAAGAGGAGCGACCTCGTCGACCACCCGCTTGCGCACCGGACCGTTCGCTGTCCGACGCGGCGGCGCGCAGCTCAGGGACGGTGCCAGGCTCGACGTCAGCGATCCCCAGGGCAGAATCATGGACGGCGGCAGACATGTCCCGCAGGGCAGCTCGCTCGTCCCGCTCCATCGCCCGGCGTGGGGCCTGCTGGCCCAGGATCACCGAGATGTCCGTACTGAGCCCGGAGGCCAGCCGCATCAACGAGGTGACCCCCAATTTGCCGTTCTGCTCCCCCTTTCGGACAGTAGCTACTGACACCCCCGAGCTATCTGCTAGCTGTTCCTGCGTCATGTCGCCGCGCAGCAGCTTGATCCGCGTCCCGGTACTGTGCGCCGTCCATTGCGTCATGCTGCCAGTCCCTCCCGTGTAAGTGGCCTCTGCCGAACGGTACGACCGGGCCGCCGGTTCTGAAACGAGTTCGCACGCACCGCAGTTGACCGTTGTGGGCGAACGGGGATGCGAGTAGCGGTCAGGCGGGGCAGTCGGATCGGACACCAAGGAGGGACTCGAGGCTGGCCACGGTGTTGTCTTCGCTGGTGGCGTGCACGGTATGGATGCCAAGCGCGGCCGCCGGCGGCAGATTGCCGAGGTGGTCATCCACGAAGACGCACTGGGGGCCGGACAAGCCCATGCGGTCAAGGGTGGTCTGGTAGATCACCGAATCGGGCTTGGCGATCCCCTCGATTTCGCTGATCACGGTCACGCCGAACAGGTCCATCACGCCGATGTGGGCGTATGGGTCGTACGGGTCCAGGCCGAAGGAGTTCGAGAGCATCGCCGGCTTCATCCCGGCGGAGCGGGCAGCCTTAGCGAAGGCGATCGGGGCGCCTTCGAACACGCGCTTCAGACTGGGAAGATCGCGGACCACGGTGACGTTGCCGAGCCGGTCGACCATCCGCCGCAGCTTGCGCGGCCCGCGCGTCATCATCACCACGCCGTGATGGTGTGGGATCTGAAGGCTGGAGCCTGACCCGCGGCTCCTCAGCGGCTTGCCCTGGCATGGGGCGGGCCACGGTGGCCGGCCAACGGAGCCCGGTCCTGAAGCCGCGAGCCCAGCCCCTCAGTGGCCCCGTTCAGGCGCTCACCCGGATCGCTTCCGTCGGTGCGTGCAGCCATAGGTGCTGACCGTGCTCCGTGACCGTCAGACCGAAGGACTGGGTGTCCGGACGGCCAAAGGCCGCATACTGCGCCTCGACCTCTTCGACCTCCGCCCACAGGTCCCGCGGGCCGTACACCGTCACTGTCCCGCCGCCGGCTACGGCCGCCGAGCCGTCGTCGGCCTGAAGCCACACGGTCCGGACGTCTTGGTGGAACCCGTGCGTCATCCGTACGCCCGGCAGACGGGCGCTTCCGAACAGGGCGAAGCCAACGGGTAGAGCCGCTCGGGATCGAGGCCGGTCTCGCGACGCCGCGCCGTGGTGACGTCCGGCGGCCCCAGCTTCTGCAGCCGGTGGGAGCGCATCGGCATGTAGGAAGCGCCGTGGAAGAACCGGCCGACGAGGTCCCCGTTGGCCTCGCGGACCAGGTGGACCGTGGCGCCGCCGTAGAAGACGTCGGTCATCGGGGCCACCAGGACACCGCCCGGCGCGAGCTGACCGGCCAGGGACTGAGGTACCTCGCGCAGCGCGCAGGTGGACAGGATCCGGTCGTACGGGGCCTGATCAGCGAGACCCATCTCCCCGTCAGTAACTCGCAGGGTGGGGTACAGCCCCTCGGCGTCGAGGTTGGCCTGCGCCCGGGCGCTGAGCACACCATCGATCTCCACGCTGAAGACGTTCTCCTCACCCGCCCGGCGACACAGCAGGGCGGCGACGTAGCCCGTGGCCGTGCCGATCTCCAGGATGCTGTGACCGGGGCGGACGTCGAGGGCGCTGAGCTGCCGAGCGACCATCGACGGCTGGCTGTTGGACGATGTCGCGACGCCCGCTCCGCCCAGTCGGGCGGCGCGCACCCCCGCACCTCCGCGCCAAGCGCCCGCAACTGCACTGCCGGTCCCACCACTGGTTCGACGTCACCGCGTCCCCCAGACGTCGACAACAACACACGCACGTCGTGCCCCCCTTTCCGCAGGTTGTGGCATCGGCCGACGATTCTGCGCCGTGACCCGGGTCTTGCGGCAAGCCCCCCAGCGCGCTACACGTTGAGAAAGGCAAGGAGAGAGTTCTCCTTGCCTTTGCCTTTTGCCGTCCAAGGGAACTGACACGCTTCTCGCGAAGCGGTGGCGCGCCGCGTACGGGTACGCGGCGTTGGCCCAGGCCGATGTCCCATCGGCCTACGGATGCAGCCACGGAACCAGAAGTTCTTTCCGTTGTCGGCAAGGCCCGAACGCCGTCGAGCGTGGTGCTGCTGACCTGCAACGATGGGACTTGTCGAGAGTCCTGTCAGCCGATGGTGTGCGTCCCGGCGGCGGCGTAGATCTTCGACGGTTGGCGACCGTGGAGATGATGCCATCACCGAAGTGCCACTACCGTGAGGTGATGGTGCCGCCGCCGGGCGGGGTGGATCTGTCGGTCAGGTGGACGGTCGGGCCGCAGGCCGCTGACCCGAAGGCGTGATCACCGGCCCTGACCCGAAGGCGTGATCACCGGCCTGACGTGGCGGCGCAGGCGCCGGCCGCGCAGGCGGTGAGCCAGGAGTCGAAGTCGGCGTCGTAGCGCGTGCCGATATTGGTGTTGTAGACGGCGTAGCCGCCGTTGTAGTCGCCGGTCCGGAAGTGCTCAAGCATGGTGGCGATGTCCGAGGGGTGCTTCTCGAACATGTAGCGGACCGCGAGGTAGCCCCAGGGGTAGGTGCGGGTCTCATTGGTGTTGGCGTAGGTGGTTTGGAACAGCGTGCTCAGCCTGTAGGTGTGCTTGCCGGCCTCGGTGACCGCCTCGCTGTCGGTGAGCTTGCGGTAGCTGTACGAGACGTACTCGGCGAGGCCTTCGACCCACCAGACATCGGGGACCGCCATCTGCTGGCCGAAGTCGCCCTTCATGTCGTCACGGGCGTCGAGGTAGTGCGTGTACTCGTGGTTGAGGTTCCAGATCCGGGCCGGGAAGCCGTTGTCGGAGCTCTGCTGGTACATGAGGGACCTGGGCTGGTTGTCGGGTTTGGTCGGATCCCCGATCAGGGTGATGCCGCCGTTGTTGGTGTCGACGCCGAAGATGGCCCCGGCGTAGGTCTGGTAGTCGTTGCGACTGCCGAACACGACGAGCTGGACGGTCGATTCGTACTGGTTGGGGATCGGGCCGTTGTCCTTCACCTGGCCGTGGAAGTACGGGTCCTGGGCCACCAGGCTGGCGCAGGCGGCGTCGAGGTCCTGGGGGGTCAGCGACTGCGCCTTGATGGTGTGCGTCGCATCGCAGGCGTGGGTGATGGGCAGCGCCGCCTTGGCCAGTTGGTCGGACAGGCCGCAGACGCCGTAGTACGAGCAGTTGGCCTTGTCGTAGTAGTCGGCCTGGGAAGCGACGGTGACCCACAGGGACGCGGTCGGACCGGTGATCTTCGAGGCGTCCAGCAGGCCCTTCATGAGCGGCCGGACTTTGCCCTGGAGGGCCGCATGCTCGACGTACCGCCCGACGTTCATCCCGGCGTTGGAGTCCAGGTAGGAATTGGCGGTGCCCAGCAGGTTCATGTGGTTGAGTGCGAACGTGTTCAGGGTGTCGATGATGCTCGGATCGGCCGTGACCGCGTTGACGTAGTCGGTGTTCCAGTTTCCGCGCCACAGAGGCGTGTAGACGTCGTTGACGGCGGCCAGCATGCTGGGGATGGCGTCGTAGGAGCTGTTGTACCCGCTGAGCACCTGCTTGTAGGTGTTCAGGAAGCGGCCCTGCTCATTGGCGCTGTCCGAGAGGACGATGACCTCGCCCAGGATACTGCCGTTGTCCGAAGTGACGTCCTTGGAGTGCGCGTTGGCGAAGAACGCGTTCAGGGCACCTTCGGTGGCCGCTGCCAGGGCCGGGTCGTAGGTGCCGACATCGCCCGGGTGGTAGAACTGCACGAAATAGCCGGCGCGCAGGAACAGCACGAGCTGCCACACGTTGTCGGCATTGTCGCCGGAATACGTCGTTGCCCCGCTCTGGAACGCGTTGGCCACGGTGACCATCTGGTCCTCGCGAAAGACGTTATGCGCGTCTTGACCGGTGACCGTGAACAGGCTGTTGACGCAGTCCATGGTCGAGGCTTTGACGAACGTGACCAGTTCGGCGCCGGTCCGGCTGCCGAAGTCGGCCGGGGTGCAGGAGGCCGCGGCGCCGTGCTTGGCGCCCTTCTGCCGTGCCGCCGCAGTCGAAGAAATGGGGGGATTCTTCGCGCTGAGCGGGGGGAGTTGAGCGATGCCGAGCCGTCGGCTCTGCAGCGCGGGCCGGTCGTTCGCGCCGACTGTCGGGCCGGTCGGTGGTACGGCGTGGGGGGTGGTCCGGGACGCGGTGACGGCCCGGGTGGCGGCCGGCGAGTGTGGCGCCGCCATGGCCGGCGCGGTCAGCAGACCGGCCGTGACGAGGCAGGCGGCCAGTCCGCCGGCCACGCATCTGGACAGGGGGAAGCGGTAGCGCATCCATGCTCCTTCGTGGACAGATGCGCCTCGGGATTGAGCTGAGGCGTGTGTGGCACCTTCTCAGCGCACACCGACCGCGACAATAAGGTGTGACATAGCACCTGGACCGAATTCGCCATAACATCCGGGCCGAAGATCCTGGCGGCAGGCGGCTCGAACCGCGGTTCCGCGCAGCTCGGTTGACCAACGCGAAGGGGGTGGGCGCTGAACCAAGCTCTACGGCCCGGCCACGCTCCAGGTTCGAGAGGCCCAGGCCCGGAGGTGCGGAGACTGTGCGATGAGATCCCGGTATGCCGCGACGGCGGAGCCGAAGAGCGTGTCCGCCACCTCGTCGGCGGGGCTCTCGCGTCGCCAGGCCAGCACATAACGGCACCACAGGGGGGTGCCGACCAGCGGTTTGACGAGGACGTCGGGGGTTGGCCGGAGCGTCGCTTGCACGATGGAGACTCCGATGCCTTCGGCGATCATGTTCAGTAACTGCTGCTGGTCGCCCAGGAATTCATGGACCGCCGTCGGCATGAATCCGGCCGCCCGGCAGGCCGCGTAGAACACTCCCGGCCAGCCGGCCCCGTCGTCCGGGGTCAGAAACCACGCGTCGTCGGCCAGGTCGGCGAGCGCCACCTCCCGGCAGTGCCGGAGCCGGTGCCCGGCCGGCAGGGCAACGAAGGCCGGCTCGGTGACGATCCCGCGGTGCGCCACGGCGGCCGAGTGCCGCAGTTCACGTCCGGGGTAGTCCGCGGCGATTGCGGCGTCCACCTCACCGTGCTCCAGGAGGTCGACGATCTCCGAGGACCGATACACACTGCTCACCGTGAGCGCGAGATCGGGCAGTCGGCTCCGGAGCCGAATGAGCATGCCGGCCAGGACCGGCGAGTTGGTCGCGGCCAGGCGCAGCGGGCGGCGGGCTCTCGTACCGCCTGCGGCCGGCCGGCGCCCGATCGCAGCCGCGCGGGCCAGGACGTCACGGGCCTGGGCCAGGACCTCCGTGCCGTACCGCGTCAGCTCCACACCCGAGGTGTTCCGCTCGAACAGCGTACTGCCGAAGTACTGCTCGATACGGTGGAGTTGGGTGCTCATGGCCGGCTGCGAGTACCCCAGATCCGAGGCGGCCCGGCCCACGCTCCCGGCATCGGCAATCGCACACAGCACTCTCAGGTGCCGAAGCTCCAGCTCCATGCCCACACTCCTCCCGTCCACGCTGCTCCGGTCCGAACCGTCCAGTGCCACCGCGGGGGCGGCGCCGAGCACGTGGCCCTCGTTCGACAGTTCGGTGTGGAGGTCCACCCCATCGTTCTCTGCCCGATCGCGCCAGAGCCGGGTGCGCCCCGCAGAGATCCGTCCCCGAGTGGCCGGGGCGGGCTTCAGGAATTGCCGGACGATACACACGATCACGCACACGTCGAGCACACCGGACGCACCGGACACGCCGAGCACACCGAGGATGGCGAGCACACCGAGGACGGCGAGCACGAGGAACGAAGGCGTGGCCAACCGGGCGTCAGGCATGCCGTGACCGTATTGCGGCGACCGGTCCGGGAAGGGGGCTGCCCTGGAAGGAACTGCTGTGACCGTATTCATCGCACGGCCTTGACGATGACGAGGAGGGGGTGCGTCGCTCACGCCCCGGGAGCGCCGACGCGCAGCCCGTCCATGACGAGGTCCAGAAGGCGTCCGGCGCGCGACTGCCAGTCACTGTGTGGATCGATCTGCCAGAGGCCGGCGATGGCGAGTACGAAGTCGTCGGGGGTCTCCCCAGGGCGGATGGTGCCGGCTTCCTCGTTCGCCTTCAGCAGGAGTGTGACGGCTGAGGTGACCGAGCCGTGCCTCAAACCGGCCTGGGTCTGCTTACACGTTGCCCTGCGCATCGCGTCGGCCAGGGCGGCCTTGGCCATGGCGTACTGGGTGAGGCGGTCCATCCACTCCCGCAGGGCCTGGTCGGGTGCGCGGCTCTCCAGCACCTGGGCCGCGGTGTCGGCGACCTGCTGGACTTCGTAGCGGTAGACCTCCAGTACCAGTGACTCGCGGTTGGGGAAGTTGCGGTAGAAGGTCCCTTGCCCGACGCATGCCTTCTTCGCGATCGAGCTCAGCGGGGCGTCGGCCGAGCGTGTCAGCTCCGCCAGGGACACTTCCCACGGGCGGCGGGTGTTTGGCTGCCGGGAGGCCCCGTGACGGTGACAAGGGGCCTCCCGGAGGGCCGGGCATTGTCGCCGGGGGCTCCACGAGCGGGCGGGCTTCGCCGCTTCATGCGACGCCTCGACCTGCTTCGGGGCGTGACCCCGATTCGACCCGCCAAAGGCGGCTACGAGATGACTCTGTCGGGGATCTTGGAGTTGCCGAGGTCAGCTGCCGAGGGTTCGTCAGGACTTCAGTCGGGGGATCTCGTGCTGATCGAGGTAGTTCTGGAAGGCGGTCGGCTGGCGGGGTGGGTGTGTTTCCCCGGTCGGTGACAGTCCGCTGAGGCGCTCGATGTTGACGGCGATGGCAGTCAGAACGTGCTGAAGGTGGGCCTTGTCCTGTCCTCGGTAGCGGCAGCGTCGCATGCCGTGGCCGTGGACGAACTCGTTGACCGTGCCTTCCACTCCGGAGCGCACCGCGTAGCGGGTCTTCCACTCGGGGGTCTGTTGCTCGGTGCGGACGCGGAGTTGCAGGTCGCGGAGTGCTCGTGGGGGAAAGCCGACGTTGCGGGCGCTTTCTCGGGAGGTGGTGCACTGGGCGCGGACCGGGCAGGGCCGGCACTGGCCTTTGGTGAACCGTGCCACGATCAGCGGGGCCGCGGTGGGCGAAGAGGTCGGGTAGGGGCCGTGCCAGCCCCGGCTGACCTCGCCCTGGGGGCAGGTCACCTGTCGGCGGTCGAAGTCGATGTGGAAGTCGTCCCGGCCGAAACCCTCGCCTCGGCGGTGCTGCCGGGTGGGGTTGCCCGGCAGCGGCCCGGTTGTCGTAGGGAGAGACGATCGCCCGGGACGAGGGCGGCAGCCCGGGCCCACCGTCCTCGTCGGTGCGCCAGAACAGGCGGCCTGCGGCGTCGCGTTGAGCGGGCGACAGACCCGGACGCCCGTCACGCGGATACCAGTCGGCGAAGTCCTCGTCGCGCCACAGCCCGTCCAGCCGGTCTCTCACCCACATCGCCGTCGTACCGCCCGGGTTGCTCGCCCGCGCAATCTGCACGGTCAGAGACGGGACCTGCTCACCGGAACGGGGACGAAGGGACAACAGGCACCTCGACGGCTGCATCGGTCAACGGAACGACCCGAGCTTGCCCCCTGATCACGCTGTCGCGCCGGGAAACTCCAAGATCCCCGACAGAGTCAAGCTATGAGACCATGGATGCATGGTGAGCTTTGGGGCCGGTTGTCTATAACTCTCATCACGAGCAGTACATGATCACGTCGCATCACAACTGCGCGCGAGTGCTTGGTGACATCCGCCATTTCAACTCTGCAAACGTGCTCCCGGAGCTTGCCCGCACCGAGGGCGAGATCGTGCTGGGCAAGCTGCTGACCCGGTATCCGGCGATTCGGCCGGCCCGGCGCGCGGACGAGGTGCCCTGGCAGTTCACCTGCTTCTGTGCGGTGTGGACAGCCTGCCCGTCCGTGTCGACTGATCACACCATGGAGAAGAAGGACATGACTGACAAAATGGATACCCAGCCGGAGCTGGTCTCGGACTTCTACGACGTGTTCACCCATATGTTCCTGCGTTTCTGGGGTGAGAACTTCCACTACGGATACTGGCTTTCCGACGAGGACGACAGTTCCGTGGACGTCGCTACGGATCGGCTCACCGACCTGCTCATCGAGCGTCTGGGGCTGCGGCCCGGCCAGCGGATGCTCGATGTCGGCTGCGGTATCGGCACGCCCGCGCTCCGCCTGGCCGGTACGGTCGAGGCGGACATCACCGGCGTCACGATCAACTCGGGACAGGCGCAGGAGGCCAATGCCCGCGCCGCGGCGGCGGGCCTTTCCCATCGCGTCCGGTTCGATCATGCCGACGCGATGGCGCTGCCCTATCCGGACGCCTCGTTCGACGTGGCCTGGGCGTTCGAATCGTTGCTGCACATGGAGCGTTCCCGCGCGCTGGCGGAGATGAGGCGTGTGCTGCGCCCCGGCGGCCGCTTGGTGATCGCGGACACGTGCCAACGTGAACCGATCAGGCCGGAGTACCAGGACGTACTCGACGACGCGCGGGCGAAGTTCGCCATCGTCGAACTTCCCAGCATCGACGACTACCGGGCCCTGATCACCGGCGCGGGCCTGGAGTTGGACGAGCTGCTGGACGTCAGTGAGCACACCAGGCGAACGCTGCGGATCATGGCCGATGGCGCTACCGAGCACCGTAGCGTCCTGGAGGAGCAGTTCGGTGACGCGGCCCGACAGTTGATCGAGGTCCTGGTGCATCCGATGTCCACGCTGCCAGAGTTCGGCTACCTGGTGGCCACGGCGCGCAAGATGCCGTAGTCGCGTTGCTGGCCGGCGCGCGACCACCGATGATGCCGCCATGGCAACGACTCGGCGAGCCGACATGTTCACCGAAGCACAGGCCGGTCCAGGCGACGGAGTTCTGGTGGTGCTGCGGTGTTGTTTGTGCCTGTCGTGTCAGTTCAGCTGGCTTCCGGTTCGGTGTACGCGAAGTCGTACGGGGCCCAGTCGGTGACCCGGCGGTAGCCGAGTCGTTGGTAGAGGGCGTTACTGGTGGGGTTGCCCGCGTCTGTGTACAGCACGACCTCCGTGGCACCTGCAGCGAGCGCGGCCCGGCTCACCTGGGTGGTCACGGCGGCCGCGTAGCCGCGGCCACGGAGGTGGGCCGGGGTGTAGACGGGGTCTACCCGGACCATCCCAGCGACCATTGGGTTCAGACCGGCCATGGAGACGGGGGTTGTGTCCGGGGTCTCCCAGAAGGTGTAGCGCTTCTCGGCGAAGCGGGTGCCAGCCCAGGAGGCGGCGTCGATGGTTACGGTCTCCCCGAGGTCGGCGGCGAGTTCGCGGCACCAGCGCATGAGGTGCTCATGGTCCTGCTGGCCGACCAGGCGGCTGCGGCCGTCCGGGTGCGGCTTCGGCGGGGCGAGGGTATCCAGGCGGTACAGGTGCATCCGGACGCGGAGCGTAGACGTCGCGCCGGTGTGCTGCTGCCAGGCTTTGGCGAACGCGGTGGCGGTGTCGTGGTCCGCGGTGACGCCGGACAGCGTGTGGCCAAGGCCGGTCAGATGGGCAGCGAGGGCGTCGGCCTGTTCGGGGGAGAGCGGAGTGAGGGTCAGCCGGCGAGTCGGCGGGCGGTAGAAGATCGCCTGGGTCTCACCGTCCGACTCCAGTCGGCCGAAGAGGACGGTGCCGGGCGTGTACGCGCCTGGGTGGGTCCGCCACTTATCCAACGTGGTGAGCGGCGTGTTGTGCAGGGCGGGGCGCGAGCGGAGGAACTCTCCGGCGCGGGTGAGGAAGTCGTCGATGTCTTCGGTAAGGTGCCAGGCATCTGGGCGCATGCTTCATGATCCCGCATGCACTAGAAGCCGGAGAGCCGATGCCCGAAGATGAGTTAGGAAGCGGATCACCGCCTCCCGGCAGTACCGCCGAGCCGTCCCGTCAACCCCCACGGGCCAGATCATCCAGCCGTACCCACCTCACGGCCAGGGATCAAAAACACCTACCCAGTGGACGCTGGCACCGATCGAAATCGATCGGCCAGAACGCGGCGCGACGAGCTTCATCCAGGCGAATGATCTGCACCACCCGGCCCAGGCCACGGGCCACGCTCTACGGGCGGCGGGCCAGCAAGTGGGTGTCGAGGAAGCCCCGCTCGGACGCTGGGTCGTGGAGCAACCGAGCCACCGTGACGAGTCCGGCCCCGGCCAGCAACTCGGCGAACCTCTCGGCCGGCCAGCTATAGGCGGGCGCCACCTTGTGATCGAAGCGGACTGGTTCCGGCCCCTCGGTCCCGAAGAAGGACACCAGGAGCAGGCCCCCTGGTGCCAGGACACGCACCTGCTCGGCGAGCAGCGCGGGCAATTCTCCAGGTGGGGTATGGATCATCGAGTAGTGGGCCAGCACTCCGCCGAGCGCGCCGTCCTCGACCGGCAGGGCTTCCATTCGCGCTTCGTCGAACCGCAGTGCCGGATGGGCCCGCCGAGCGTGGTCGACCATGGCCGGGGAGAGGTCGAGCCCGAAGGCGTCCAGCCCCAAGTCGTGCAGCATGGCCGTCAGATGACCGGGTCCGCACCCGACGTCGGCTGCCCGCCGGTTCCCCGTGCCACGCACGAGCTCGGCGAAGGTGCCGATCATGTTCCGCGCGAACGGCTGCGTCTCCAACCCATTAGCGAACATCGACGCGTACAGCTCGACGACCCCGTCGTAGGCCGCCCTGGTCTCGTCCTGGTGTTTTAACACGGGAAGGAAAGTAACACCCGCGCCGTACGCAGCCGTTCTCCGGCCCCATACCGGCCCTTCCCCTCAGGACTGATCGTCCCGTCACCTGATCATGGGACGCCTCGGTAGTTCGGAGAAGCCAGGTCGAGAACCAGGTCGGCTGCCCGCCAGGCCCAGCCCATTTCAGGGAGTTGTGTTCAGGTTCAGGGTCACGCCGTAGGTGGCCTCTGGGTGACCTGCCGCCGCGCCACTCGGGGAGCGGCCCTGCTTGCTGTAACAGCTGACTCATCGCGCCAAAGTAAAGCAGGGCCGGGTTAGTTCAGCGAAAAGTTGGAGGCCACGGTCTCCTCGGTCGGCTACCTGCGCGGAATCCTGTCCGAGTTGTCCAGCATCCTGGAGGCGGCTGTTGACGACAAGCGGCTCTCCAGGAATCCGATGCACGCGAAATCCGTGCGGTGGCCCAAGGCCTCACGGGAGCGCCGGGAGGCATGGTCGCTGGAGACTGCACTGCGAGTTCGGGACGTGATCAGCCCTCGGCATGGAGTGGCCGTCGTACTTGGCCTGGGGTGCGGGCTTCGTCAGGGCGAAGTCTTCGGGCTGAGCCCGGAAGACATCGACCATGCGAGAGGCGTGCTTCACGTTCGCCGCCAAGTTCAGGCGATAGGCGGCAGATTGTTCTTCGCCCTGCCCAAGGGGGCGAAAACGCGTAGCGTCGACATGCCGCCCTCGGTCGCCCAGGAGCTGAAGCGCCATGGCAAGGCGTTCCCGCCGGTGGATGTTGAGCTCCCGTGGGGGAAGCCCGGGGGAGACAGGCCGCGAACGTTCTCCCTTGTTCTCGCTACGCGATTCGGCAACGCCGTGGCCGTGAACACGTGGAATACCTACACATGGAAGCCCGCGCCGGCCAAGGCCGGCATTATTCCGCCGCGCCCCAAAGGGGCGAAGCCGTGGCAGTGGGAGGCGGTGCCGAAGGACGGATTCCACGTTCTGCGGCACACCTACGCCTCGATGATGCTGGAGGCGGGGGAGTCCGTGGTGACTGTGGCGCGGTGGCTCGGGCACTCCTCGCCGACTGTCACGCTCGGTTACTATGCTCACTTCATGCCGGAAGCCGGAAGCAAGGGGCGCACCGCCATTGACGGACTGCTCGAGAGGAAGGGGGATCCACCGTGCCGGTAGAAACTCCCCAGACTCTCCCCAGGGCTGATCGCGGCGGATTCTCCAACTTGGGCCGCTCCGGGCCTAATCATGGATCGTAAGGCCGCTAGGCCAGATTGCCTGGGAAAATGCTGCCAGAAGTCACAGCGACCCGCTATGTCACCCCCCTGCGTGAGGGCGGCTCGCTTCCGGGGATCGTCGAGGGGGACGACCTCGGTACCTACATCATGAAGTTCACCGGCGCCGGGCAGGGGCGGAAGACGCTCGTTGCCGAGGTCATCTGCGGAGAGCTGGGCCGGCGGCTCGGGCTGCGGGTGCCGGAGCTGGTGCAGATGCAGCTCGATCCGGTCATCGGGCTGGGCGAGCCGGACCAGGAGGTCCAGGAGCTGCTGAAGGCGAGCGGCGGGCTCAATCTGGGGATGGACTACCTCCCCGGATCGCTGGGCTTCGATCCGCTCGCCTTCGAGGTGAGTGCCCGCGAGGCCGGCCGTGTGGTGTGGTTCGACGCGCTGATCAACAATGTCGACCGGTCCTGGCGCAATCCCAACCTGCTGGTCTGGCACGGCGAACTGTGGCTGATCGACCATGGCGCGGCGATGATCTGGCACCACAACTGGCCGAGCGCGGAGAAGGCTTCGCTCCGGCCGTACGACGCTTCCGACCATGTGCTGGCCACCTTCGGGCCGGATGTCGCGGCGGCGGCCGAGGAGTTCGCCCCGCTGATCACCGAGGAGCTGCTGACCGGGATCGCGGCCGATGTGCCGGACGCATGGCTGGCCGGCGAGCCCGGCTTCGACTCCCCGGACGCGCTGCGCCGCGCGTATGTGCACACGCTGCTGGCCCGCGCCCGGAGGATCAGCGAGCGGATCACGCTTGGGCAGCCCACGGCGGACAAGCCCTCGCAGGCACCGGAATGGCTGTCCGGAAGGCTGACGCGGAGGGCAGTGAAGTGACCGGTCTGCACAACGGGCGCGATGTGTTCGAGTACGCGCTGCTGAGGGTCGTGCCCCGGGTCGAGCGGGGCGAGATGATCAATGCCGGGGTGGTCGTCTACTGCCGCGCCCGGCGCTTCGTCGAGGCCAGGACCCATCTGGACGAGGCCCGGCTGCTGGCCCTGGATCCCACGACGGACGTGGCCGGGGTGCGGGCCGCGCTCGGCGCCGTCGAGGGCATCTGCCAGGGCGGCGAGCGGGCCGGACAGGCGGCCGGGGACGACGCGGGGCGTCGTTTCCGCTGGCTGATGGCGCCGCGCAGCACCATCGTCCAGCCGGGGCCGGTGCACACCGGGCTGACCGCCGATCCCGCCGCCGAGGCCGAGCGGCTGTTGGAGTTGTTGGTGCGCTGAGGTCCTGGGGGAGCGACGTCCGGAGCGCCCGGTTCCGCCTGTGGGCGGTCCGGGCGCTCCGTCGTGTGACCTGATCGCGCCGGGCTCCGGCATGTGGCGCGGGTGAGGTGGGCAACGGCGCAGTGGTGGGGCGTTGACAGCGCGTTGCCGGGCTTCTAGCGTCAGCCCTGCTCAGGCTACTAAGCGGTTGCTCACCCACGGGATCGGTGCGGCGGACCGCTTGTCGAGGTTTCGAGGGTGAGGAGAACCCGCATGTCCACCACCGAGCAGCGCGTCGCCATCGTGACGGGCGCGGCCCGCGGTATCGGCGCGGCCACCGCCGTCCGCCTGGCCGCCGAGGGCCGTGCCGTCGCCGTACTCGACCTGGACGAGGCGGCCTGCAAGGACACCGTCGAGAAGATCACCAAGGCCGGCGGCAAGGCCATCGCGGTCGGCTGCGACGTCTCGGACGCAGAGCAGGTGGAGGCGGCGGTCACCCGGGTCGCCTCCGAGCTCGGTGCGCCGACCGTCCTCGTCAACAACGCCGGTGTGCTCCGCGACAACCTGCTGTTCAAGATGAGCGAGACCGACTGGGACATGGTCATGAACGTGCATCTGCGCGGCGCGTTCCTGATGTCCCGCGCCTGCCAGAAGCACATGGTGGACGCCAAGTTCGGCCGGATCGTGAACCTCTCCTCCAGCTCGGCGCTCGGCAACCGCGGCCAGGTCAACTACTCGGCGGCCAAGGCCGGTCTGCAGGGGTTCACCAAGACCCTCGCCATCGAACTCGGCAAGTTCGGCGTCACCGCCAACGCGGTCGCCCCCGGCTTCATCGTCACCGACATGACCGCCGCCACCGCCGAGCGCGTGGGCATGGGCTTCGAGGACTTCCAAGCCGCGGCCGCGACCCAGATCCCCGTCCAGCGGGTCGGCCGGCCCGAGGACATCGCCAACGCGATCGCCTTCTTCACCGGCGATGCGGCCGGCTTCGTCTCCGGCCAGGTCATGTACGTCGCCGGCGGCCCGCTCAACTGACCGCCCACCGACTTCAGGAGTACGGGACATGACCGAGCAGCACAGCGGGCTCCCCGAGCCCTCCGGCAAGGTGGCGCTGATCACCGGTGCCAGCCGCGGTATCGGCTACGGCATCGCCGAGGCCCTGGTGGCCCGCGGCGACCGGGTCGTCATCACCGGCCGTAACGAGGACGCCCTCAAGGAGGCCGCCGAGAAGCTGGGCGCCGACCGGGTGACCGGCGTCGCCGGCAAGGCGCATGACGAGGCGCACCAGGCCGTTGCCGTCGAGCGCGCGATGGAGGCCTTCGGCCGCGTCGACTACCTCGTCAACAACGCCGGAACGAACCCGGTGTTCGGCCCCATCGCCGACCTCGACCTGGGGGTCGCGCGCAAGGTGTTCGAGACCAATGTCGTCTCGGCGCTCGGCTTCGCCCAGCGCACCTGGCACGCATGGCAGAAGGACCACGGCGGCGCGATCGTCAACATCGCCTCGATCGCCGGCCTTGCGCCCTCGCCCTTCATCGGCGCGTACGGGATGAGCAAGGCCGCGATGGTGAACCTGACGCTCCAGCTCGCCCACGAGTTCGCGCCCGGGGTGCGCGTCAACGCCATCGCTCCGGCGGTGGTCAAGACCAAGTTTGCGGCGGCGCTGTACGAGAACCGCGAGGAGGAGGCGGCGGCGGGCTACCCCATGGCGCGGCTCGGCGTCCCGGAGGACATCGGCGGAGCCGCGGCCTTCCTGCTGTCCGACGCCTCGGGCTGGATCACCGGCCAGACGCTGGTCGTCGACGGCGGCCTGTTCCTCAACGCCGGGGTCTGACGACCGGGGCCCGGCCGGGGTCTGACGACCGGGCCCCGCCGGGGGCTGAGGGCCGGGGCCCCGCCGGGGTCTGACGACCGGTGCCGGGTCCGACTGCCGGGCGGGTTCCTGACGGGGCCTTGCGCCCGGGTGCGCTCCAGGAGACGGAGTCTGCGGTGCCGGCCCTCATCGGGGCCGGCACCCCGTGCGCCGGCAGGCCTGCCGTGGAGAGATGCCCTGCACCCGGCTTCCGTGCCGTACAGCGGCGGTGCAGCTGCCGGCGGCCGCACCGGGCCTGCCCCGCGGGATGCCGGTGGAGCGCGACGAGGAGTTCCCCGATCACGCGGCAGCGCCCGCCCGGTCCGGTGCCGCTCGGGCATGGGACGCTGAGGGCAGGTGCCTCCTTACGTGCGGACCGGCCGCTGCCGGAGCGGTACGGCCACCCGGCCCGACACCGCCTGGGACGGGCCGGGTGCCGGCTGCGGGCGGGGCCCCCGGCCTGCGGACGGCGTTGTCAGTGGTCGCCGGTAGGTTCTGTGAGTGAGAACGCATCGCACACCGGAGGTTGTTGACGTGGTCACCGACATGCTGCCCGAGTCCTGGCGCGGGGTCCTCGGCGAGGAGTGGGAGAAGCCCTATTTCAAGGAGCTCACCGACTTCGTCGAGCAGGAGCGGGCCGAGGGCCCGGTCTATCCGCCCCGCGAGCAGGTCTTCGCGGCGCTGGAGGCGACGCCTTACGACCAGGTGAAGGTGCTCATCCTGGGCCAGGACCCGTACCACGGTGCGGGCCAGGGCCACGGCCTGTGCTTCTCCGTGCAGCCCGGTGTCAAGACACCGCCGTCGCTGCGGAACATCTACAAGGAGATGAAGGAGGAGCTGGGCCACCCGATTCCGGACAACGGCTATCTGATGCCCTGGGCCCAGCAGGGCGTGCTGTTGCTGAACGCCGTTCTCACGGTCCGCGAGGCCGAGGCCAATTCGCACAAGGGCAAGGGCTGGGAGAAGGTCACCGACGCGGTGATCCGCGCCGTGGCCGCCCGGCCCGACCCGGCGGTCTTCGTGCTGTGGGGGAATTACGCCAAGAAGAAGCTGCCGCTGATCGACGAGGAGCGGCATGCCGTGGTGCAGGGCGCGCACCCCTCCCCGCTGTCGGCGAAGAAGTTCTTCGGCTCCCGCCCCTTCACCCAGATCAACGCCGCGGTCGCCGCACAGGGCCATGCCCCGATCGACTGGCGCATCCCTGACCTGGGCTGAGCCGGCGGGCCCGGCCGCCGGCCGGGCCGGGGGCGCCCCCACCACCCGGTGCGTCGCGCACACCGCGCGCAGGTCCCTTCCGGCGGTTAGCGTCGGGGGAGCGGCAGTGGCCGTGGTGAGCGAATACGGAGTGCACGGTGGTGGAGAAGCGGCGGGAGGCGACGCCCGAGGACGGGGTGCTGACCCGGATCGGCCAGGCAATCATGTTGCATCGTGCCGGCGACCGGGAAGAGGCACGCAACCGTCTCTCGGCGCTGTGGCACGAGATCGGGCCGCAGGGAGATGCCTTCCACCGCTGCACCCTCGCCCATTACATGGCCGACACCCAGGACGACCCCAGGGATGAACTGGACTGGGACCTCAGGGCCCTGGAGGCGGCCGAGGGCTTCGTCACCGAACGGCCCGGAGCCGGTGCCGCACAGGGGGAGCCGAAGGTCGCCGACGGTCCCGGACCCCGCCACCCCCTCGTCGCGCTCCGGGCATTCTTCCCCTCGCTGCATCTCAATATCGCGGCCGACTACGCCGCCCTGGACCGGCCGGCCGATGCGCGCGCCCAGCTGCGGCGCGCCCGTGCCTCGGTCAACGCCCTCGCCGACGGCCAGTACCGCCAGGGGCTCCGGGACGCCATCGACCGCCTGCAACTGCGGATCGACGGCATCGCGGGCCACACCCCGTAGCCCGGCGCCGCGGGCCCAGGGTCTTCCACCGGGGCCGGGTCGTCCACCGGGGCCGGGTCGCCCTGCTCGGCGACGCCGTCCACCCGATGACCCCGAACCTCGGACCTGATGGCGCCACCGCCCGCTTCGCCCCGGATCCGGTGCTGCGGCCCCTGGACGGGATCGCCGACGGGCGGCCGCCGGCCGGCACGTATGCTTCCGGCACGCGAGGCACCAGGGCCGCGGCGCAACCCAAGGAGCACGAGTGAAGGTCGGCTGCATCGGACTCGGCGATATCGCCCAGAAGGCGTATCTCCCCGTACTGGGCACACAACCAGGGCTCGAACTGCATCTGCACACCCGCACCCCGGCCACCCTCGAACGTGTCGGCGCCGCCCACCGGCTGACCGCGGAGCAGCTCCATACGGACCTGGACTCGCTGCTCGCCACGGGCCTGGACGCGGCCTTCGTGCACGCCGCCACCGCCGCCCACCCCGAGATCGTGACCCGGCTGATCGAGGCCGGCGTACCGACCTATGTCGACAAGCCGATCTCCTACGAACTCGCCACGTCCCAGCGCATCGTCGCGCTCGCCGAGGACCGGGGAGTGGGCCTCGCCGTCGGCTTCAACCGCCGCTTCGCGCCCGCCTACACCCAGTGCCGCGAACACGCACGCGATCTGATCGTGATGCAGAAGAACCGTATCGGCCTGCCCGAGGACCCGCGCACACTGGTGCTGGACGACTTCATCCACGTCGTGGACACCTTGCGGTTCCTCGTCCCCGGCGACATCGACCACATCGATGTGCGCGCCAGGATCCGTGACGGACTGATGCAGCATGTGGTGCTGCAGCTGTCCGGCGACGGCTTCACCGCCCTCGGCATCATGAACCGCCTCAGCGGCTCCACGGAGGAGATCCTCGACGTCTCCGGGCAGGACACCAAGCGCCAGGTCGTCAATCTCGCCGAGGTCATCGACCACAAGGGGCAGCCGAGCATCCGGCGGCGCGGCGACTGGGTGCCGGTCGCCCGGCAGCGCGGGATCGAGCAGATCGTCCTGGCGTTCCTGGACGACGTACGGGCCGGCCGGCAGCCGTCCGCCGAGGACGCGCTGCGTACCCACGAACTGTGCGAACGGGTGGTCACCGACGCGCTCGCGCAGGCCGCCTGCTGAGCGCCCGCAGCCCCGCGTATCCGCCGGCGAGCACCAGTGTGCCCATCGCTCCGTACACCGCCCAGTCACCGAACCGGGTGTACGGGCTGGTGCCCTCGGCCAGCGGCAGGTCGTAGACGGCCGCCGCGCTGCGATCGGTGCCGAGCCGCTCGCCGATCTGCTCACCCCGCGGGCCGTACGCCGCACTGATGCCGGTGAGCGTGGCGTGCACCATCGGCCGCCAGTTCTCCGCCGCCCGCAGCGCGCCCAGCGACGCATGCTGCGCGGGCGCCCAGCTGTCCTGGAACGTCGAGGTCGCGGACTGGGCGACCAGCACCCGCGCACCGTCACGCGCCAGATGGCGGCTCATGTCGGGGAAGGCCGTCTCGAAGCACACCAGCGGCCCGATGCGCAGTCCGCCCGCGGTGGCGATGGGCATCACCACCTGGTGGGTGCCGCGCAGCCGGTCCGTGGTGGCCGCCTTGCCCACCCGGGTCGCCCAGCCCAGCACGGACCGGAACGGGACGTATTCGCCGAAGGGCACCAGCCGCATCTTGGCGTAGCGGTCCCCGGTCGGTCCGTCCGGTCCGATCAGTACCGCGCTCTTGGAGATGCCCGGCCGTCCGGCGTGCGCGGAATCGGCGTTGATCAGCAGCTCGGCGCCGGTCTGCCGGGAGAGGGCGGCGAGCCGGGCGGCGAGCGCCGGGTGGTCCGCCGGGTCCGTGGAGAGGCTGCTCTCGCCCCAGACGACCAGGCGCACGCCGCGGCCCGCCAGCGACCGGGTGAGGGCCTCACTCCTGGCCAGACGCGCCGAGGGGGTGCCGGTCAGGCCGGGCTGGACGACGGCCATCCGGACCGTGCCGGTGATCCTGGGGGCCGGCCCCCAGAACCAGACCACGGTGCCCGCCAGGACGCACACCAGCAGCCCGGCGACGGCGGGCAGCCGGGCCGCCGGGCGGGCGATCAGCTCGGCCAGTGCGGTGTTCACCGCCACGATCAGCAGGCTCAGCAGCCACACCCCGCCGATCGACGCCAGCCGCAGCGCGGGCGGCAGCTGCCACTGGCCGGCGCCGAGGAGCCCCCAGGGGCCGCCCAAGTACTCCCAGGACCGGACCAATTCGACCATCAGCCAGCCCGACGGCACCAGCACCAGCGCGGCGGCACACCGCCCGCCCGTCACCCGCTGCCGCCCTTCGCCCGAGGAGCCCGCGGACCCCGTCCGGGGGGACCCCGCTCGCGCCCCCGCGCTCGCCGGGGGCGCGCCGCCCAGCAGCGCACGGACCAGCACCCCCCAGGGCGCCCACAGCGCCCCGAGCAGCAGGGCGAGCACGAGGATGAAGATGTGCAGGCTCGGCAGCAGCCACTGGTGGACGGCCAGTATGAAGCCGGTGCCGCCCAGCCAGCCGTCCAGCGCCGCCCGCCGGTAGGTCGGCGCCGACCGCACCAGCAGCAGCCACGGCACCAGGGCGCCGTACGCCAGCCACCACCAGGACGGCGCGGGAAAGGTGAGGGCCGGCACCGCGCCGGCGAGCGCGGCGGCCACCCCCCGTGCCCAGGGAGAGCCGAGCCACCGTGCCTGACGGCCGAGCGGTCTGTCCATGCGGCCTCCCTGGGGGTTCCGGCCGGTCGGACGGCCAGTGTGCGCGCAGGGGCCGGGCAGCGAAAGGGGGGTCGCCGCAACGGCCGACCCCGGCGCCGGCACATGGCGGGGGCGGTCAGTCACCGGCGGCCCGCACCTGGCGCCACTTCTCGTGGACGACGACCCCGGTCAGACGCCAGCCGTCGGAGGTGCGCCGGGCGGTGAACTCATAGCGGCCGGCACAGGTGTAATTGGGGGCGGTCGGGCCGTCTCCGTCATCCGTCGCGGGGCCGGCGAGCCGCATCGGGTTGAGGTAGTCGGCCTGGACCGTGGCCGTGTCGCCGGGGGCGCCGTCCCGGCGGGCGAGGGTGATGCGGCGGTTGACGATCAGATGCTGCCGTATGGCGAAGTGCCGCAGCATGCCGGCGAGCCAGGCCGCGACCTCTTCCGTACCGCCCTCGATACCGCCCGCGGAGCGGTAGTCGGCCCGGCCGTCCGGGGTGAACAGGGCCAGATAGCCGGGCCAGTCGCCGTCGTCCACGGCGATGGCGTACCCGGTGATCAGATCGTCGAGGGCGAGGCGGTCCATGACAGTGGAGTGTTCCGCGCGCTGCGTCATCGCCTCAGTTTTCGGTATCCGGAAGGCCCTCGCCAAGAGGCGGGGCCTTCCGGCGCGGCGTCAGTTCACCAGCGCCGACTCCGCCACCGGATCCGGGCCGGAATCGGTGCGCCCGGCAACCTCCGCGGCTTCCCCGGCGTCCTCCCGGCGGTCCGGGGAGTCGGCGAACTGCGTCCGGTACAACTCCGCGTAGCGTCCGTCGGCGGCCAGCAGCGTCTCGTGCGTCCCGCGTTCGACGATCCGGCCGCCCTCGACGACCAGGATCAGGTCCGCGGCCCGTACGGTCGACAGCCGGTGCGCGATGACCAGGGCGGTCCGGCCGTCCAGCGCCTCGGTGAGCGCCTCCTGCACCGCCGCCTCGGAGGTGTTGTCCAGATGGGCGGTGGCCTCGTCCAGGATCACCACCCGGGGGTGGGCGAGCAGCAGCCGGGCGATCGTCAGCCGCTGCCGTTCGCCGCCCGAGAGGCGGTAGCCCCGTTCGCCGACGACGGTGTCCAGACCGTCCGGGAGTCCGGCGATCAGCTCCTCCAGACGCGCCCGGCGCAGCGCGTCCCACAGCTCCTCCTCGGCCGCCTCCGGCTTGGCCAGCAGCAGGTTCTCGCGGATCGAGTCATGGAAGAGATGCCCGTCCTGGGTGACCATCCCGAGGACGTCGCGCAGCGAGGCGGCGGTGAGATCGCGGACGTCCACCCCGGACAGCCGGACCGCTCCGGTGTCGGTGTCGTACAGCCGCGGCAACAGCTGGGCCACGGTCGACTTGCCGGCGCCCGACGACCCGACCAGGGCGACCATCTGGCCCGGTTCGGCCCGGAAGGAGATGCCGTGCAGAACCTCCTCGCCGCCCCGGGTGTCGAGGGTGGCGACCTCCTCCAGGGAGGCCAGCGAGACCTTGTCGGCGGACGGGTAGCCGAAGCGGACGGAGTCGAACTCCACGGACACCGGACCCTCGGGGACCGTGCGGGCGTCCGGCTTCTCGGAGATCAGCGGTTCGAGGTCGAGCACCTCGAAGACCCGCTCGAAGCTGACCAGCGCGCTCATCACCTCGATATGGGCGCCGGACAGCGCGGTCAGCGGGGCGTAGAGCCGGGTGAGCAGCAGGGCCAGCGAGACGATCGCGCCGGGCTCCAGCTGTCCGCGCAGCGCGAGGGACCCGCCCAGGCCGTAGACGACGGCCAGCGCCAGGGCGGAGACCAGGGTGAGGGCGGTGACGAAGTACGTCTGGACCATCGCCGAACGGACCCCGATGTCGCGCACCCGGCGGGCCCGGGTGGCGAATTCGGCGGACTCGCGGGCCGGACGGCCCATCAGCTTGACGAGGGTGGCGCCCGGCGCGGAGAACCGCTCGGTCATCTGCGTACCCATCGTCGCGTTGTGGTCGGCGCCCTCCCGGCGCAGATCCGCCAGCCGCCGGCCGACCCGGCGGGCGGGCAGCACGAACAGCGGCAGCAGCACCAGCGCGATCAGGGTGATCTGCCAGGACAGGCCGAGCATCACCACCAGCGTGAGCAGCAGCGTCACGATATTGCTGACGACCCCGGACAGGGTGTCGCTGAACGCCCGCTGGGCGCCGATCACATCGTTGTTCAGGCGGCTGACCAGCGCGCCGGTACGGGTGCGGGTGAAGAAGGCGACAGGCATCCGCTGGACGTGGTCGTAGACGGTCGTCCGCAGATCGAGGATCAGCCCCTCGCCGATGCTCGCCGAAAGCCAGCGGGTCAGCAGCCCCAGACCGGCCTCCGCGACCGCGATCACCGCGATCAGCCCGGACAGCCCGACGACGACGGACGCCGGGCCGCCGCCCACGATCGCGTCCACCACCCGGCCCGCGAGCAGCGGAGTGGCCACCGCGAGCATCGCGGTCACCGTGCTGAGCACGAGGAACCACACCAGGTGGCGGCGGTGCGGGCGGGCGAATGCGGTGATGCGGCGCAGGGTGCCGCGGGAAAAGCGGCGGCGGCCCTGTTGAGCCGTCATCGTGCTGTGCAGCGCATGCCAGGCGGTGACTTCCATGTCCATGGTGGCCTCCGGTGTGCCGGGTCGTCACGGGATCGCCGTGAGTGACCGGCGACATAGCAGCAACCTAGGACCTCAACCAATGTTGAGGTCAACTGATTGCGGCGCCGTCACCCGTCGGGGCGTGCGGGACACCGCGCCCACGGTACGCCTCGGTCCGTACGGTCTCGGACAGCACCGTCGAGATCGCCACGACCTCCATACCGCCCTCGGCGTGCGGCAGCAGCACCGCGCCGGTCGCCGCCTCGGCCAGTTCCCGGCCCTTCTCCGCGACGACGGTGAGGGCGTTGGTGGTCGTCGAGCCGGTCTCGGGCGCGGCCAGCAGCGCCGTGGTGACGGACGCCGCACCGTCGATCCAGCGTCTGCGCTGCCGGGCGGCGGAGTGCATCCGGGCATTGCTCAGGGCGATACCGGCCTCCGTGGCCAGCACCCGCACCAGGTGCAGATCGGCTTCGCCGAACTCCCCGCCGTCGCCCTTCCCCGTGACGTACAGCGTGCCGAACCGTTCCCCCTGCACCTGGATCGGCACCTCCACAGACCCTCCTGCGGGTGGCTCGCCCCCGGGGGAGGGACCGTGGGTGATCCGGTCGCCGGGCCCTTCGCCGTCCTCGGGGCGCAGGGCGACGACGGCATGGCGGGCGCCGGTGAGGGAGGCGGCGGTCTCGGCGATGCGGCCCAGCGCGCGGCGCAGATCGTGGTCGGAGCCGACCGCCACCATCGCCTCCAGAAGCTGCGGAAGCCGGGAGATCGGCCCACCGGCCAGCTCGCGCAGGCTCTGCGCGGTGCGTTCGGGGAGATCTCCGGCGGGATCCGACGGCTTCAGGGCACACCTCACACATTCGGGCGGTTCGAACAGTCTAATTCGTTCGAAAGGGTGGTATTGGGCCCCTCGGGCCGGGGGCCTCACGAGGCACGGGGGGCCGGCCCGTCGAACCGGCGGCTTCCGGCGCGCCCTATCTCGGCCACGCCCGCAAGGGGCGACTTTGAGACAACCTGAAGCTCTGGCGTGCGCCGGGACTTTGAGGGCGCGGACTGCGGGTAAGCCGTAGACAACTACGGGCACAGCAGCAAAAACGCAGAGACTCAGACGACACACCACCGCATCACCGACGACCCGGAAACGGGCCGACCCGCCCGGATTGCGCCGGGCGCCCCCCACACCTACCGAACATCTCCGCCGCAGACGCGTGGCCATATCCCGCGCCTCGGCACGAAAGTGGGCCGGGCCGATGGATGAAGGTCAGTACTACCCGAGAATCGTGGGACCCAGCTGCGCGGCCGGCGGCACGACCGTGCTGGAACTCCGTGGTGAGCTGGACATTCTCGCCGTGTCGGTGCTGTCCGACCGGCTGGACGAGATCACCGGCACCCAGGGCGCCGACCTCGTGGTCGACGTACGTGCGGTCACCTTCATCGACTGCGCCGGACTGTCCCTGCTGAGCCGCGCCCGCTACCGCACGCGGCAGCGGGGCGGCCGGCTGCGGCTGACCGGTGTCTCGGGCGGCGGGAGCGTCGCGCGGCTGCTGCGGATGACCGGGCTGACCGGCAGCTTCGACCTCGTGACCGACGAGGCCGGGACCGGCGAGGCGGCCCGAGACGCCGGAGCCGCCGGAGCGGCCGGGGTCACGGACGCCGCCGGCACCGCCGTCGCCTGACCGGCGCTGCTCCGCCGGGTGACCGCGCGCCCCGTACGCCGCCGGTCCGCCCCCGCGCCCGCCCACGGCCCGGCGGCGCGGCACCGGCTCAGGCCGGCAGGGCCGCCTCGATGGCGGTGACCAGCTCCTCGGCCTCCGGCTCGGTGCGCGGCCGGAAGCGGCCCGCGACCTGTCCCCGGGCATCGATCAGGAACTTCTCGAAGTTCCACTGGATGTCGCCGGCCGCCCCTTCGGCGTCCTCGGTACCGGTCAGCGCCGCGTAGAGCGGGTGCCGGTCCTCGCCGTTGACATCGGTCTTCTCGAACAGCGGGAAGCTCACGCCGTACGTCGCCGAGCAGAAGGTGGCGATCTCCTCGGCGGTGCCGGGCTCCTGGCCCGCGAACTGGTTGCTGGGGAAGCCCAGCACACTGAAGCCCCGGTCCCCGAAGCGCTGCTGCAGCCGCTCCAGGCCCGAGTACTGCGGGGTCAGCCCGCATTTGGACGCCACATTCACCACCAGCAGGGCCTTGCCCCGGTAGTCGGCGAGCGAAGCGGGCTCACCGGTCAGGGTGCGCAGCGGGATGTCGTACAGGCTCACGGTCATGCTCCTCGTCACGGGTCCGCGGATACGGACGACCATCATCCGCCCCCACCGCGGCGCCCGTCACGGTCTTCCCCGGATCGTCGACCGGCCAGGACACCACCGGCCGGATCTCCCCCGAGCGCCACTCCTTCAGCAACTGGTCGAAGATCGGTGTCCGCTCCTCGGCCGGGCGGCGCGGCTGTGGGGCGGGAGGCGGCAGCGCCGGCGGCTGGTGGGGCAGGGAGATGCGCTGAAAGGGGTGCGGGGCGGGCTTCTTGGCATCCATGCCCGGACTCAACCGGAAATCGGTCCCCGAGTTGCGGGACGCGGCCGGGACGGTCCGCAGAAGCCCCTGCGGTGGTGACGGGCAGAAGATACGTTCGCGCGCGACGGAGGGACCGGCGGAATGTCCCGCCGGTCCCTCCGTCATCATCAGCCTCGTGTGCCACAGCACCCGGTTCCTGCCGTTCGAACAGGGCGTTGGCGTGCCGGGCGGGTCAGCTCCGGCACAGCAGCGCTTCGAGCACCTCCCGGAGCGCCGCCTCGGGGTCGGCCACCCGCCCCTCGGCCCGCCACGCCACGAAACCGTCGGGGCGCACCAGCACCGCTCCCTCGGGCGTCGTCCCGTGCTTCTCGGCCCAGTCGGCGCCCTCCTCGGGAGCCAGGTCGTCGTCCGGCCCGGCGCCGATCAGGTAGCAGTCCAGCCCGAGGGAGAACTCCTCGTTGGCGCCCTTGGCCGCGGTGCGCCACATCTCGCCGTCGGTACCGGTCAGCAGGACGAAGGACTTCTCGTACAGATCGAGGGTCGAGCGGCGTACGCCGCCGGCCCGCAGCCACATGTGCGGGGCGCGGGTGCCCGGTTCGCCGGTCAGCCGCATCTGTTCGGGAACCACCGGCAGTTCGGGGTCGGCGCCGACCACGGCACCCTGCGGGTAGCAGTACCCCAGCGCGACGGTGAGCACCCCGCGCTGCCGGCCGCCGCCCGCGCCGGGCGCCGGCGCATACCCCGGGTGGCTGTGCTCGGCCGAGCGCGCCGAGGCGCGGGCGCTGGTCTCCCGCGCCACCGGCTGCCGTTCCGCCTCGTACGTCGCCAGCAGTCCGGGGCCCGCCGAGCCGTTCAGCACGGCGGCCAGCTTCCAGGCGAGGTTGTGTGCGTCCTGGATACCGGTGTTGGAACCGAACGCCCCGGTGGGGGACATCTCGTGGGCCGAGTCGCCGGCGAGGAAGACCCGGCCGGCCGCGTAGCGCTCCGCGACCCGCTCGGCGGCGTGCCACGGGGCCTTGCCGGTGATCTCCACGGCCAGGTCCGGTACGCCCGTTGCCCGGCGGATGTGGTCGATGCACCGCTCGTCGGTGAAGTCCTCCAGGGTCTCGCCCCGGTCGGGGTGCCAGGGGGCGTGGAAGACCCAGTCCGCCCGGTTGTCCACCGGCAGCAGGGCGCCGTCGGCCTCGGGGTCGGTCAAGTAGCAGGCGATGAAACGACGGTCACCCACGACGTCCGCGAGCTGCGGCGCACGGAAGGTGATGCTCACGTTGTGGAACAGGTCGCCGGGCCCGGTCTGCCGGAAGCCCAGCCGCTCCCTGACGGGGCTGCGGGGGCCGTCGGCCGCGATGAGGTAGTTGGCGTGCACGGTGGTGAGCTCGCCGGTCTCCCGGTTCCTGAGGGTCGCCCGCACACCCTGGGAGTCCTGTTCGAAGGAGCTCAGCTCGGTGGAGAACCGCAGGTCACCGCCGTGCTCGCGGGCGCAGCGCACCAGTACGGGTTCCAGGTCGTTCTGGCTGCACAGGCACCAGGCCGACGGGCTGATACGGGCCAGCCCGCCGCCCGGGTCGATCTCCTTGAACAGCCACTCCTGGTCGTCGCCGGTGAGCGAACGGGTTTGCAGGATCCCGTGGTTGTCGGCCAGGACCGACGCGGCCTCACGGATCCGCTGCTCGGCACCGGCCACCCGGAACAGCTCCATCGTGCGGACGTTGTTCCCCCGCCCGCGCGGGTGGCGGGAGGTGTCCGCGTGCTTTTCGACCAGCAGATGTCTGACACCCAGTCGGCCCAGGAACAGCGACGCGGACAGGCCGACCAGGGACCCGCCCACGACGAGTACCGGAACCCGCTCTTCGACGGTGGGATTCATTGCGTGCTCCAGCTCCAGGGACGCTGACGGCAGATGGAGCACGAATGCCCGGCTGAGGACCTGTTCGATCACGGTTCACCTGCATGGCTCACACATCTCGCGCCACCCGTGGGTCCCGGCCACGATCGAATCCGGGACGCCCCCCGGACACCGGGCCGGCCGCCCCCACCATCCGGCTCAGTCACCCGGATCGCACCGGAACTGACGACGCACCACTGGGGCCATCGGGCCCCGAAGGAGATGCGTAGAAGATGACAACGCTGTCGGAACGAATATCCCAGTCGGCCTTCGACGGCTCACGGCTTCGGGTCGTGCTGCTCCTGGATCTCCATGACGGAGCCCAGCAGCGCTTCCTGGAAGCCTACGAGCACCTGCGCAACCAGGTCGCGTCCGTCCCCGGGCACATCACCGACCAGCTGTGCCAGTCCATCGAGAACCCCTCCCAGTGGCTCATCACCAGTGAATGGGAGAGTGCACCGCCGTTCCTGGCCTGGGTCAACAGCGAGGAACACGTGAAGATGGTCCAGCCGCTGCACGGCTGTGTCCGCGACACCCGGTCGCTGCGGTTCAGCGTCCTTCGTGAGACCTCGAACATCGCCAGCCTCGTGCCCGAGCCTCCCAAGGGCCGTCTGCAGGCCAATCCCCGCGTCGGCGACGGGGTGGTCCGGCACGCGCTGACCTTCACCGTGAAGCCGGGCAGCGAATCGATGGTCGCGGAGATCCTCGCCGGGTACACCTCCCCGGAGGCCAAGGTCGACGAGGCCACCCGGCTCCGCCGTACCTCCCTTTTCATGCACGGCAACCGCGTCGTGCGCGCGGTGGAGGTGCAGGGCGACCTCGTCGCGGCGCTGCGGCACATCTCCCAGCAGCCCGAGGTCCGGGCCGTCGAGGAGGCCATCAACCCGTATCTGGAGCAGGACCGCGACCTGAGCGATCCGAACTCCGCCCGGGTGTTCTTCACCCGTGCCGCACTGCCCGCGGTGCATCACGTCGCGGCGGGGGGAGCGCAGCCCGACGGCATCCGGCGGCATGCGCTGTTCTACCCCGCCAAGGAGGGGTGCGGGATGGTGCTGGCCCGGATGCTGGCCCGTCAGGACGAGCTGGCCGCCGACGACCAGTCCTGTCCCGTCGCCGGCAGCACCATCTTCCAGCGCGACGACGTCGTGGTCCGGCTCATCGACCTCCGGATCCCCCTCGACAGCGACCCCGTGCTGGCGCTCGGTGTGCGCGGCCCCCGCAAGACGGCCGTGCTGCGGCGGCTCCTCGACACCGAGGTGACCGGCGGTCTGTCGAACGACCGCGAGCTCGCGCGCTTCCTGGAGCGCTCCGACATGGCCCTCATCACCGACCGCCGGGCGCCGGGCGCCTGACTGCGCCCGGCCGCAGCAGGTCTCCCCCTCTCATTCACCCCGGCCTCACGCCCTTGGAGGAAGCAGCCATGACCACGCACCGCCCACGCATCGTGGACCTCAGCGAGACCCAGCCCAACCGCCGGCGCGGAGGTGATCTGCGCGCCATGCTGACACCCAGCGCGGTGGGCGCCACGAGCGGCTTCATGGGCATGGCACTCGTGCAGCCCGGCGAGCAGATCGGCGAGCACTACCACCCCTACTCCGAGGAGTTCGTGTACGTCGTCCAAGGCGCGCTCGAAGTGGACCTCGACGGGGAACCGCACCCGATGCGCCCGGACCAGGGACTGCTGATCCCCCCGTACATGCGGCACCGCTTCCGCAATGTCGGGGACGTGGAAGCCCGTATGGTCTTCCACCTCGGTCCGCTGGCCCCGCGCCCCGAGCTCGGACATGTCGACACCGAGGGCACGGAAGAGAGCACACCGGCCGCACCACCGGAACGCACGGAGCCGGTGTCATGACCCGCCGTGTGGCGGTCACCGGTGTCGGGGTCGTCGCGCCGGGCGGTGTGGGTGTGCCCGCCTTCTGGGACCTGCTGTCCGCAGGCCGCACGGCGACCCGCGGCATCACCCTCTTCGACCCGGAGGGGTTCCGCTCGCGCATCGCCGCCGAGTGCGACTTCGATCCCGCGGCCCACGGGCTGAGCGAGGAGCAGGTGGCCCGCTCGGACCGGTACATCCAGTTCGCGATGGTCGCCGCGGACGAGGCGCTGCGCGATGCCGGCCTGGACACGGAGACCGAGGACCCCTGGCGCGTCGGGGTGTCCCTGGGCACCGCGGTCGGCGGCACCACGCGCCTGGAGCACGACTATGTCGCGGTCAGCAACCACGGGCAGCGGTGGGATGTCGACCACCGCCCGGCCGGCCGCCATCTGGAACGGGCGTTCTCCCCGAGTTCGCTCGCCTCCGCGGTGGCGGAACGGATCGGCGCCCACGGCCCGGTGCAGACCGTCTCCACGGGCTGCACCTCCGGCCTCGACGCCATCGGGTACGCCTTCCACTCCATCGAGGAGGGCCGGGTCGACGTGTGCATCGCCGGTGCGTCCGACTCGCCGATCTCCCCGATCACCGTGGCCTGCTTCGACGCGATCAAGGCGACATCCGCGAACAACGACGATCCCGCCCACGCCTCCAAGCCGTTCGACGCCCACCGCGACGGATTCGTGATGGGCGAGGGCGGCGCCGTGCTCGTCCTGGAGGAGCTGGAACACGCCCGCGCCCGCGGTGCGACGATCCACTGTGAGATCCGTGGCTACGCCACCTTCGGCAACGCGTACCACATGACCGGTCTCACCCAGGAAGGCCTGGAGATGGCCGAGGCGATCAACAGCGCACTCGGCCACGCCAGGATCGACGCCACCCAGGTGGACTACGTCAACGCGCACGGCTCGGGCACCCAGCAGAACGACCGGCACGAGACGGCCGCGGTCAAGCGGTCGCTCGGCGCGCACGCCCGCACCATCCCGATGAGTTCCATCAAATCCATGGTCGGTCACTCGCTCGGGGCCATCGGTGCGATCGAGATCGTGGCCTGTGTGCTGGCGCTCACCCGTCAAGTGGTGCCGCCCACGGCCAACTACGAGACTCCGGACCCGGAGTGCGACCTCGACTATGTGCCCAAGACGGCACGGGAGTTGCCGCTGCGCTCGGTGCTCTCGGTCGGCAGCGGCTTCGGTGGATTCCAGTCAGCGGTGGTACTGACCCGACAGGGTGGGAGGGCATCATGAGCTCCCCGAAGGAACGTCATTCCGTCGTCACCGGCATCGGTGTCATCGCTCCCAACGGGGTGAGCACCGAGACCTTCTGGAAGGCGACGGTGGAGGGCATCAGCGTCCTCGACCGCGTCACCCGCGAGGGGTGTGAGCAGCTTCCGCTCAAGGTCGCCGGCGAGGTCCGCGGCTTCGATCCGGCGGATCTGATCGAGGAGCGCTACCTCGTCCAGACCGACCGGTTCACCCACTTCGCCATGGCGGCGGCCAACCTCGCGCTGGACGATGCCCGGCTCGGCCGTGCCGACTACAACGACTCGCCGTTCGCGGTGGGAGTCGTCACGGCCGCCGGATCGGGCGGTGGCGAGTTCGGCCAGCGGGAGCTGCAACGGCTCTGGGGCCAGGGCTCCCGCCATGTCGGCCCTTACCAGTCGATCGCCTGGTTCTACGCGGCGAGCACCGGACAGATCTCCATCCGGGGCGGCTTCAAGGGGCCGTGCGGAGTGGTGGCCAGCGACGAGGCGGGCGGGCTGGATGCCCTGGCGCATGCCGGCCGCACCATTCGGCGCGGCACCGATGCCGTCGTCGTGGGCGCCGCCGAGGCGCCCCTGGCTCCCTACTCGGTCGTCTGCCAGCTCGGCTACGACGATCTGAGCACGCTCGACGATCCGGCCCGCGCCTACCGCCCGTTCACCAGCGGCGCATGCGGGTTCGTGCCCGCCGAGGGCGGCGCGATGCTGATCGTCGAGGAGAAGACGGCGGCCGTGAACCGCGGGGCGAGCGTCCGGGCCGTGCTGGCCGGACACGCCGCGACCTTCACCGGGGCCTCCCTGTGGGAGGAGTCCCGGGACGGGCTCGCGCACGCCATCCGCGGCGCACTGGCGGATGCGCGGTGCGCCCCGGAGGAGATCGATGTGGTGTTCGCGGATGCGCTCGGCGTCCCTGCGGCCGACCGGGCCGAGGCGTTGGCGATCGCGGACGCCCTGGGCCGGCACGCCTCGCAGGTCCCGGTGACCGCACCCAAGACCGGCACCGGGCGGGCGTACTGCGGCGCCCCCGTCCTGGACACCGCGGCCGCGGTGCTCTCGATGGAGCAGGGTGTCGTACCGCCCACCCCCAACGTCGTCGACGTCTGCCACGACCTTGACGTGGTGACCGGCCGGGCCCGCCCCGCCGAGTTGCGGACGGCGCTGGTGCTGAGCCGGGGGCTGATGGGCTCGAACGCGGCAATGGTGCTGCGGAAGGGCTCCCCGTCCCCCTCGTGAGAAGGAGAACTGCACATGAACGCTCAACTGACGCTCAATGAGCTGGCCGCGCTGATGAAGTCGGCCGCCGGCCTCACCGTCGACCCGAAGGAGCTGGCGAACCGGCCCGACGCGACCTTCGCCGAGTTCGGCCTGGACTCGCTCGGCCTCCTCGGCATCGTGGGCGAGCTGGAGAACCGGCAGGGCCGGCCGATGCCGACCGACGCGGAGCGCTGCAAGACGCCGCGCGACTTCCTCGGCCTCGTCAACACCGCCCAGGACAAAGACACCGTACCTACGACAGGAGCATGACATGTCCGGCCACACCGAGAACGACATCACCATCGCGGCGCCCCTCGACCTCGTCTGGGACCTCACCAACGACATCGAGAACTGGCCGCAGCTGTTCAGCGAGTACGCCTCGGTCGAGGTGCTGTCCAGGGAGGGCGACAAGACCACCTTCCGGCTGACGATGCACCCGGACGACAACGGCACGGTCTGGAGCTGGGTCTCCGAGCGCGTCGTCGACCGCCGCAACCGCACCGTCCGCGCCCGCCGCGTCGAGACCGGTCCCTTCGCGCACATGGACATCCACTGGAAGTACGCCGAGATCCCGGGCGGCACCTCCCTGCACTGGACCCAGGACTTCGCCATGAAGCCCGATGCCCCGGTCGACGACAAGGGCATGACCGAGCTCATCAACCGCAACTCCCGGATCCAGATGGAGCTCATCCGCGACCGGATCGAGCAGCGTGACCGCGAACTCCGGTCCACCACCGTCAGCTGACGGCCCGCCGGGCCGCGTCCGGACCGCCACCCGGCGGCAACGAAGGGATCTCCCTGATGCATCACGCTCTGATCGTCGCCCGTATGGCGCCCGGCTCCGCTCCGGACATCGCCGAGGTCTTCCAGGCCTCCGACCGTACGGAACTGCCGCATCTGGTCGGCGTCTCGCGGCGGACCCTCTTCCAGTTCGGTGAGGTGTATCTGCACCTCATCGAATCCGACCGGCCGCCCGGCCCGGAGATCGCCAAGGTGACGGAACACCCCGAGTTCCGCGCCGTCAGCGACAAGCTGTCCGCCTTCGTCAGCGCGTACGACCCGGAGACCTGGCGAAGCCCCAAGGATGCGATGGCCCAGCAGTTCTACAGCTGGCAGCGCGACGGCAGCGGCTGACGCGCAGGCGGAGCCGAGGCGATCCCCCGGCTCCCGCGCGGGCCCGGACGAGGGCAGGGTCGCGGGGGGGGGGGCGGCCGCGCCCCCCCGGCGCCCGCTGGGGTTCCCCCCGGGGGCGTTAAAAAAAAATAGCGGGGGCGGGGCCGCCCGGGCGGGGGGGGCCCCCCCCCCACGTGGACACCCGGTGCACGGCGA
>NZ_JBSHBP010000012.1:0-102837 GCF_053612065.1 Streptomyces sp. NPDC054765 | reverse complement strand
GTGGCCGCGCGACGGCTGCGGCTGACGCGCCGGGGGCGCCGTGGCGACCCCCCGGCACCGGCGCGGGCCCGCCCGAGGGCTGGGACGCCGGGTGAGGAGCAGCCTCCTCACCGGGCGACCTGCCGTGCCCGTCCGGTCTCATTCGGGGACGGTGCACTCGAACGCGTGCAGATACGGATTGACGACCAGGATCTCGCCGACCTTCAGACCGGCCTCCGCCATGCGGCTGACCAGGCTCGCCTTGGTGTGCTTGGCACCGCCGACGTTGAGGAGCAGCAGCAGGTCCATGGCGGTGGTGAACTTCATCGAGGGGCTGTCGTCGACGAGATTCTCGATGATCACGACACGGGCGCCGGGACGGGCGGCCCTGACGACGTTGGCCAGCGTTCTGCGGGTGCTCTCGTCGTCCCATTCGAGGATGTTCTTGATGATGTAGACATCGGCCCGGACCGGGATGTCCTCGCGGCAGTCGCCGGGCACGATCCGTACCCGCGAGGCGAGCGGGCCGCCGTCGCCCAGCCGCGGGTCGGGGTTCGCCACGACCGTGGGCAGGTCGAGCAGAGTGCCTTCGAGGGCGGGGTGCTTCTCCAGCAGGCCGGCCAGCACATGACCCTGGCCGCCGCCGATGTCCGCCACGGACGACGCCCCGGTCAGATCGAGCAGGTCCGCGATGTCCTGCGCCGACTGCTTGCTGGACGTGGTCATCGCACGGTTGAAGACCTCGGCGGATTCCCCCGCGTCCTGGTGCAGGTACTCGAAGAACCCCTTGCCGTACAGGTCGTCGAAGACGCTGCTGCCGGAGCGCACCGCCTCGTCGAGCCGCGGCCAGGCCTCCCAGGTCCACGGCTCCGTGCACCACAGGGAGATAGCGCGCAGGCTGTTCGGGGTGTCCTCGCGCAGCAGCCGGGACATGTCCGTGTGGACGTACTTCCCGTCATCGGTCTCCGCGAAGATCCCGTAGCAGGACAGGGCGCGCAGCAGCCGCTCCAGCGGCCGTGGTTCGGTCTGCACCGCGGTGGCCAGTTCTTCCGGGGTGGTGGGCCGGTCGCCGAGTGCGTCGGCGACGCCGAGTCGCGCCGCCGCCCGTACGGCCGCCGCACAGGCAGCTCCGAAGACAAGCTCCCGGAGCCGCATGGCCGGCTGGGGGGTGGGACTTACGGTGGTCATTCCGCCTCTATTCTCCCGTTGAGGAGGGGTGCACCCCGTGCACCCCGTACAGCCGCCAGCACAGACCGGCCGGCACCGAGGTCCGGCACACATTGCGGACGAACCTGTTCTTCTTGCCCTTGGGGTCCCGGTTGGCCAGGTCCGCCGGCTTGTTGCGCAGCACGACGTTGTCGCTGATGACATTGCGTTCGTTGAACGTGTTCACAAAGCTGCGGAACAGCACGACGCCGCCGGAGAGCGGGGAGGTGCCGACGTTGTCCCGGATCAGATTGCGCCGCACCAGCGCCTGTTCGGTGCCGGTGAGGACGATGCCGGAGCCCTGGAGGAACGGCAGCCGGCTGGTGGCGGGGCAGTGCTTGTTGTTCTTGGTGATGTTGTTGTCCCGGACCGTCAGCGCTCCTGCCCGCGGGCGGGATTCGTCACCGACGATGAACACTCCGCCGCAGTTCCCGGTGATGGTGTTGTGGGCGACCAGCAGGTTTCTGACCCGCCGGACCGTGATGCCGATCCGGTTTCGCGCGAGATGGTTCCCGACGATCGTGGCCCCCCGGGTGTCGGTGGCCCCGCCCTCCTCCTTGACCGTGTTCGCCAGGAAGATGCCCGAGTCGCCGTTGCCGGTGACGACGTTGTCCCGGATCATCCCGCGGACGGACTTCTCCTGGGCGATGCCCCACACGCCGTTGTTCCGCGCGGCGACCTCGTGCACGGTCAGCCGGTCGGTGCCGGAGGCCCAGATGCCGTTCTTCTTGAAGCCCCTGACGGTCAGCGAGCGGATGCTGACGTCCCGCAGCGGCCTGCCCGCCTCACCGAGCACGCAGATCCCGCTGCCGCTCTGCCCGCAGGCGTTCTCGGCCCGCTTGCCGACCGGGCTGATCACCGTCTTCCGGCCCGCGCCGACGAGGTGCAGCCGCGACTTGCGGATCAGTACGCTCTCCCGGTAGAGGCCGGGCCGGAGGATGACGGTGTCGCCCGGCTTTGCTCTGTCCACGGCCTGCTGGATCGATTCACCGGGGTGGACGACATGCCGTTCCGTTGCGTCGTGCGGCGATGCCGCGCCCAGTCCGCCGACCAGCATCGCGGCGACACACCCCATGTATTTCATCTGTCGTAGCACCATGAGGCGAAGCTATGGGTGATCACTCCCGCTCGCCACATATGGTGACCCGGCGATGACGGTGTGTACGGAGGCCGGCTTCCGACACGCCGTCAAGTCCGCGGCCCCGCCACCCGCCGGACCGCCGGTCAGGGCCGGTCAGCGGGCTTCCGGGGGCTCCTCGCCGACGGCGCCGGACGCGCCGGTGCGCGGGCGGCAACCGGCCGGACCGCACTCAGCTGACCGGGTATCGGACGGGGTATCGTCCCCGTCCTCGGACCGGGTGCCGGGACCGGAATCCGACGGGTCATCAGCCGGCCCGTCCGGCCACGCCTCGGTCAGGAATGCTGCGAGGCTGGTGGGCAGAAACCACGGTCGGGCGCGGGAGACGGTCACGGAGGACCAACGCGCCAGGCCCCGCCGACGACACCCGCTCAAGGGCACCGAACGCGCTTGATCACCCCAACGGCGGTGGGGAGGGCGCCGCCGGACGGGTGGGCACGGGGCGCCGGGGGCGCGCGCCGAGCGCCGGCAGCCGCTTGACCTCCTCGTCCCGGCTCCGGTCCGGTGGCTGCAGATCCAGATGCACCCGGTTCTTCCCGGCCTTGGCGCCGGGCACGGAGACGAACAGCAGCACACCGCCCGCGGACATGACCGTGATCTCCGGATCGCCCGGCAGATCATCCTCGGCCGGTGCCCCGTCCAGCACCTCCCTCCGGAAGCCCGCCAGACGGTAGGGGTCGGAGCAGTCGATCGTGACGTGGCGTACCAGTGAAGTCATGAGCGTCACCATGCGGTGGGGAGGTGGGGGAGTGTCCACCGGATTCCGCGGTACCCGGCGCCGCCGATTCCAACTGCCGCCGGGCGCCGCAGGGTTCGGTGGTGTGCGAGCGGAAGCGCGGGTCGGCGGACGGGGCAGGCCCCTTCCGGCCGACGGCGCCGGGGGGTGTTCGGGAGGTCCGCGCCGCGCAGGGCCCCGATTTGTCCGGCACACCCATTCAATTGGCCCGCACCGGTCGTCTACAGTTGCAGAATTCCGCAATTCAACAGATGACGCGATGGCCGGTCGGCCTGAACGCGGAGGACATGCGTGGGCGGTTTCGCCGGATCGGTACGGAAGCGGGTGCGCGCGGTGCGCCCGGCGCCCGGTCCCGGGAGCGGGGCGCGGATATGAACGGAGCCTGGGTCCCGCGCTGTCAGGCCAAGGCCGACTTCTTCCGGCTGCTGGGGCATCCCGTCCGTATCCGGGTACTGGAACTGCTCCAGAGCGGGCCGATGCCGGTGCGGGGTCTGCTCTCCGCGATCGAGGTGGAGCCGTCCGCGCTCTCCCAGCAACTGGCGGTCCTGCGCCGCTCGGGCATGGTGACGGCCACCCGCAGCGGCTCCACTGTCGTCTACGAACTGGCCGGCGGCGATGTCGCGGAGCTGCTGCGGGCCGCCCGCCGGGTCCTCACCGAGGTGCTCGCCGGGCAGCATGCGCTCCTCACCGAGCTGCGGCAGGCCGAGGCCGGGGCGCTGCCGGCGGCCGGCGGGGTGGGGGCGGCCTCATGATCCGCCCGCCCCGCTCCGCGCACCGTGGCCGCACCGGAACCGTCCGCTCGTTCACCACCGGAAGAGGGTGATCGCGGATGTCCGGTGTACCGAGGCGTAAGGGGCCGCCGCCGTGGCGGGCGGTCCGCTCACGCACCTGCATACCCTCGCCCTCCGGGCCGGGCACCGTACGGCCCTGCCGGGGACGTCCCCCCGGACGAGGACCGCTCCGCACGGCCCGGGGACACGGCCGCGCCTGCCCGGAGAGCACCGCACCCCGCCGCACCCCGCCGCGCTGCGGCATCCGGCGGCCCCGTACGGCCATCGTGCGTCCCGGGGCCCAGCTGGCGCGGCTGCCCGGAGCGGTCCTGCTCGCCCACCGGGCCCCACGACGCAGCCGGTGGCGGCAGGTGCTGCTCTCCATCGTCGTGACGAATCTGCTGCTGGTCTTCCTGGCACTGGTCATCTATCTGGGCCGGCACGCCGGGACGTGACGCGGAGGCCGGTCAGGGCCCGTTCGCGGACGCCCACCACAGGCGTCGTGCCCGCCCTGTCGTCCGCGGTCCGCCACAACCACGCGACATCCCGGCCGAAGGACCACACCAAAAGCCCCAGCGCCACGGCCACCGCGGTGACCGCCGACGCCCGCGGCAGGATCCCGGTGCCGGCCACCACCAGCACGATGCCCTGCAGTGCCGCCACGGTCTTCCGGGCCATGCTGTGCGGCAGCGCGCCGCGCAGCCACGGCAGCACCCAGGATGCCGCGACAAAGGCGTACCGCATCAGGCCGATGCTCAGCACCCAGGCGCCCAGCGGAATCGCGACATGGACACAGAGCACCAGGATCAAGAAGGCGTCCACCTCCATGTCGAAGCGCGCGCCCAGCGGGGTTGCCGTTCCGGTGCGCCGGGCGACCTGCCCGTCCACGGCGTCCAGGACCAGTGCCACGGTGGCGAACGCGATCAGCACCGCGACCGGTGCCCGCCGGTCGAAGGAGTCCGCGACCAGCGCGGTCACCCCGCCGACGAGGATCGTACGGGCCAGCGTGACGCGATTGGCCGGTCCGAACGACGTGGTCCACGTCCGGCGCAGCGCCACGGTGAGCACCGCCCAGGTGACCACGGCGAAGACGCAGCCGGTGAGCCACCCCGCGGTGCCCAGTCCGGTCATCCGGCACAGCGCTTCCAGTACCAGCAGTTGCATACCCATACCGGCCGTAATGTCCGGTCCGAATGGCCTTGTGTCGTAGCGCTCTTGTACGGCCACCCTGCCTCCCGGGTTGTGTGTAGCGGAGTCGAAGGGCGCCGCGTAGGGTGACGGCGTCCTCATGATCTCCAGCATCGATGAACCATCGCCGTAGCGTCCAGGAGGATCCCGATGCCGCGCGCCGCTTGTGCCTTTTGGCTAAGCGCTCCAGGCCGGGGCGAGATCCGGACGGTGCCCCTGCCCGAGCCCGCCGCCGGCGAAGTCCTGGTGCGCACGATCTGCTCCGGAGTGAGCCGTGGAACGGAGACCCTGGTCTTCCGTGGCGGTGTCCCCGAGAGCCAGCACGCCGTGATGCGGGCGCCGTTCCAGGAAGGCACCTTCCCGGCGCCGGTCAAGTACGGCTACCTCAATGTAGGTGTCGTCGAGGAAGGCCCGCACGACCTGCTGGGCCGTACGGTCTTCAGTCTGTACCCGCACCAGACGCACTTCGTCGTCCCGGCGAGTGCCGTCACCCCGGTACCGGACACCGTCCCCGCCGGGCGCGCCGTCCTGGCGGGCACCGTGGAGACCGCGGTGAACGCCCTGTGGGACGCCGCGCCGCTGGTCGGCGACCGGATCGCGGTGGTCGGTGCGGGCATGGTCGGCTGCAGTGTCGCCGCCGTGCTCGCCCGCTTCCCCGGGGTCCGGGTGCAGTTGGTCGACGCCGACCCCGCGCGCGCCGCCACGGCCGGGGCGCTGGGGGTGGACTTCGCGCTGCCCGCGGACGCGCTGGGCGACTGTGACCTCGTCGTGCACGCCAGCGCCACCGAGCAGGGGCTGACACGCTCGCTCGAACTGCTCGCCCCGGAAGGCACCGTCATCGAGCTGAGCTGGTACGGAGACCGGCAGGTCAGCCTGCCGCTGGGGGAGGCCTTCCACTCCCGCCGGCTGGTCGTCCGCAGCAGCCAGGTGGGCACGGTCTCCCCGGCCCGGCCCCGCCGTACCTACGCCGACCGGCTCGCGCTCGCCCTCGATCTGCTCGCCGACCCCGCCTTCGACGCGCTGATCACCGGCGAGTCCGCCTTCGAGGACCTGCCGCGGGTACTGCCCGAGCTCGCCCGTGGCGACCTCCCGGCGCTGTGCCACCGCATCCGGTACGGGCCGGCGGACCACGGCTAGCAGCCCCGGGGACCGCCCCGAATCCGCTGCCCCACGACACCCGCACTGAGACCGACATCACACCGGAGGAACGGCCTTGTTCAGCATCACCGTCCGCGATCACCTCATGGTCGCCCACAGCTTCCGTGGTGCGGTCTTCGGACCGGCGCAGCGTCTGCACGGCGCGACCTTCCTCGTGGACGCCACCTTCCGCCGTGCGGAGCTCGACGCCGACAACATCGTCGTCGACATCGGCCTGGCCACCCGGGAACTCGGCGCCGTGGTCGGCGAGCTGAACTACCGCAACCTCGACGAGGAGCCCGCCTTCGCCGGCATCAACACCTCGACCGAGGCCCTGGCCAAGGTCATCGCCGACCGCCTCGCCGACCGCATCGAGGCCGGCAACTTCGGTGCGGGCGCCCGCGAGCTGGCCGGGATATCGGTCACCCTGCACGAATCGCACATCGCCTGGGCGACATACGAGCGCACCCTGTGACCCGGACCGGCGCCACCGCGGCGGCGGAGCGCGTGGTGCACGTCGTCCTGCCCGGTGACGTCGGTGATCCGGCGGTACCGAGCGGAGGCAACACCTACGACCGCCGGGTGTGCCGCGACCTCCCGGCGGCGGGCTGGCAGGTGCGCCCGTACGCGGTGCCCGGAAACTGGCCGCGGCCGGATGCCGCGGCCGGCGCGGGGCTGGCGCGGCAGCTGGCGGCGCTGCCCGACGGCGCCGTGGTCCTCCTCGACGGCCTGGTCGCCTGCGGTGTCCCCGAGATCCTCGTCCCTCAGGCGGGACGGCTGCGGCTCGCTGTACTGGTCCATCTGCCGCTGGCCGACGAGACGGGGCTCGACCCCGCCCTGGCGGCGGAGCTGGACGCCCGCGAGCGCCGCACCCTGCACGCCGTGGGGGCCGTCGTGGCCACCAGCGAGTGGGCCGCCCGCAGGCTCGTCGCCCATCACGGGCTGGCGGCGGAGCGGGTCCATGTCGCCAGGCCGGGAGCCGACGCCGCACCCCTCGCACCCGGCACCGACGGCGCCACCGGGCTGCTGTGCGTCGCCGCGGTCACCCCGCGCAAGGGGCAGCACCTCCTGGTGGAGGCCCTGGCGACGGTCACCGAGCTGCCCTGGAGCTGCGTATGCGTCGGAGGGCTCGACCGCGCTCCCGGATACGCCGCCCAACTGCACAGCCGCGTCGCGGAGTTCGGCCTCGCCGACCGGATCACCTTCACCGGGCCGCAGGCGGGCGCCGATCTCGACGCCCGGTACGCCGCGGCCGATCTGCTGGTGCTCAGTTCGTACGCCGAGACCTACGGCATGGTCGTCACCGAGGCACTGGCGCGCGGGATTCCGGTGCTGGCGACGGCGGTGGACGGCGTACCGGAAGCGGTCGGGCACGCCCCCGACGGAAGTGTGCCCGGCCTCCTCGTACCGTCCGGACGGCCGTCGGCCCTTGCCGAGGCGCTGCGTGGCTGGCTGGGCGATCCGCAGTTGCGGGACCGGTTGCAGAGTTCGGCACGCGGACGGCGTGCCATGCTGGAGGGGTGGGAGATGACGTCGCACAGTCTGGCCGGAGCGCTGGAACGGCTTCGGGACGAGACCCGGAGCGTACGGTGAACGAAACCGGCAGGCCCCGATTCGCCCCGCGGTGGCTGGAGTTGCGGGAACGCGCCGATGCCGCGGCCCGCGCGCCCGAGCTGCTGCATCCGCTGCTCGACCGGTTGTCCGCGCAGCCGGCGCCCGGCGGCCCGGACGGGAGCCCGCAGGGCCTGGTGATCCGTGATCTCGGTTGTGGCACCGGCTCGATGGGGCGCTGGCTCGCCGTCCGGCTGCCCGGCCCGCAGCGCTGGATCCTCCACGACCACGACCCGCTGCTGCTCGACCACGCCGGGGCGCGGATGCCCGTAACGGCCGCCGACGGCAGACCCGTTGACGCCACGACCGAGCGCGGCGATCTGGCCACCCTCACCGCCGACGACCTCGCCGGCACCTCGCTGGTGACCGCCTCCGCGCTGCTCGATCTGCTCACCCGCGACGAGGTGGAGGCGCTCGCCGAGGCCTGTGTGGACGCGGGCTGCCCGGCGCTGCTGGCGCTGTCCGTCGCCGGACGGGTCGAGCTGACCCCGGCCGATCCGCTCGACGCCGAGATCGCCGACGCCTTCAACGACCATCAGCGCCGCACGGACCAGGGCCGCGCCCTGCTCGGGCCGGACGCGGTCGCGGCGGCGGTCGCGGCGTTCGAGCGGCGGGGCGCGACCGTTCTGGTGCGGTCCAGCCCGTGGCGGCTGGGCTGCGCGGAATCCGCGCTGATCGGTGAATGGCTGCGCGGCTGGGTCGGCGCGGCGCACGCCCAGCGGCCGGAGCTGGCCCCCGAAGCCGTCGCCTATCTGCGGCGGCGGCTGGAGGAGTGCGCGGCGGGGGAGCTGAACGTCGCGGTGCACCACACCGATCTGCTGGCGCTGCCGGGGCCCCCGTCCAGGGGTGCGGGATGAACCGGTCCCGCTGGGCGGCATGGCTCAGGATGCTCGCGGGACTGGGCATCCTGGTGGCGCTGGTGTGGCATCTGGGATCCGACGCCTTCCTGGACGGTCTGCGCAGGATCGACGCCGCCACGCTGTCGGCCGCCCTCGCCATCGGCCTGCTGACCACGGTCTTCAGCGCCTGGCGCTGGTGTCTGGTGGCCCGCGGCCTCGGTCTGCGGCTGCCGCTGGGCGGGGCCGTCGCGGACTACTACCGGGCGCTGTTCCTGAACGCGGCACTGCCCGGCGGTGTCCTGGGCGATGTGCACCGCGCGGTACGCCACGGCCGGGACAACGGTGACCTCGGCCGGGGCGTACGCGCGGTGGTCCTGGAACGCACCGCCGGCCAGTTCGTCCTGCTCCTCGCCGGGGCGGTGGTACTGCTCGCCCACCCCTCACCCGTCCTGGCGCCGGTCGCCCGCTTCCTCACCTCGCCCCCCGTCGCACTGACCGCGGCCGCGGCGGTCGTGCTGCTGGTGGTGGCCGCCGCCCGGCTGCGCCGTCGCCGGGGCGCCTCCCGCGCCGAACGCGCCGTACGCACCCTCCTGGCCGAGGCGCGCCAGGGCCTGCTCGCCCGCGGAGTCTGGCCCGGCGTCGCCGTCTCCTCCGTGGCGGTCCTGGCGGGCTACCTCGGGATGTTCGTACTCGCCGCCCGGGTCGCGGGAGCCACCGCACCGACGGCCGAACTGGTGCCGCTCGTGGTGCTGGCGCTGCTCGCGATGGCGCTGCCGCTGAACGTCGGCGGCTGGGGCCCACGGGAGGGCGTCGCCGCCTGGGCGTTCGGCGCCGCCGGGCTAGGCGCGGCGCAGGGACTCACCACTGCCGTGGTCTACGGTGTGCTCGCCTTCGTCGCGAGCCTCCCGGGCGCCGCAGTACTCCTCGTCCGCCGGTCCGCCCGGCGGCGTGCCGAACGCCCGCAGTTCGAGTTCGAAGAGCGTGTCCTCGCCGAGCAGGGCGCGCCGCAGCGGCGGGCGTAGCGCCTCCCGCATCACCGGTGTACCGGGAAACCGCAGGCCGGGGATGCCGTCGCCGAGCAGGACCGGCGCGACGGTGACATACAGCCGGTGCAGCGCCCGCTCCTGCACGAACCGCGACACGGTGACACCGCCCCCCTCGATCAGTACCCGTCCCAGTCCCCGCCGCGCCAGCGCCGACAGCAGACGCTGCGGGGCGAAGGCGTCCGCGTCCGGCAGCACCAGGACATCGGCCCCGGCGGTTGGGGGCACGGCGCCGGCGTCCGGCCCCACCACCCACAGCGTCGGCGCGGCACCATCGGTGAACACCCCGCTGTGCCGCGGCACCCGGCCCCGTGGGTCGAGCACCACCCGCACCGGATTGTCCCCCGCACAGGCCCGTACGGTCAGCCGCGGATCGTCCGCCACGGCGGTACCGGCCCCGACGACCACCGCATCGGCCAGCGCGCGCAACCGGTGCAGATGGCAGCGGTCCTCCGCGCCGGTGACATAGTCGGCGTCGCCGGTACGGGTCGCGATGAAGCCGTCGAGGCTCTGCCCGAGCTGCGCGAACGCGGCCCGGGGGCCGGCCAGGCACAGCGGCAGATAGCGTCCGGCCAGCTCCGCCGCCCCGGGGGTGGCGGGCAGGCCCCAGCGCAGTCCGCCTTCCCCGTCCGCCACCAGCCCGGCGGCCCGCGCCTCGTCCGGCGTACGGACGGCCCGCAGCCGGTCCCAGGCGGCCGCCGCGTCGAGCACCTCAGTCATGGGCTTCCGTTCGTGCGCCGAACAGTGCGGCATATTCATCGAATGCCTCGACCAGGCCGGCCAGCAATTCCTTCCCCTTCCGGGCGGACGCCAGCGACGGGCGCCCGATAACGCCGGATTCGGTATAGGCCGACATGCCGAGCGTCAGCAGCTGCTTCCGGTCATCGGCGACACAATCCGCTGATTCGTAGCCTTCCTTGACCAATTCGGGATGGGCATACAGCAGAATGGACGTCTCGGCCTCTCCGGCATGCATATCGGTGTGTCCGGAGGTGAGCACCCCGGCCCGGGTACGCGCCGCGTCCCAGTCGGCCGATCCGGGGAAGAGCGCCATCCGTACGCCGCTCCCTGCGGATTCCTGAACGACATTGCGCAGTACGTAATTGCCGCCGTGCCCGTTGACGAGAATGAGGGTGCCGATACCGGACCTGCGGAGCGAATCGGCGATGTCCGTGACGACCGCATGCAGGGTGCGCGCCGAAATGCTGACGGTCCCCGGCCATGCGGCGTGCTCGTGCGAACAGGACACCGTCAGCGGCGGCAGCAGCTGGACCCGGCGGCCGGCGGCCACCTCCCGGGCGATGGTGCAGGCGATGACGGTATCGGTGGTCAACGGCAGGAAAGCACCATGTTGTTCGAAGCTGCCGATGGGCAGCACAGCCATCGTCGGCTGCCGTTCCCGTACGTCCTGTGTGGTGTCCGCCGGCAAGAGGCCGGGTGCCGGAGCGGGGTGTCCCGAAGCGGTCATCGTGTGCTGCGGCCTTTCGTCACTGACTCACCGAGTCATGGTTGTCGCAGCATACTTGTTGTGTTCTGAGTGACTACCGGCGATTGATTCCCCACGCGGGTACGATCGCGCCATGATGGACCCCGACGACGATGCCCGCCCCGACCTCCGTGTCGCAATCGATGATGCCCTCGGCCAGAAACCGGGCGTCGAACAGGTGGTGACGACCAGGCTGCCTACCACATACGGCGAATTTCTTGCCGTCGGCTATCTGGACCGCCGCAGCGGGATCGAGCAAGTGGTGCTGGTCCACGGCGATGTCGTGGGAGAGCAGGTGTTGACCCGGGTACATTCCGAATGCCTCACCGGCGATGCCTTCTCGTCCACCCACTGTGAATGCGGGGACCAATTGTCCGCCGCGCTGCGCGCGATCGTGGCGGAAGGGCGCGGCGTGCTCGTCTATCTCCAGGGGCACGAGGGCCGGGGCATCGGGCTGCTGGCCAAGCTGCAGGCGATGAAGCTCCAGGAGGGCGGGCTCGACACGGTCGAGGCGAACATCGCGCTCGGGCTGCCCGTCGACGCCCGCGAATACGGCGTTGCGGCGGAGATGCTGCAGGATCTCGGCGTCCGGTCCGTGCGGCTGCTGTCGAACAATCCGCGGAAGCGCGAGGCGCTGCTGCGGCACGGCATCGCCGTCGCCGAACAGGTCCCGCTGCTGATGACGCCCCGTGCGGAGAACATCCGCTACCTCCGCGCCAAACGGGAGCGCCTCGACCACGATCTGCCGCATCTGGACGGCATCCCCGGTCTGTCCTGACGCGGCCGGACGGCGCGAAGCCGGCCACCCGTGCCACGAGGGAGGGCTTGCGACGCAGCGGTCGCGAGCCCTCCCTCGGTCCGTGCGGTCCGGCGGCGGACGCCGGAATCAGGAGGTGGCGGGTGCCGCCTCGGCCGTGGCGGCCTCCGGCCGGGCCGGGATGACGCGCTCCGCGAGGTGGCCGAAGACCAGCCCGAAGGCGCTCCACAGCACCAGCTGGATGGCGATCGCCGACAGCCGGAACTGCCAGAGCAGCGTGGGCGAGAAGTCGTGCGGCACCTCGTCGATGGCCGGCAGGAACGCATAGGCGAGGCCGATGGCGACCACGAAAGCGGCGGCGGCCGCGACCGTCGCGTACCAGTTGCCCAGCTTCGGAGCCAGCCGCCGGCCCAGGATCGTGGCGGCGACGGCCAGCAGGATGCCGAGCAGCATCATCAGGAAGTACAGGGCGGTGCGCTTGCCGATGGTGTCGGGGTCACCGACGGACGGCGGGTTGGCCGGGTACTTCAAGAACGGTACGAGGTAGACGGCCAGCAGCGCCGCGCCGGACATCAGCGCCGCCGTGGCGCGGGCACCGAACCGGCCGATCCGCCCGAGGGCGACACAGAAGGCCAGTGCGGCGATGCCGCCCAGCGCCACGCCGTAGATCAGTACGCCGGTGGCCAGTCCCGCCGTGGACTGCAGAGCGCGGCTGACGACCTCCATCTCGTGTTCGTGGCTGTGCGCGTCCTCGAACGCGATGGCGGCGTCCACCCGCGGCTCGCCCAGCAGATAGGCGACGACGAGGGCCAGGACACCGGCGGCCAGACCGGCGAGCATCCCGCGCACCAGAAGGTTTCTGATGGTGACGGAGTTCATGGGTGCGCCGTCCGATCAGTGGCAGGGGAAGCCGAGCAGGTGGCGCCCGTCGTGGACCCACTCGTGGACGTCCGTACCGGAGAGCAGCGAGGTGGCGCCCTGCTCCGCGCCGACGAAGTAGAGCAGGACGAGCATCAGGACGCCGACGAACAGCGCCCAGGGGGCGATTGCCTTGAGGGGGAGCGGGGCCGGGGTGACGGCGCCGGTGGCCGGGGGTGCGATGGTCTGGGCCATGGCAGAACCTCCTGTGCGGGGAACTCGCGTCCCTGATCGGTGGAGTACGTGACGACATGCCGGGTCTGGCTCGCCCGGTTCCGGCCCTGCTGGGCTGGTAAAAACCGGACATACAGTGGCGCGACCGCGCCGGGATCCCACCGGCTTCCGTCATGTCGTCGTCAATATCATCGGGAAGGTACCGCGAACCGACCGCCGGGCCAAGGCCGCGTGGGGGGCGGAGAGGCGCAGGACAGGGCGCGCCGGCCGGACAACTCCCGTGCACCGGCACGGTGTTGCCGGTGCCGGTGAAGAGTGAGAGAAGAGGGCATGACAACTCGGGTGATGTTGGTCTCACCGGCAGCGGGCGACGCCCAGCGCGAGGTGCGCTTCGATGACGACGGCCCGCTGGGCGAGGCCGGGCTGCGTCGCGTCCGGGCCGTCGCCGGGGCGCTGCCGGCCGCCGACCGGACCTTTGTCTCGCCCTCCGTCCGGTGCCGGCGTACCGCCGAGGAGCTGGGGCTGGCGGCCCGCGCCACACAGGAGCTGGCGGGCTGCGCGATGGGGGGCTGGCGCGGCCGGACCCTGGCCGAGGTCGCCGATGCCGAGCCGGTCGCGGTGTCCGCGTGGCTCTCCGACCCGGACTTCGTGGGGCACGGCGGGGAGTCGCTGAGGCAGCTCTGCGACCGGATCGCGGGCTGGCTGACGCGGATGGCCCTGGACGCGGGCCGGGTGCTGGCCGTCGTCGAGCCGGATGTCGTCCGTGCGGCGGCGGTCTGCGCCCTCGGGGTCCGTCCGGACGCGTTCTGGCGGCTGGACGTGGCGCCGTTGACCGTGACGGAGCTGAGCGGCCGTGGCGGGCGCTGGAATCTGGGCCTGGGGCGGGCGCCGGACCGCAGGTGACAGCGGTGTGGTGGATGCGTGGCAAAATTCACTTGCCCTTTCATCTACACATAAAGGCGACATAAGCGCAGAATAAAAGTGCGTGGCTCGATGTCACGCGGAACGGCCAGGCTTGCGAACGAAGGAGGCGAGTCGCATGGCCGACGTCTCACACCACAGGGGTGATCTCGCAGGTCACCCCGATGCTTCTGAGATGCAGGCGCGGTACGAGCGGGTGCTCGGCGGGCGTGACGTGGTACTCGTCGATGGACCGGTGTTCCTGGTCGGCCTGTACTGCGCCGTGTCACCGTGGGTCCTCCACTTCGCCGCCGCACAGCCGGCGCTCGTGGCGCACAACCTCATCCTCGGGATCGCGATCGTCCTGCTGGCGGTCGGGTTCACCGTGACCCCTGAGCGGATGTACGGGCTGAGCGGCGCGATGTGCGCGATCGGCGCATGGATGATCATCTCGCCCTGGATCGTCGCCAGTGCCCCGGACGCCGGTGTCATCTGGAACAACGTCGTCATCGGTGCCCTGACGTTCCTGCTGGGCGCCATGTGTGTCGCCGCGGCGTCCAAGAGCCGCCGCGTCACCTGAGGAGCGCTCCCCACGGGGGCGTGCGAAGGCCGCCGGCCGTTTCCCGCCATGTGAGGGGCGGGCCGGCCGGCGGCTGTATGCGTGGCCGTGGTGCGGTCGGTCCCGGCTGCTAGCGGTACCGGTCGCGGCCGCCGGTGAACCCCAGCAGCCCGGCCAGCACCAGCCCGCCCGCGAGCAGCAGTCCGTGCGCCAGCGCGACGCCGGCGACCAGGCTGCCGGCCGCGGCGGCCGGCGCCAGCCAGGCGAAGCCGCGGTGGTACGGGCGTGGCCGGACCCGCCGGCGCTCTGCCGGGGCGCGGGGGCGGGTGCCGGGGCCGGTGCCGTGCCGGAACAGCTCGGTGAGCTCGCCGAATGGGCGGTCGTCGTACGGGGACAGCGTCGTCCCTCCTCCGGGTCGTGCGGACGGCCGCGCCGTAGCGGCGGGCGAAGGTGAGCGGGGGCATTGCTCCGGTGATCGCGCGAAGTCGGCGTTGCCTCACCAGAGGCGGCGGGGTGGCGACATCATCGGCTTTGTTGTGCCCTGCCCGGCCTTGCCCGTAACGCCGTTGACGAGACAGGTGCTGCATCATCCCGCGCGAGAACGCCCCCCCACACCAGGACCGGGACGCGCTGGTCCGGATCGCGTCATCCCCGACAGCGGCCGGCTGCTGCGCGTGGAGCCGGTGCTGCCGCCGGTCGTCGATCCGGCGGTGGCCGGTGTCAGCTACCTCAGCGACCTCAACATGCTGGGTGAATGCGGGCGGCCGCCGGGAGCGCACCCGGGACGACTTCGAGCGGCTGTGCCGCGCTGCGGGCTTCGCCGTCCGTACGGTCCCCCGGCTCCCGAGGCCCAGCCGCTTCAGCGTCATCGAGGCCGAGCCGGTGTGAGGCGGACAGCGCGGTGCGCGGGGCCCGGCCCCGGAGGGCGCCCGTGCGCACGCCGGGAGCGGATGCCCGCACGCATGCGATAACCGGGCACATTCGGTTAAATCGGTGGCATGGGTCCCGCCGACCGTGGCCCGCCGCCCCGGAGAGGGAGCGTCCCGTGACCGCTGTACCCGTGGACGACCACCAAGACGTCGCCGACGCCGACCGTGGCTTCATCGCCGCGCTCGACCCGCCCCAGGTCACCGCGGACGACGGCCGGGTGATCTGGGACGCCGAGGCCTACGGCTTCCTGGCCGGGAACTGCCCCGACACCGCGCACGAGAGCCTGTGGCGGCAGGGCCGGCTGGTGAGCCGGCAGGGCCTGTACGAGGTCACCGACGGCATCTACCAGGTCCGCGGCCTGGACCTGTCCAACATGACCCTGGTCGAGGGCGACCACGGGGTCATCGTCATCGACCCGCTGGTCTCCGCCGAGACCGCCGCCGCGGCCCTCGAGCTCTACCGCAAGTACCGCGGCGACCGGCCGGTCACCGGCCTGGTCTACACCCATTCGCACACCGCACACTTCGGCGGCGGACGGGGCGTACTGCCGCACGACCACCACCCCGTCCCGGTGCTGGCGCCGGCCGGCTTCCTGCGGCACGCGGTCCGCGAGAACGTCTACGCCGGTACCGCCATGACCCGGCGCTCCGCCTATATGTACGGAACACACCTCCCCAAGAGCCCGGACGGACAGATCGGCTGCGGCCTGGGCACCACCCGCTCGACCGGCACCGTGACCCTCATCCCGCCGACCGTGGACATCACCCGCACCGGCCAGGAGGAGATCGTCGACGGCGTACGCCTCGTCTTCCAGCTCACCCCGGGCACCGAGGCACCCGCCGAGATGAACTTCTGCTTCCCGGCCCACCAGGCCCTCTGCCTGGCCGAGAACGCCACCCACACGCTGCACGCCGTCCAGCCGCTGCGCGGCGGCGCCGTCCGGGACGCCCGAGCCTGGTCCCACCACCTGGGCGAGGCGCTCGCCCTCTTCGGCGACGAGGCGGAGGTCGCCTTCGCCTCCCACCACTGGCCGACCTGGGGCAAGGAGCGCGTCCGGACCCTGCTGGCCAACCAGCGTGACCTGTACGCCTATGTGCACGACCAGACGCTGCGGCTGCTCAACGAGGGGCTCACCGGCACCGAGATCGCCGAGGAGCTGCGACTGCCGCCGGGCCTGGAACAGGACCCGTCCCTCCACGGCTACTACGGCTCGCTCAGCGACAACGTCAAGGCGGTCCACCAGCGCTACCTGGGCTGGTTCGACGGCAACCCCGCCCATCTGTGGGAACACCCGCCGGCCGAGCAGGCCAGGCGCTACGTGGACACCATCGGCGGCCTCGAGGCCACGGTGGACGCGGGCAAACGGTACGCCGCCGACGGCGATCTGCGGTTCGCCGCCACCCTGCTCCACCACGCCGTCTTCGCCGACCCGCACAACCTCCGCGCCCGCCGCGAACTGGCCCTCGTCTACGAGCGGCTGGGCCATGGCAGCGAGAACGGCACCTGGCGCAACTTCTACCTCACCGGCGCCATGGAACTGCGCGGCACCCTCGCCGAGGCACAGCCGGACACCACGGACCCCGGCATGGCCGCCGCCCTGACCGTCGACCAGCTCATCGACTCGCTCGCCATCCGCATCGACGGCCCCCGGGCCTGGTCCACCGCGCTCACCCTCGACCTCTACCTCCCCGACGAGGACCGCACCTGGCACCTGACGCTCTCCCACGGCGCCCTCACCCACCTCAGCGCGCCCGGCGCCCCCATCCCGTCCGGGGAACACACCCCGGACCTGACCCTCACCCTCACCAAGTCCCAGCTGCTCGGTCTGCTTGCCGGACGCGGGCCGGGCGACGCCGCCCAACACGGTGAGCCCGGGGCACTGAACCAACTGCTGGAGCTCGTCCGTACGCCGGACCCCACCTTCCCCGTCGTCACCCCCTGACGGGCACCGCGCCGCCGGACCGAGGCCGTCAACCTCGTGCCCCGGCCCGCCGCACGGGACTCCTGCGGACGCCGCGGCTGGGGCAAACTGGGCCGGTGGCGAGCAACATTCCCGAGGAGCCGACCAGTTTCGTCGGTCGGCACGCCGAACTGCGCCGGATCGACGACGAGTTGACGGAGCACCGGCTGATCACCCTGACCGGCCCCGGCGGTGTGGGCAAGACCCGGATCGCGATGCGGGCCGCGCGCGCGGCGGCCGGGCGGTTCCCCGACGGGGTCTGCTGGGCCGATCTGTGGCCCCTCCAGGGCGCGGGGCGGCTGGTGGCCGCCGTCTGCGATGCCGTCGGGCTGGCCGACCACACGGCGCGGACGCCGGTGGCGGTGCTGTGCGAATGGCTCGCCGACAAACGGCTGCTGCTGGTGCTGGACTCCTGCGAGCACCTCGTCGACGCCTGCCGCGACCTCCTCGGGGACCTGCTGACCGCCGCCCCCGGCGTGACCGTGCTGGTCACCAGCAGACAGCCGCTGGACATCGTCGGCGAGTGGACCACCGAGATCGGCCCGCTGTCCTGCACCGGCGACAACGACGCCCTGGCCCTGTTCACCGAACGGGCCGGGACCGCGGCGCCCGGCGTGCGGTTCACCGACCCACCGCAGGCGACGGCCGCCGCCGTCATCTGCCGGCGCCTCGAAGGCATCCCGCTGGCCCTGGAACTCGCCGGTGCCCAGCTGGCGCACAGCTCCGTCCAGCAGATCGCCGAGCGGCTCACCTCCCGCTTCGACACCCTCGCCGGTGACGGACCGGCGCGGCTGCCGCGGCACCGGACGCTGCGCTGCACCATCGGCTGGAGCCATGAGCTGTGCGCACCGCTGGAACGGCTGCTGTGGGCCAGGCTGTCCGTCTTCCGCGGCACCTTCGACGAGGAGTCCGCGAGCGCGGTGTGCGCCGGGGGACCGCTCACCGGACCCGGGGTGCGCACCACGCTGGCCGCGCTGGCCGCCAAGTCGGTGCTCACCCGCGAGGGCCCGCGCTTCCGCATGCTCGACACACTGCGCGAGTACGGCCGGATGTGGCTGGCCGAACTGGACGAGACGACGGCGCTCGCGGACCGGCATGCCGCGCACTTCGCCGCCTTCGGGCGCCGCGCCGAACTGGGCTGGCTGGGCCCCGAACAGGTCGGCTGGTACGGCAGGATCGCCGAGGCCCATGTCGATCTGTGCTCCGCACTGGACCACCTCCTGGTCACCGACCCGGAACGGGCCCAGGAACTCAGCGCCGCCATCGGCTTCTTCTGGAGCTGCTGCGGTCATCTGCACGAGGCCCGCGACTATGTGGCCCGCGCCCTCGCCGCCCACCGGACCCCGGGCCCGGCACGCACCCGGGCGCTGTGGGCGCTCGGCGTCGCCGTCCTGCTGCAGGGCGATCTGGCGCTGGCCGACGCCCTGGGCCTGGAGTGCTCCCGCACCGCGCGGGCGTGCGACGACTCGGAGGCGGTGCTCCAGGCCGGCTATCTCATCGGCCTCACCCACCTGATGGCCGGCCGGCCGATGTCCGCGCACTCCGTCGCGGACCAGGTGCTCGGCCCGGGACCGCACACCCCGTTCGGCTCTCCCGCACGGCTGCGCTGCCATCTCGTACAGCTCTTCGCGCTCACCGGCCTGGGCAGGCTCGCCGAGGCCCGCGCCGAGGCGACCGCACTGCGCCGCGGCTGTGTGCAGCGCGGCGAATACTGGACCCGCTCCTACATCGACTACCAGCTCTCCCTGATCTCGCTGTTCCAGGGCCGGCCCGAGGAGTCGGCCGGCCACGCACGGGCGATGCTGGCGGCCAAGCAGGGCATCGGCGACAAGTTCGGTATCGCGCTCGGCCTGGACCTGTTCGCGGCCGCGGTGGCGGCCCAGGGCGACGGCGCCGCGGCCGCCCGCGTCTACGGGAGCGGCCAGGCCATCTGGCGCACCGTCGGGCATCCGCAGCGCGGCACCCCGGAGCTGCGCGCGGTACGCGCGGAGTGCGAGCGGCGGGCCCGTGCGGCGATCGGCGACACGGCGTACGCGGACCTCTTCCGCCGGGCCAGCGAGGAACGCCCCGGCACCTCCCTCGCCCGGATCCTGGCGGGCGAGCCGTGAGCGGCGGCCGGGCGAGCTGTGAGCGGCGGCGATCCCCGTTCAGCCGGCAAGATCGCCGGCCAGCGCGTACAGCAGCTCGTAGGCGGTGCCGATCATCCGGCAGGTGCGGCCGCGGCGGGTGGCCAGGGCGACCAGCCCGGTGTGTGAAGCGGGGTGGTAGCCGAGGAACGCCTGCTGGCCGAAGGTCGCCCCGACGTGGAAGAGCAACGGACCCCGTGGGGCCGGATGCTGATACCACGTCAGGGTATGGGTGTTGCGCTTGCGCCAGCCGCGCCGCAGCAGCGGCACCTGGACGTCGCGCAGCGGCCGGGCCAGCGGTGTGCCGTCGGGGGAGAGGTGCGCTTCGAGGTAGGTCAGCAGATCGGCGGGCGTGGCGCGGACCGATCCGGCGGCGAGGAAGGCGCCCATGTCGGCGCTGCACACCGGCGTCACCCCGTTCGTACGGTGGCCGATGGCGTCGGTGCCGGTGGTGCCGGGGCCCAGCGTGGTGCCGGCCAGCCCGAGGGGGCTCAGCACCCGGTCGGTGAGCAGGGCCGGGTAACCGGCCCCCGCGGCGTGGGACAGGGCCGGGCCGAGCAGCGCCAGCCCGAAGTTGGAGTATCGCCAGCGGGTGCCCGGCCGGTGCCGTGGCCGGGTACGCGCGAAGGTGTGCAGCAGCCGCTCGGTGTCGTAACGGGCGTAGCCGTTGGCGTACGGGTGCACCAGCGCCCCGGCGATCAGATCGGCGGGGATCCGCGGCAGCCCGGAGGTGTGGGTGGCCAGATGCCGCAGCGTGATCCGGCGCGAGGAGGGGTGCGGCAGCGGCAGGTCCGGCAGGTGGGCGGCGAGCGGATCGTCCAGGGACAGCACGCCGGACCGGGCCAGTTCGGCGAGCAGCAGCACGGTGAAGGTCTTGGACAGCGACCCCAGCTCGTAGCGCAGCGCATGGCGGGGGGTGGGCGGTGCCAGCGCCGAGCCGCCGGTCATCATGGTCCGCCGGCCGTGCCGGGTGACCGCCAGCACGATGTCCGGGGCGTCGATCAGGGTGACCGCGTCCGCGAGGCGGTCACCGAGCGCAGGTCCGGGGCTTTCGGGGCTCATCCGACGGCGGACATGGCCCGGGAGGTCGCCATCGCGGAGGCGAACGCGGCGACCAGGGTGGGGTGGTGGACCAGGTCGAAGACCCGCGCCGCGTCGCCCTGCGGCATCCGGCGCTGGATGGGCATCGCACCGGTGGGCGACTGCGCGGCGGCGTACCGCTCCCACAGCTCCGCGTCCAGTGTGGGCCGCGGCAGACAGGCGTCGACGACGAGGAGTTCGCCGAGCAGGTCCCAGTGTTGGAGGTCCGCCCAGTCGTCCGTCCAGGCGGGCAGATACCGCGTGAGGTAGTCGGCGATGGCCGGGGGGATGCGCTCGGGGGCCTCGCCCCAGTTGGTGAGGTGGAAGACGGTGTGGGTGAGGTCGTAGGCGATGTGCAGCTGGACCGTCCACGGTTCGGGCAGCTGTCCCAGCCAGGTGCGGTCCACGGCCTGGTCGAAGTCGCTGCTGGGCGGCAGTCCCAGCTTGCGTTCCGCGTTGAGCACGCCGAGCCGGCGGTTGGGCATCATCTCCAGCGCCGTCCAGGTGGTCGTGCGCCGGCACACCTCCAGCGCGGCCTCCAGCCCCGGATGGCGGTGCCCCAGCTCGTGGAACGTCGCATAGATCTCCAGCGGCACGGGGGAGAGCGGCTCGTCGTGCTGCAGCCGGGCCAGCACATTGCCGCCGTCCAGCAGCTCCCGCCAGGCGAAGTCCAGCAGCTTCCCGGCACGCTCTTTCTGCCGGGACCCCGCCACACCCTCCCGGAACAGCACCTGCATATTGAGCGCCAGCTCCCCGATGGGCTTGAGCCGTTCGACGGCCGCGCCGTTGGTGGCGAAGTCGTCGGGGGCCAGCCGGAAGTGCTCGCGGTGGTCGTCGAGCCAGGTCAGGGCCCGGTCGCCGACACCGTGCAGCAGGGCGGGGGATGCGGCCGTCACGGTCACGGGGCTGTCTCGCTTTCGCAGGAGGTCCGCCCGCCCGCCGTCGCCGCATCCCCGGCCGGGGGACCGGCCTCGGCCTCGACGGAGGCGGTACGGGCGAGGGTGGCGGCGAACGCGGTCACCAGGGTGGAGTGATAGCAGGCTGTGAACGCCGCGGCCCGGTCGCCGGTGGCCGGCGCGGCACCGATCTCCGGCACACTGCCGTCGGCCGCCTGGGCGCCGGCCAGCCGCTGCCAGGCCACCGGGTCGTACGGGGCCCCGGGCAGGCAGGCCGTCACGGCCAGCAACTCACCGGCCAGGTCCCACAGCGCTTCCTCCAGCCAGTTCTCCAGCCAGGAGGGGACCCACAGCCGCAGATAGCCGGCGAGTTCGGGGGACAGCCGTTGCCGGTTGCGCCCCCAGTCGGTGAGGTGGAAGACATCATGGGTCACGCCGTACGCGGCCTTGCGGTCCAGCGCCCAGGGCTCCGGCAGCCCGCCGAGGCCGGTCAGGGCCAGGACGGCGCCGAAGTCGGCGTGCTGCCGCAGCCCGATCCGCCGCTCCGCGTTGAGCACTCCGAGCGTGCGGGTGTGGTCCTCACGGGCCACCCGCCAGCCACGCAGCCGCGTGGTGGTCCGCAGCAACTCGTCGACCTCGGCATGGCGCAGCCCGGCCTGGGCGAAGACCCCGTACAGCTCGACCGGGTAGGTGGCGAAGGGCTCACCGCGGATCAGCTCGGCGAACAGCTCGCCGTCGCGGGTCTCGTTCCAGGCGAACGCGAAGAGCCCGCGGGCCGTCTGCCGGACCTCGTCCCGCGGGTGCAGCACCCCGATCAGCTGGGACAGTTCGGCGAGTTCTCCCAGCGGTTTGAGCGTCAGATTGGGGTCGGCGTCGGTGGTGACGTCCGGGGGCAGGCGGAAGAGGTCGCGCACCTCGTCCAGCCACCCCAGGCTGCCGCGGACCATCCGGTCCAGCAGCCCGGGGTCACCCCGGCCGCCGGTCACCAACCCCGTCCGTAGAAGCGCTGGGCGGCCACGACATGCAGTGCCACCCGCGGGTCACCGCCACCCATCTGGCGGACGAACGCCAGCCCGCTGTCGAGCCCCAGGGTCTGCGGTACGTCGGGCAGCCGGGCCAGCCAACGGCCCAGCCCCGCCGCCTGCTGCCAGTCCCGGCGGCGGACCGCCCGGACGAAACCGCGGGCCAGATCGTCGGTACGTGCCGTCAGCTGCTCGGCAAGGCCGGGTGCCAGCCCCGGCAGTGCGAGCGCGGCAAGCTGGGACACGCGATGGGAGAGCTTCGGCCAGGGGTCGCTGCCGACCCATCCGGCCGCGGCCTCGGGGGGCGGCGGCCAGTGCGGTGTGCTTCCGGGCAGAAACGCATGCGAGGCCTCGACCAGGCCCCGGTAGCTCCACACCGAAACCGCCGAGGCATCCGCTCCCGGCGGATAGGCCGTGAGCGCCTGCCGCACGATCTCTTCGTCGTCCGCGCCGACGGGCGCCCCGCGGTGTTCGATTGCGTACGGCGCGAGCGCATCGGCACCGAGCACCCGGAGGGCGGCCGGAGCCAGCGCATCGCTCTGCCGCAGAATGCCGGACAACGCATAAGGGTCGCCCTCACCCCGGAGGGCGAGGGCAACCCCGGTTGCGGCATCGGCAATCACAGCGCTCAGCGGGACTGCTCCCTGCGTCTGGTCAGCCAACGCTTTCCCCTCAGCCTTGGCGAACGTCAGTCTTGGGCCGGGGGGTGGGCGGCGAGATCAGGAGCAGCGCGGCCAGCAGCAGCGCACCTCCACACTCGCGGGTATCGCGGTAAACACCGTCGGCCTCGGCGGGTTCAAGCAGTCCCTCGACCTCGGCGGCCAGGGTGGCCGTCTCGACCGGCGCTGTGCGATCCGTAACCATGCGATCAACTCCTTCGACGAATGGGACACCAGATTCACATCGGCATATTTCGTACGCAAGATGAGAAAAGCGACAAATGGCTATCTTTCGAGTGGTGGTGATGGCCTCTCAGCCGGTCCCGCGACTGTCAACCACCCTTTTCCCGCCCAGCGGTTGACGTTTCGTCCGCCGTGGCAGCCAGGTGTACGGAACAGCTGCCCCGAGGGTGACGAAGCCGCGCCGATGGGGTATCGGACTGCTCTGTTCGGATGCATCGGCCCGGAAGGGGCGCGAGCCTCCTGGGGCCCCGGGGGAGCGGCGTCGGGCGGGCGGCGCAGGCAGGATCGTGGACTGCGCCCGGCCCGGTGTGGGACCGGAACCACAGCGGATCTCCGGCCGGCTGCGCCGCCAAGCGCTGACGACCCACCGCGGGCCCGTCACTCCGAGGACTTACGGGCCCGCTCCACAGCCGCCCGTTACGGTCGCCGCCCTGGCCGGTCCCCGCGCCAAGAGTTAGATTGGTTGATGTCAAGCAAGTAAATATCCCGGTGGGAGTGAGTGCCCCGTGGGAAGTACTGCTGCTGATTTTGGCGACCGGGCCGCTGCCGGCCCGGGGCCGCGCTTCGCGCCGGCCCCGGGCTACAAATGGGTCGCGTTGTCGAACACGACCCTGGGCGTGCTGATCGCGTCGATCAATATGTCGATCATGCTCATCGCCCTGCCGGACATCTTCCGGGGCATCGGCGTGGACCCGCTGCAACCAGGGAACACCGGCCTGCTGCTGTGGCTGATCATGAGCTATCTGGTCGTCACCGCCGTGCTGGTGGTCAGCTTCGGCAGGCTCGGCGACATGTACGGCCGGACCCGGATGTACAACTTGGGCTTCGCCGTCTTCACGGTCTTCTCCGTGCTGCTGTCGGTGACCTGGCAGCACGGCACGGCCGGTGCTCTGTGGCTGATCGCCATGCGGGTCCTGCAAGGCGTCGGCGGCGCGATGCTGATGGCGAACTCCAACGCGATCCTCACCGACGCCTTCCCTGCCCACCAACGCGGCCTCGCCCTCGGCCTGAACCAGGTCGCGGGCATCACCGGTTCCTTCATCGGGCTGGTGCTCGGCGGTCTGCTCGGGCCCGTCAACTGGCGGCTGGTCTTCCTGGTGTCGGTGCCGTTCGGCGTGTTCGGCACGGTCTGGGCGTATCTGAAGCTGCGGGACACCGGCATCCGCACCCCGGCCCGGCCCGACTGGTGGGGCAACTTCACCTTCGCGGCCGGTCTGATCGCCCTGCTGGCCGGGATCACCTACGGCATCCAGCCGTACGGCGGGCACACCATGGGCTGGAGCAATCCCGCCGTGCTCGCCGCGATGGGGGGCGGGGCGCTGCTGCTGGCTGTCTTCTGTGTCGTCGAGACGAGGGTGGCGGAGCCGATGTTCCGGCTCGGGCTGTTCCGGATCCGCGCGTTCACCGCGGGCAACCTCGCCAGTCTGCTCGCCTCGCTCGGCCGCGGCGGCCTGATGTTCATCCTCATCATCTGGCTGCAGGGGATCTGGCTGCCCCGGCACGGTTACGGCTTCACCGAGACACCGTTGTGGGCCGGCATCTACATGCTGCCGCTGACCCTCGGCTTCCTGGTGGCCGGCCCGGTCTCCGGATGGGCCTCGGACCGGTTCGGCGCCCGGACCTTCGCCACCGGCGGGATGCTGCTCGCGGCCGGTACGTTCGTGGCGCTGCAAGCCCTGCCGGTCGACTTCGGCTACCCGAGCTTTGCGCTGATCCTGCTGCTCAACGGCATCGGCATGGGGCTGTTCGCGGCCCCCAACCGGGCCGCCATCATGAACAGCCTGCCGCCCGACCAGCGCGGGGTGGGCGCCGGCATCAGCACCACCTTCCAGAACTCGGCCATGGTGCTGTCCATCGGCATCTTCTTCTCCTTGATGATCGCGGGCCTGGCCGGGGCCCTGCCCCGCGCCCTCACCAGCGGGCTGACCGCTCAGGGCGTCCCGGCACCCGACGCCGCCAAGGTCGCGGCGCTGCCACCGGTGGGCGTGCTGTTCGCCTCCCTCCTGGGCTACAACCCCGTCCGGACCCTCCTCGGGCCCCAGGTGCTCGGGCACCTTCCGGCCGGTCATGCCGCGTATCTGACCGGACGGGAATTCTTCCCGCAGCTGATCTCCCAGCCGTTCTCCGACGGGCTGGCCGTCGCCTTCGACTTCGCCATCGCCGCCTGCCTGATCGCCGCGGTCGCCTCGCTGCTGCGGGGCGGACGGTACGTCCACGACGACGAGCGGGCGCGTGCCGGGGCAGGAGCAGCGCCGGTTCCCGGGCCGGTGCCGCTGCCGGCGCGGGTCGCCGCGGGCGGGACGCCCGGGGCCGTGTCCGCGGGCCCCGGCCCGACCGCCGGCTCCGGCCAGGCCCCCCGCACCGACGCGCCCCCACCCCCACCCCCGGCCCCTCCCAGGAGCCCTTGATGCAGCACCCCGACCCCGCCACCGAGCAGCCGCCACCCTCCCGGGCCGAACCGGCGGAGCTGGCCGGGCGGCTGCGTGCGGTGATCCAGCAACTGCTGCCGCTGCTCCGTGGCGGGAGCCGGCACCGCGATCTCACCCCCAGCCGGACGGCCGCCCTCGCGGCACTCGCCGCCCACGGTCCGCTGCGGGTCGGCGAACTCGCCGCGCGGATGAACATCGCGCTGTCCACCACCTCCCGCATGGTGGATCTGCTCGACAACTGCGGCTGGATCGCCCGCCGTCCCGACCCCGCGGACCAGCGCGCCAGCCTGATCAGCCTCAACGACGACGGGCTGGCGCTGCTGCGCGCCGTACGCCGGGAGACCACCGGACTGCTCTCCGAACGGGTCGCCGCGTTGGCCCCCGACCGGCAGCGGCTGCTGTACGAGGCGCTCCCCGCGCTGGAGGAGCTCGTCGCCTGGGAGAGCCCGCCGGCCGGCCCGCCGCCGCGGAGACCGGCACCGGCGCCGCCGGCACCCTGACCTGACCCCACGTCGCACCCGCCGCCACGGCGGGAGGGCCGAGGCAGCGACGGGCGGTCCCGGCCGACGGTACGTCTGCGTGACCGAGCGGATGGATCACAAGTCAGTAGGCGGTTGACTCTCCCACTGTGGGAGACCCAAGAGTGGAGCGCATGTACGCCGACGACGCCACCTTCTGGAGCATCGGAGAGGTCGCGCGGAAGACCGGACTGACGGTGAAACTCGTCCGGCACTGGTCCGACACCGGAGTGGTGCAACCTGCCGGGCGGACCTCAGCCGGCTACCGGGTCTACGGCTCCGATGCCGTCGTCCGCCTGGAACTGGCACGGACACTGCGGGACCTCGGGCTGAGCCTGGCGACGATTCGTGACGTACTGAACCGCGAACACACCTTGGCCGAGGTGGCTGCGGCTCACGTCGACGCACTGGAAGTGCAGATCCGCACGCTGCGCTCGCAGCAGGTGGTCCTGCGCTCCGTCACCCACCGGAACACCACAACCGAGGGACTCACCGCCATGGCCAAACTGGCCCGCATGTCCGCCGCCGAACGCCGCACGATTATCCAGGACTTTGTGACAGAAACTCTCGGAGACCTGGACGTTCCGACCTACCGCCGCGGACTGCTGGCCGCCACCCCGGAACTGCCCGCCGACCCCACGGACGAGCAGGTCGACGCCTGGATCGAACTGAGCGAACTTGTCGCGGACCCTGCGCTGCGCAGCGGGATGCGCCGTATGGCGCGGTACGCCGCCGAGCACGCTCCCGGCGAGCACGACGAAGACGCGCCCAAGGAGGTGCAGCGTGTGACCGACGACTGGCTGCAGCGAGTCAATGCGGCAATGGAGGACGGGATCGCCCCGGACTCACCGGCAGCCGATGCCGTCGTCGCCGAGGCCGTGGCGGCTTGGATCCCCACGCAAGCTGCTCTGCCCCGTGAGCCGCACACGGACGATGCGCAGGCCAGGAGCTTGCTGCTGGAGCAGCTTGAGGTCGCCTCCGACGTACACGTCGAGCGGTACTGGCAACTGCTGTGCATCATCAACGGCTGGCCGACGCGACCGAGCATGGCGGCGGCCGGGCAATGGCTGATGACCGCGTTGCGGACCAACCCCGAGCCCGGAGCACGCGCCGCGGAACTCGGCGAGATGTACGACACCGGGACCGACGCATGGGAACCGGCAGGCGTACTGAAAGCCTGCCGCGAAGTCCTGGACGCCGTGAACAGCCTCGTGTCCGCCGTGGACCCCGACCAGTTCGACCAGCCGACACCGTGTGCCGGCTGGAACGTATTCACCCTGCTCAACCACCTGGTCTGGGAGAACCTGCTGTGGACAGGCCTGGCCGACGGCGCTCCCCGCTCCGACATGGCCTCCGACCACCTCGGCAAGGATCACATCGAGGCGTTCCGTACCGCCTCAAGAGCTGCACTGACCGCCTTCGACCGGCCCGGCATGCTTGACCAGCGGTACGGGCCGGCACCCGGGCGGCGGCTGGTCGAACAGCTGATGATCGAGATGCTGGTCCACGGATGGGACCTGGCTCAGGCCACCGGGCAGCGACGCGATCTCGTCCCCGACATCGCCGTGTCGGCGCTGCCCGTCGTACGGGAGATCGTCGGCGGCCTGCCCCGCACTGCTGCCGGCTCCTTCGCACAGCCACAGCCGGTTCCTGCCGGCGCGAGCGCTCTCGACCACCTGGCCGCCTACCTCGGCCGCACCGTCACCTGATGAGCCACCAGACCCTCGACCCCCGACAGCGAAGCGGTCGGAGATGGCAGGCTGGGCGGGATACGGATACTGCGCGTCCCACTCACGCTCATTCTGGGGCCGGTGCCTGTTCCTGGTGTGCACGCCGGCCGGGATGCCGATCCTGTGGGCACTGGCACACCCCAAGATCGACGAGCGCGAGATACCGACATCGATGCTGGATCGCGAGCCAGGCGCGGTCTCGGCCCGGCCGGGCCTGCTGCTGTTCGCGGACAAAGGGTTCGCCTCCAAAGAGTTCGAGGCCGAAAGCCATACCTCGCACCCCTCGGATGGCCCAACCCTACGAATGGCCGGACCACACCGATGACCAACGTAAGGACCACTGATCGCTTCGGGGCGACTCGTCTAGAGTGCGAGGGTGCCGACGTACAGCATTGGTCAGGCAGCTGGGCTGCTGGGTGTGAGTTCGGAGACCGTCCGCCGGTGGGCCGACGGCGGGCAGCTGCGGATGGACCGGGACGGTGCGGGAAACCGGATGATCGACGGGGTGAGCCTGGCGGCGTTCGCCAAGGAGCGCGGCGAGGGCCTGCACCCGGTGCCGGGCGATGTGCTGACCTCGGTGCGGAACTCGTTCGCGGGGATCGTCACCAAGGTGGCCCTCGACGAGGTGATCGCCCAGGTCGAGATCCAGTCCGGGCCGCACCGGCTGGTGTCGGTGGTCAGCCGGGAGGCGGTCGAGGAACTCGGGATCGAGGTCGGGGTGACCGCCACCGCCCGGGTGAAGTCCACAAATGTGCACATCGACCGTGCGGGCGACCGGAGTTGAGCACCGGACGCCGCGACCAAGCCCGTCCGGCACCGCTCACCGGCACCGCTCACCGGCACCGCTCACCGGCACCGCGCAGCGGCATCGCTCACCGGCACCCGCACCGCTCAGCGGCAGAGCAGCGCCGCCTGCAGATCCAGTGTGTGATCGAGCCGGGAGAGGTCGCGGCCGGTGAGCGTCTCGATGCGTTGGATGCGGTAGTGCACGGTGTTCACATGCAGATGCAGCGATGCGGCGGTCCGTGCCCATGACCCGTGGTGGGCTAGGAAGACCTCCAGTGTCTCCAGGAGCATGCGGCGTGAGGTGCTCCCGGCTCGCGCCAGCGGGCCCAGCACCCGGCTGCTGAAGGCCGTACGGACGTCGGCGGGGACCCCCGCGAGCAGGGCGCCCAGGGTGCTGAGATCCTCGACGGAGGTCACCCGGGCCCCGTCCGGGCTCTCGGCGCGGGCCGCCGCCAGCGCATAACGTGCCTGTCCCACAGCGGAGTTGAGGCCCTCGGCCGGTACCGGACCGCTGATCCCGGCGTGCAGGGAGGTCTGCGGCCGGCAGGCGTGCACCCTCGGCCACAGGTCGCCGAGCGGGAGCTGGTCCTCGGCATCGGGGTGGGCACGGACCACGGCGGCCGCCTCGCCGCCCGGGAGCCGGCCCGCCGCGAACGGCACGCCGGGGAAGTGCCGCAACGCCTCCGCCAGTGCGCTCACCACCTGCCCGCCGTCCTCGTCGCCCGAGGCGGCCACCACCACCCGGTACGGCCCGGTGGGCGGTAGCCCGCAGGCATACAGCGCGGCCTCGAACGCCGCCCCGTCGGCCGACCCGGCCTCGGCGAGCGCGATCAGCTCGTCCGCCGCCCGCCGTTCGGCCGCCTGCCGCCGCTCGACACGGTGCCGGTACCGGGCCATGACCTCGGCGATCTCGCGCAGCACCCGCGGCGGGGCGTCGGCCGCGGCCCGCAGATGCAGCTGCCAGCCGTCGTACGGACCGGCCTCCCCGTCGATCCGCAGGCCGGCGCCGGCCGCCGTCAGTTCCCGGGCGGCCTGCTGCGCCGGCAGGCAGGGGGCGGCGGGCGTCCGGGCGACGACCCGTCCGGTCGCCGTCAGCACATAGCAGGGCGGCCCGCCCAGATGCGCGAAGGCGCGGTCCAGCAACGCGTCCGGCGCGGCGTCCTCGGCGAGCAGACCGGCGAGTTCGGTGCGGACGTTCTCCGGCAGTGTGGAGTGCTCGGTGGGGCGTCGGCTCAGATCGCCCCACCGGCGCAGATCCACCGCCTCCGTGATGGCGCGGAAGGTGGTGTGCGCGGGCACCGCGACCAGCACGATGCCCCGCTCACGGCAGGCCTCGACCAGGATGTCCGGCACCGTGCCATGGGTCTCCTCGCCGGCCAGCAGTGCGGTGGCCCCGGCCGAGTGCAGCGCCGAGACGAAGCGGTCGGCCTTCGCGCGGCTGTCGTCGGGCGTCCACCACACCAGTCCGCTCAGCACCAGCTCGCCCGGCTGCAGAAACCCGGCCGGGTCCGCCAGGTCGGTGGCGGTGACACCACTGACTTCCCGGGTGAGCAGGGGGCCCTCGCCCCACAGCAGGGTCAGATCGAGCGAGTCGAGCTGGAGGAGATCTTGGACGTGCATGTGGTGACTCCTTGCGCGGCTGCCGGGCGCGGACCCCGGCATCTCACATTCACGAGGCGAATACGAGTACTCGCATCGTAAATGCCAGCTGATCCAGCCCAAAGCCCTCTTGGTTGATCCTCCAGATACCGGGTCCGGCCGTGATGTTTTTCCGTGCTGTGCACCAGTCGTGCCCAAGGGCGCGGCGTTGCTTCACTCGGCGGCATGGACCTGAACACGGTGCAGGACAGCCGTGACGCCCGGCAGCGCGCCCCGTGGCGCACCGGCGACGCCTGGCCGGGCGGCGGCATCTTTCTCTTCTCCGAACCCGGCGGACCGTACGGCGACGGGCCGTACCCGGCGGGCTCCCGGCTCCCGGCTTCCGACTTGCCGCCCGCATGGCCCCTTTTACCTCACATCAGCAAGGGAGATATGCGGAGGTGGCTGGCATCCGTGGTTCAGCGGCGGACCGGTCGGGCATCACAGGGAGGCAGCCGCCGCGCGGATCGCCCCAAGGGGGTCTCGAATGAGCCGACCCGTCCCGCCGTCCCGCACCACCGCCGTACGCCCGGTGCTCGTGGGTGTCGTAACCGCACCACCTGCCGCACCCGCACCACCTGCCGCACCCGCACCACCTGCCGTACCTGCCGGCCCCCGGCGTTTTCTGATCCGCGGTCAGCTGCGCCGTCCGCTCGCGCTGACCGTCGCGGAGCTGCGGGAGCGGTGGCCGCAGCGGCGCGCCGAGGTGGTCTTCGACTGCGCCACGAACGGTCCGCAGCGCCACACCTTCGAGGGGCCGCTGCTGCGGGAGGTGATCGACGCGGCGGGCCCGGCCTTCGACGCCCGGCGGCGCAAGGACCGCTCCCGCTACGTGCTCACGGTCACCGGCCGGGACGGGCACCACACGGTGCTGTCCTGGGCGGAGCTCGACGCCGACTTCGGCAACGCGCCGATCCTGCTGGCCACGGCCATGGACGGGCGGCCGCTCGACACGGCGGGCAGCCAGCTCGTGGTCCCGTCCGACCGCTGCGGGGCGCGCTACATCAGCGCGGTCACCGGCATCTGGTTCGGGACCTGTGCCCCGCCCGAAGCGGACCGGGAGCCGTCCGGCCGGAGGGGGCCGGTCGCGCCCTGACCGCCGCCGGAAAGGCCGAAGTCCCGCGTTGCCCGGGGACTTCGGCGGGCCGCCGTGCTCAGCCGGCGGCGAGCGAGATCTCGGTTGCCTTGATCAGCGCGGTGACCTCCGCGCCGGCGGCCAGGCCGAGATCCTCGACCGCGTCCTTGGTGATCGCGGCGGTCAGCTCCCCGCCCGCGACGGTGACCTTGACACCGGCCATCGCGCCGCCGGTGGTGACCTCGGTGACGGTGCCGGGGATCCGGTTGCGGATGCTGACGCGGTCCACCGCACCGGTGGCGAGCGCGACCTCGGTGGACTTGACCAGCGTGCGTACCGCGGAACCCTCCTTGAGGCCCAGCTCCTTCACTGCCTCCAGAGTGATCGCGGCGGTGATCTCCTGACCGCTGTCCAGACGGACCTTGACAGTTGCCATGGCCTCGCCGGCGGTGACCGAAAGAACGGTGCCGGAAAGCTGGTTACGGATACTCAGGCTCATGGAATTGCCTCACCGGGGGAGTGGAAAGCAAGGGGTGGAATGTCACGTTGTTCCTGATCTGTCGTCTGCACTCTAGCCACCTGCCACACAGTCGTCCGGGCATGCGTGGCAGGCGCCAGGCGGATATCCCTGTGCGCCTGGCAAAATGGAGGCGGAGCATTTCCCTGCCGCATACGAGGCGACTGCCGGCCGGCGGCTTGTTGTCCCTTCCTCCAGGGAGCCTGGCATCTGCCATATAGCTTCGCCTGATGCATTGCAAATGCGAGCCGGTAATGCATATCTTGTCGCACATGCAGTCCTACACGATCGGCCAGGCGGCGCGGCTGCTGGGCGTCAGCCCGGACACCGCCCGCCGCTGGGCGGACGCCGGCAAGGTCGCGACCCACCGCGACGACGGCGGCCGCCGCCTCATCGACGGCCGTGCTCTCGCCGCCTTCTCCATCGAGGTGGCGCAGAACGGCGCCGGTGAGGACGACGCCTCGTACACCTCCGCGCGCAATGCCTTCCCGGGCATCGTCACCGCCGTCAAGCTCGGCGACGTCGCCGCGCAGGTCGAGATCCAGGCCGGTCCGCACCGCCTGGTGTCCCTGCTGACCCGCGAAGCGGTGGAGGAACTGGGCCTGGAGGTCGGCATGCAGGCCACCGCCCGTGTGAAGTCCACCAGCGTGCACATCGACCGCACCTGACCCACCGCGGCAACACCCAGCCGATCCGCCACCACCGTCCCCCACCGGCGGCTGCCTCACACCAGCGGCGTCGACCGTCCACGGCGCGGCTTTTCCCATCCGCTCGGACGCCACCTCTCGTCCCGCGTTCCAAGGAGTCCCGCCCCATGTCCCAGCTCTTCACCGGACGCCGCGCCGCCACCGCGCTGGTCACCGCCGCCCTCCTCGTACCGCTCGCCGCCTGCGGCGGCAACGACAGCAAGAAGAACGAGGGCGCCGCGAAGTCCGGCAGCTCCGCTCCCAAGGCGGACCTCACCGTGCTCGCCGCCTCGTCGCTCACCGATGTCTTCAAGAAGGCCGGCGCGGTCTACGAGAAGGAGCACCCCGGCACGAAGGTGAACTTCTCCTTCGCCGGCTCCCAGGAACTGGCCGCCCAGGTCAGGGAGGGCGCCCCCGCCGACGCCGTGGTCACCGCCGACACCAAGACCATGGACGGACTGAAGCCCGACGTCGGCACGCCCACCGTCATCGCCAAGAACCGTCTGGTCATCGCGACCGGCGAGGGCAACCCCAAGAAGATCAGCAACCTCAAGGCCCTCACCGACAGCAAGCTGAAGGTGGTGCTCGCCGCCGCCGAGGTGCCGGTCGGCCGCTACAGCAAGCAGGTCCTGGACGCCCAGAAGCTGAAGGTCAAACCGGTCTCGCAGGAGCCCAACGTCCGCGCGGTGCTGAGCAAGGTCGAGCTCGGTGAGGCCGACGCCGGCATCGTCTACCAGACGGACGCCGCCACCGCACCGAAGAAGGTCGACGCCGTCGACATCCCCGACGCGCAGAACGCCGTGGCCTCCTACCCGGCGGCGACCCTGAAGGCCTCTCAGCACGCGGCTGCCGCGGCCGCATTCGTGACGTGGCTGAGCACGCCCGAGGCGCAGAAGCTCCTGCAGCAGGCGGGCTTCCAGAAGCCGTGACCCGGTGCGGCGCGCACGCTCCGGCCCGGGGAACCGGACCGGACCGTGCGCGCCGCCGTACACCGGCCCGGCCCGCCCCCCGATCCCAGGAACCCGGATGAGACGCCTGCGCACCCTCGCCCTGCCCCCGGCGGGCAGGCTCCGCGCGCCCGGTGGCCGAGCCCCCGTCGTGCTGGCCGTGCCCGCGCTGGTCGCCATCGCGTTCCTGCTGATGCCGCTGGTCGGGATCCTCGCCCGCACCACCTGGAGCGACCTCGGCACCCATCTGACCAGTCCGGGTGTCCTCGAAGCGCTCCGGCTGTCCCTGCTGGTGTCCTTCTGGGCGCTGGGGCTCTCGCTGCTGCTGGGCGTACCGCTGGCCTGGCTGCTGGCGCGGGTCAGTTTCCCCGGCAAGGCGCTGGTCCGCTCGCTGGTACTGCTGCCGATGGTGCTGCCGCCGACCGTCGGCGGTGTCGCACTGCTCCTCGGCCTCGGCCGCCGCGGAGTGCTCGGCCCCTGGCTGGAGGACACCTTCGGCATCGTGCTGCCCTTCCACACCTCCGGCGCGGTGGTCGCCGCCACCTTCGTTGCGATGCCGTTCCTCGTCATCAGCCTGGAGGGCACGCTCGCCGGACTGCGCACGAGCTACGAGGAGACCGCGGCCTCCCTCGGCGCCTCCCCGGTACGGGTCTTCGGCACCGTCACCCTCCCCATGGTCGCCCCGGGCCTCGCCGCCGGCGCCGCGCTGACCTGGGCCCGCGCGCTCGGTGAATTCGGCGCGACGATCACCTTCGCCGGCAATCTGCCCGGCACCACCCAGACCCTGCCGCTCCAGGTCTATCTGCTGCTCCAGGAATCCCCGGAGGCGGCCACCTCGGTCTCGCTGCTGCTGCTCGTCATCGCCATGGCCGTGCTGGTCGCTCTGCGCGGCCGGTGGACCGGCGCCACCACCGACCGCGCGGCCCGCACCGTACCCGCCACCGACGACACCGACCTGGCGTCGCCGCCCGCCACCGGCGCCGAGGAGCCCGTCGCGACATCCGCCGAGCCCCGGGAACACTGGCCGCTGCACGCCGAGGTCACCGGCTTCAACCAGCTGACCCTGGACGCCGGTCCGGGCACCACCATCGCCGTCGTCGGCCCCAACGGCGCCGGCAAGACCACCCTGCTGCGTGCCCTGCTCGGCCTCACCCCGCGCGCCCGCGCCACGCTACGCCTCGGCGACACCGACGTCAGCACACTGCCCCCGCACCGCCGCGGCGTCGCCTGGGTCCCCCAGGACGGTGCGCTCTTCCCGCATCTGACGGCCCTGACCAACACCGCCTACGGGCTGCGCGCCCATGGCACCCCGCGCGCCGAGGCCCGCCGCGCGGCACAGCTCTGGCTCGACCGGCTGGGCGTCGGCGCGCTCGCACACCGCAAGCCCGCCCAGCTCTCCGGCGGCCAGGCCCAACGCGTCGCGCTGGCAAGGGCGTTGGCCGCACGTCCGCGACTGCTGCTGCTCGACGAACCGCTCGCCGCGCTCGACCAGACCACCCGCGCCCATGTCCGCCACACCCTGCGCGGCCATCTCGCGGGCTTCGGCGGCGTCTGCCTGATCGTCACCCACGACCCCGTCGAGGCGGTCTCGCTCGCCGACCGCGTCCTCGTCCTGGACGACGGGCACGCCCTCCAGGACGCCCCGCCCGCCGAGGTCACCCGGCACCCGCGCTCACCCTGGGTGGCCCGGATGCTCGGGCGCAACGCCTGGCCGGGCACCGCCACCGGCGACGGCCTGGTGCTCACCGGCGGCGGTCACCTCGTCGTCGCCGACCGGCTCCCCGACGGTGTCCGGGCGCTGGCGATCATCGCCCCCGAGGCCGTGTCCCTGCACCTCGGCAAGCCGGCCGGCAGCCCCCGCAACGTCTGGCCGGGCACCGTACGGGAGATCACCTCGGCGGGCAGCCGGCTGCGGATCCTGGTCACCTCGCAGGAGGCCCCCGACCTGGTGGCCGAGATCACCCCGTCGGCGGCCCTCGAACTCGGGCTCGCCGACGGGGTGTCCGTATGGACCAGCGTCAAGGCCACCGAGGTTTCCCTCGTGACGCTCTGAGCGTCCGCGGCGGGTCAGTGCGGTGTGGCCGCCGGCTCCAGGACGAACACCGGGATCCGGCGGTCCGTCTTCTTCTGGTAGTCGTCGTAATCGGGGTACGCCGCGACGGCGCGCCCCCACCACAGGGCCTTCTCCTCGCCGGTGACCTCACGGGCCGTCATGTCCCGGCGCCCCGGGCCGTCCTGCAGTTCCACCCGCGGATCGGCCACGAGGTTGTGGTACCAGACCGGGTGCCGGGGCGCGCCTCCCACAGAGGCCACCACGGCGTACGTCCCCTCGTGCTCCACGCGCATCAGCGGACTCTTGCGGATCTTTCCGCTCTTCGCGCCCCGGCTGGTGAGGACCACGACCGGCATCCCCCGTATCGTCGTGCCCTCCCTGCCGCCCGAGCTCTCGTACTGCTCGACCTGATCGCGCACCCACTGCTCCGGGCTCGGTTCGTACTCACCCTGAAGAGGCATGGCGTCCGTCCCTCCGAACGACGACGAGTGTGGCGTCGGCCGCCGGGCATCCCTGCCGCCCACGACCGACCTGACCCTCGCCAACAACCGTATCGGGGGTCTTCTTCCCGGCTCCGCCGTTCGGCCGAGCGCCGCCGGTGCGCGGACGGGGACGGAAGCCCCCGCGACCGGCGCCGCTCCGCCCGCCCGTCCGTCCGTCGGCCGGCCCGGCGGGCGGAGCGGTCATCAGGACACCAGCTCCACCGTCCGCCGGCTACGGCGGTGCTGTTCGGCCCAGTTCGCCAGCGCGGCGCCACAGGCATGGTCGAGATGGCGCAGCCCGCTCAGATCGAGTTCCACACCCCGGCCGGCCGGCAGCGTGTCGAGCTGGTCGAGGAGCTTGGGCAGCCGCAGGAACGTGGCGTTGCCGACGGCGCGTACGAGCACCGGCTCGTCCTCGTCGTCCGGGGTGTGGATGTCGAGGTGGACGTGTGAGGTCTCCCAGGCGGTCTTCGCGACGGCCATCAGCAGCCCGATGAGCACGCCCTCGAACATATTGACCGTCACGATCGCGAGCGCGGTGACCAGGAGAACCACGGCCTCACCGCGGTGTTCGCGCCACAGCGGCCGCAGCTCCCGCAGCGGGATGAGCTTCCAGCCCGCATGGACCAGCACACCCGCCAGCGCGGCCACCGGCACCACGCCCAGCGCGGCGGGGAACGCCGCGGCGAACACCAGCAGCCAGACGCCGTGCAGCACCCGCGAGGCCTTGGTCTTGGCGCCCGCCTGGACATTGGCCGCGCTCCGGACGATGACCGCGGTCATCGGCAGCGCACCGAGGATGCCGCAGACGGCATTGCCCGCGCCCTGGGCCATCAGCTCCTTGTCGTAGTCCGTGCGCGGCCCGTCATGCAGCCGGTCGACCGCGGCGGCGCTGAAGAGCGACTCGGCCGACGCGATCAGCGCGAAGGCGACGACCGTGCCGAGCACACCGATCTCGGTGAGCCGGCCGAGGTCGGCGAGACCGGGTGGCTGGATCGCGTCCAGCAGCCCGCTGACCTCGACGCGTGCGACGGGCAGATCCAGTGCCCACACCGCGCTGGTGGCGAGCGCCACCGCGGCCAGTGGCGCGGGCAGGACCCGCGCGGCGCGCCGCCAGCGCGGCCACAGCGCCAGGACGGCGATGGTGCCGGCGCCGATGGCGAGCGCGGCCGGTGCCGTCCCCGATCCCACGGTGGCGGTGACCAGGCGGGGCAGGCCGCCGAGGTTGGCGAGTCCGCTGCCGGGCGCCTTGGCGTCCGCGAGGGCGTAGAGCTGTCCGGCGATCAGGACCAGGCCGATGCCGGCCAGCATGCCCTGGACGACGGCGACCGAGATCGCCCGGAACAAGCGCCCCAACTTCAGTGCCCCCATGGCCAGTTGCAGTGCGCCGGCTGCCAGCACCAGCGCGCCGAGCGCCCCGATGCCGTACTCCTTGACGGCTTCGAAGACCAGCACCGTCAGACCGGCGGCGGGGCCGCTGACCTGGAGGCTGCTGCCCGGGAGCAGACCGGTGAGCAGTCCGCCGACCACACCGGTGACGAGCCCCAGCTCGGCCGGGACCCCGGAGGCGACGGCCACCCCGACACACAGCGGGACGGCCACGAGAAATACGACGACGGAGGCGGTGAAGTCCGCCCGGAAGGAGGTGAATCGCTTCATGAGGTGCATGCCCGGCTTCACAGAGGGAGGAACAGGTCGGAGGCGGGGTGATGCGCGGCCACCATGCCGGTGTGCACTTCGTAGAACCAGCCGTGCAGAGTGACCTCGCCGGCGGCGAGCCGCTCGCGCACACACGGATAGCCGCGCAGCCGGCCGAGCTGCTCGCGCACATGCTGCTGGACGGCGGCGGCGACCGTCGGTTCCGCATCCTTGGGCAGTTGGTCGGACAGCTGCTGGGCCAGCCAGTCCCGTACGGCAGGTGCGCCGGTCAGGTCCTCACCGCGGGCCCTGGCGCCGACCGCGCCGCAGTGCGAGTGACCGCACACCACGATGTCGGCCACGCCCAGGACGCGCATCGCGTACTCGATGGTGGCGGCTTCCGCGCAGGCGGCCATGTCCTCGCGGTAGACGGGCACGGCGTTGCCGGCGGTCCGTAGTTCGAAGAGTTCGCCGGGCCGCGCCCCGGTGATCAGGGACGGGATGACCCGTGAGTCGGAGCAGGTGATGAACAGGGCGAGGGGGGACTGGCCGGCCGCGAGCCGGCCGTATGTCTCTTGTTCGTCCCGCCGGTCGGCGATACGGGCCGTCAGGCCCCGGGCATGCTGGATGAAGGTCTCCACGCGGAGGTCTCCTGCTGATGAGTGGTGCCACTGTGGGGTGGTGGCGGGAAGGTGCACGGTGCGGTGGGTGGGGCAGGCCACCATGCCGCTCTCAGCAGCGGAACACGCAGTGCAGGACGGGGAGCGCGGCCGGTCTGGACGCGGCCTTGGCCCGGCTGCCGGGCGCGGGGGCGCGGGACGGCGCGGTGGTGTCGGGCGCCGTGGTGCTCCCGCTGCACGGCGGGTGCGGGCGGCCGGTGTGCTGGGGAATGCCGACGGAGGTCCGGGCGGTACGCCGGGGCTGGCCGCGTTCGGCCTCGCGCTTGGCCTTTTCCTCGGAGGTGTCGTTGTCCGGCTTGGCGGCCGGCGGCGCGCTCACGGACTTCGCGGAGGACGGGACGCTGAACGCGGCCTTCGCCGCGCCGGTGGCCGTGGCCGCACCGCCCAGCAGGAACGCCAGGGTCACGATGAGGGCGGCGAGGGATGTGCGGCACAGGCGCAGCACCGGTATGCGCGGTACGCAGGTGTCCTTCCGCATCATCGCCCCCCGTGGTTCGTTCACACGGTTCCACCCTGCCCTCACAGTGCAGCATCCAGGTTTCGGGCGTGATAACGAGAAATGACGCCAAGTTCCAAGATTTTCCCGAAAAGGTGCCGGGAACATCCGTCACGCGAGCGGGAGTTCATGTCGCTTCGGTTTCCGTACGCCCGGCCGTGGGGGCGGGGGCGGTATGCAGCGGGCGGCGGACGGTCCACGCGACGACGGGCACGACCGCCAGCGCGAGAATCCCGCCGGCCAGCGCCAGCGTGGGGTAGCCGCCCAGGACGACCACCGGGCCCGAGGCCATGCCCCCGGTGGCACCCGCGAGGGCGATGCCGACATCGACCAGTCCCTGTGCCGACGCGCGACGGGCGGGCGGCAGCGCGTCGGTGACCAGGGCGGTGCCGCTGATCAGCCCGAAGTTCCAGCCGAGGCCGAGCAGTACCAGCGCCGCGGCGAGCGCGGGGACGGAGTGCGGCGGCGCCACGGCGGCGAGGACGCCGCCCGCCAGCAGCAGCGGACCGGACGCACCGGCGATCCACCGCCGGCCGACCCGGTCGACCAGCAGCCCGGTCAGCGGCGAGGGCAGGAACATCGCTCCGACGTGGAGGGCGATGACCAGCCCGGTCGCCTGGGTGCCATGGCCGTGCGCCTGCATATGGACGGGCGTCATCGTCATGATCGCGATCATCACCAGCTGGGTGAGGACCATCACCGTGGTGCCGGTGACCACTCCGCGCCGGTCCGGCGGGGCGTCCGGGCGGCCGTCGGTGGCGCCCGCCGGGCTTCCGGCCGCCGCCGTGGTCCGTGCCGCGGCCGGCTTCCCGGCGAGCCGCAGCGGATCGGGCCGCAGCAGAGCGGCCAGGACCAGCGAGGCTGCCCCGAACGCGGCGGCGGCCAGCAGAAACGGCCCGGCGAGACGGGGGATGCCCCAGGAGTGCGCGAGGTCTCCCGTAAGGGTCACCAGGTTGGGCCCGATCACCGCGCCGAGCGTGGTGGCGAAGAGCACGGTGCTCACGGCCCGCCCGCGGCGTGCGGGCGAGGCCAGATCCGCGCCCGCATAACGCGCCATCAGATTGGTCGCGGTGCCGGCCCCGTAGACCAGCAGGGCCGCGAACAGCAGCACCGCGCTGCCGAGGACGGCCGCCACCACGACCCCGAGGCTGCCGAGCGCCCCGACCGCGTACCCGAGCGCAAGGCCCGGACGCCGGCCGTGGCGCCGGCATATCTGGCCGATGCCGGCGGCACCGAGCGCGGAACCGGCGGTGAACAGCGCGCTGGGCACGCCCGCCAGACCGGTCGAGCCGAGCATCTCTTCGGCGAGCAGTGCGCCGACGGTGATTCCCGCGGCCAGGCCCGCACCGCTGAGGATCTGGGAGACGACCAGGACGGCCAGAATCCGTCGTTGTTCCGGAACCTCGTGGACGTCCGGGGAAGCGTGGTGAGCCTTCATGATTCCCTTCTGTTCGAGCCCGGTGCCGAGGCTAGGGCGTCGCCATCGGTTGCAGCGCCGCGATCTCCGTGAGCGACAGGCCCATCTGTTGATGGAGGAAGCGCACCATGGTCCAGTGTGGCAGCGCACCCTCGTCGAACGGGCCGAATTCCCGGCAGTACAGCGGAATCCAGCGCAGCGCCTCTTCGAGTGCCTGCTCGCGGCCCGGCTCCTGCTGGTAGTCCTCGTAGGCGATGCTGCGGTGTTCGATGAAGAACCGCCCCGGCAGCCGTTCCTCGCACAGCGCCCGGTATTCACGGGTCTGCAGGATGAGGTAGTGCCAGATCTCGTCGATCTCCTGCTCGACGGGCAGGAACAGGCCGCCGAGCCGGTCGTGGTGCCGGGAGACGAGATAGAGATAGCGCAGACACTCGGTGACCTGGCGCTCCACGAACTCCCGTGGCGCGGCGCCCTTGTTGCCGAAATGGGTCAGCACCTCGCTGTGCAGCGCGGCACCGAGCAGGTCCTCGAGGGCGTCGGGAGATATCCGTGGCGGGGTGGTCATGCTTCTCCTGTCCGGGGGAGCCGATGTCCGGGTGGGCCGGATCGGTGGGTCGGATGCCGGTCGGTGGGTCGGATGCCGGTGGGTCAGGTGCTCGGGTGGGTCAGGTCCCCGGGCGGGTGTCCGGGCGGGTCAGGTCCCGTTCGTGAGCCAGGCGTACTTTCCCGACTTCCCGATGGGGAGGTGCGTACGGTGTTCGAGCCGGCAGCGCCGCCCGGTCAGGTCAACGATGCCCTCCTCCAGGAGCGCGGCCTCCGCCTGGCCGACGGGCGCGCCGTGGAAGGTCGTGTACACCAGCTGTGCCCCAAAATCGCCGGTCAGCCGCAACTGGTAGACGAAGAGGTGCGGGGACCTCTCCCCGATGCACCGGTCGAGGTCGCCCTGTGCGACGGGTCCGTGCGGGGTGCCGAGCAATTCCTTTTCCCGGCCGCAGAATTGGGAGATCTTGCCGGGGTCCGGCGTCCCGTCCAGGGTGCGCACACAGTCGCCCGAGCGGTACCGGACCAGCGGCATATGGGGATTGCGCACACTGGTGACGATGAGCTGGTAGATCGTGCTCCCGGCGGCGACCGGGTGGAGCTCGACGCTCATCTTGTCGAGATGCGGCCAGTAGGTGCCGCGGCGGTCGCTGAAGTAGAGATAGCCGAGTTCGGTACTGCCGAACAGGTCGATGACCGGGCAGGCGAAGTGCTGGTGCAGAAAGCGCCGGACGTTCACCGGTGTGTATTCGTAGGCGTGAATGATGCTGGCGGGCGGCGGGAAGTCGTCCCACAGCCGCCATTCGCCGGCCTTCCGCAGCAGATGCGCCAGGTGATATCCGGAGCAGTCGAGGTGGTACCACCCGCGCGGGTGCGCCTCCGCCGCCGCGCGGATCTCCTGGAGCATCCGCGCCACCTCGTCGCGCTCCCACAGCGCCGGGTCGAGCCGCAGATTGAGGTAGCAGGTACGCGCATCGAGCCGCCGGTCCTCCTTCGAGGGCACCGGCTCCGGCACCGTACCGTGCCGTGCGGCATTGACCCGCGCCACATGTTCCGTCGCCAGCACCGTGGTCAGCGAGACCCGCCGGCAGCCCGATTCCCAGGTTTCCGCGATATCGGGGTGCTCGCTCCACAGCCGGTAGTAGGAGTGCACCAGGAAATACGGGGGCCGGATGATCTGCATCCGGGCGTGATGGGTGCCGGTGGAGAGGACGAACTCGGCTTCGCCGCATTCCAGCGCCGTGGCCAGCCGGGGCGTCATCCAGTTGTCGGGGAAGCCGCGCGCGATCTCCGGTTTGTCGAGCAGCGGGAAGTGGCCCTTCGCCAGTGACTCGCGGTAGATCGGAATATCACGGATCTGCTCGATGACCTCGGCGGTCGGCTGACCATCCATGGAATCCTCGTTTTTGCTCGGAATGCGGTGCGCACAAGGCAATTCGGGGCGCGGTGCCCGGAGCGGGGCGCTGTCCGGGGCGGGCCGGCGTCCGGAAAGGGGCGCGCGGCCCGTTCCGCCGATCGCCGCCGGCCCGCCCCGGGCTTCACAGGGCGCCAGGCGTCAGGAGATACAGCCGGCCTTGGGGGCGGCGCTGATGCAGCCCGCCTTCGGCGCGGCGCTGATGCAGCCGTTCTTCGCCGCCTGCTGTGCGGAGTTGACGGCGAGCCAGTTCTGCCAGACGTGGTCCTGGGCCATCTTCTTGATGAGCTGCTCCATGGGAACCTCCGATGAGAGTGCGGAAGAAGAACCGGGCATACGGCGCTGACCAGCGCTGATGCCGTTCCATCGAAGGTAAAAGGATGACCAAGTGAATGTCAATTAATGGCAATGTCATCGTCGGGGAAGCGTGCCCGGCGCGCCAACTTTGGCGGGATTCCGTCGAGATGATCACCGACCGGAACCAAGTGGCGATCCGTCAGGCGGGTGAGGGGGCGGGCCGGTCTCCTGGGGTGGCGTCCGGAGTCGCGTTCCGCCGCACGGCGGCCGTCGTTCGGGTGATCCGTGGCGCGGGTGCGGAGCCGGACGGCAGCCCGTGGGGAACGATCACGATCAGTTACCCGCTGACCGGTACCAGCTCCAGGGGAGTCCGCTGTGCGCATTCTGCTCATCGCCGGCGCGTTCAACAGCCTGACGCAGCGCGTATACGCCGAACTCGGTGACAGCGGGCACCACCTGAGCGTGGAGCTGGTAACACGCGGGACCCCGCTCCCCGAGGTCGTCCGCCGTCATTCCCCCGACCTGATCGTGGCACCGATGCTCAAGACGGCCGTGCCCCGCGAGGTGTGGTCCGCCTGCCCCTGCCTGATCGTGCACCCCGGGCCCGTCGGTGACCGTGGCCCGTCCTCGCTGGACTGGGCGGTGCACCTGGGCGCCGACCGGTGGGGGGTCACGGTGTTGCAGGCCAATGAGGAGATGGACGCCGGCGACATCTGGGCCGCGGCCGACTGCCCCGTCCCCGACGTGGGCAAGAGCGACCTGTACCGCAACGAGATCGCCGATGCCGCGGTCGAGGCGGTCCTGTCGGCCGTCGCCCGCCTGGCCTCCGGCACCCACCGTCCGCAGCCGCAGGCCGCCCTGCCTGATGCCGCGAAACCGGGCCGCCCCCGGCCGCCCTTCCGCCAGGACCTGCGCCGGATCGACTGGCGCTGCGACCCCACCGACACCGTCGTACGCAAGCTGCGCGCCGCGGACTCGCAGCCCGGCGTACGGGATGAACTCCTCGGAGAGAGCTGGCATTTGCACGGTGGCCACCCCGAGGACACCCTGACGGGGCGGCCGGGCGAGCTGCTGGCCACCCGGTGCGGCGCGATCTGCCGGGCCACGGCCGACGGCGCCGTATGGATCCCGGAGCTGCGGCCGCCCCGCGCACCGGGGGAGCCCGGCACCCTCAAGCTGCCCGCCACTCTGGCGCTGGGCGGACGCCTCCCGCCGCTGCCCGAGGTCCCGGCCCCGCTCGACCCCGGCGACGGCCCCCGCACCTGGACCGATATCCGCTACCGCGAGGCCGGCCCGGCCGGCTTCCTGGAGTTCTCCTTCCCCGGCGGGGCGATGAGCACCGGCCACTGCCGACGGCTGCTGGCCGCCTATCGTCACGCCTGCGCGCGGCCGACCTCCGTACTGGTCCTCGGCGGCCGCCGGGATTTCTTCTCCAACGGCATCCACCTCCATGTCATCGAGGCCGCCGCCGACCCCGCCGAGGAGTCCTGGGCCAACATCAACGCCATGGACGACCTGGTGCACGCCGTCCTGACCACCACCGACCGGCTGGTGGTCGCCGCGCTCGGCGGCAATGCCGCGGCGGGCGGGGCGATGCTGGCCCTCGCCGCCGACGAGGTGTGGTGCCGCTCGGCCGTGGTGCTCAACCCCCACTACCGGCTGATGGGGCTCTACGGTTCGGAGTACTGGACCTCTACGCTGCCCGGCCGGGCGGGCTCCGAGGTGGCGCGGCAACTCACCGCGCGCGCCCTGCCGATGACCGCCGCGGCCGGAGCGCGGCTCGGCCTGGTCGACCGGATCATCGACTGCCCCGCGCAGGACTTCGCCGCACAGACCACCGCCCTCGCGCGCCGGCTGGCGTCGGCGCCCGCGACCCAGGCCCGTATCGCCACGAAGAAGGCCACCCGGGAACGCGACGAGGCCCGGCGCCCGCTCGCCGCCTACCGGGAGGACGAACTGACCCGTATGCGCCGCATCTTCTTCGACCCGGAGGCGCCCTATCACGCCCTGCGCCGGGCCTTCGTGCGGAAGGATCCGCCGGCCACCACCCCCGCGCACCTGAACTCCCCGGCCGGCGGGGCGTGACGCGCGCTGCCCGGCCCCCACAGGAGCGCCGGAACGGCCGGCGGGACGACGTGCCGCGCCGGCCGGGGACGGTGGCCGCGCTCCGCCGGTCACCGGCCACCGGACCGCTGCGGTGCACCGGCTGCTGCAGTGCACCGACCGCGGCCTTTGAGCCGGCCGCGCGGCCGTGCACCGCGACCGCGGCGCCCGGCACCCGCCGGGGCCGCGCCGCGCCCCCCGCCGTCTACGGGGCCGGCTGGTACTTGTACCCGATGCCGAAGACCGTGCTGATGGTGTCGCGCAGCCCGGGTCCCAGGCGCCGGCGCAGACGGGCGATGTGCACATCGACGGTGCGGGTGCTGGACTGGCTGCCGGGCCAGACGGCGGCCATCAACTGTTCCCGGGTGAAGGCGCGTTGTGGGTGCAGGACGAGATGGGCCAGCAGATCGAATTCCAGCCGTGGCAGATCGAGTTGGCGGTCTCTGATGAAGACCGTCCGGGCCGCGGTGTCGATATGGATGTGCTCCGGCTGCGCCTGGCCGGTCATCGGCTCGGCGGGCCGGGACGATTCCTCGCCGGGCGGCGCCAGGATGATGTGGACCTCGTCGGACGGCAGCCGGTGCACCGATACGGGTTCCAGGTCGTGCAGGGTCAGTTGCCACTTGCCGTCCGGTAGCCGGTCGACCGCCAGGGGTGGCCCTTCGTCGGGCCCGGCTGTGAGCGGCCGGACGAACTCGGCGTCCGGACGCAACGCAAGCGGGGTCGTCGAGGAGTTCATAAACATGATCTGGGCCCATTCCTCTTGCAAAGCAGGCGTGTACGGACAGACATGGCGGTGCTCGACGTTCAAGGGTGCGCAGGTGCTGCACAGTGAGGGCGCTGCGTAGGTACTGCACAGCGACCGCGATGCAGTGCGGTGCTGGGACGGGGCGGCGACCAGGCACTTGTGGTGCAGGTGCGCCCATCGGGGGCGATCGCTCCGCTCGTACCGCGAGAACGCGCGCGCCCATGCCCGTACCTGGCCGTGACGTGGGGTGAAGCCACGGCCCGTGGTCCAGATGAACGCTACATGTGATCACGCGGTTCCGGAAAGTAGCATCCGCTAATTCGGTTGCTCTTGAGCCGACTTCGTGTTTGCCGGAAACCTCCTCGGCCGGCAGGCGGGTCTGTTGGGGCCGGGCGGTCCGCCGTTCGGCTCCACAAGTGCTCAGCAATTCATTGAATGTTGCCGGTTCGGGCGCCCGGGGCGCCGTAAGCCGCAGGAGTGCGCCGTAAGAGGGTGCGGTGAAGGTCCCGTCGGTGAAGATGCTGTCCGCGCGGAGCGGCTCGCGGGCCGTCCGGCGGCGGAGCGTGCTCGCCGAAGGCCGGCCCGCCCGTCCGTCCGGGCCCGGTGCTGAGCCGTGACGGCGTGGCCGGAAAACGCCTGTGAACTGGCCGAGAACGGCGAGCGGTTGGTGGGGATCGGTGCGATCCGGGCGAGGTCATGTCGCCCGGGGTGCGGGGTGCGGGGTGCGGGGTGCGGGGTGTGGCGGTCCTCGGGGGTGATGTGCTATCCCTCCAGGGTGTGTGGGATACGGAGGGGTAATCGGCGATCAGGCTCACTTGTGAAGGTTCCGTGGGTATGTGAATATGCCAAATAACTGCTCGATGGCGAACCGGGCCGCAAAGCGACGGGGTTCGGGAGGTGGCGTGAGAAGTCGTTCCCCTTTCAATTTCATCGAGACTAAAAGGTGCGGAACCAGATATTCCAGGCGACTTGTTTTCCGAATGAGTGGAGGGTGAGTAGGGTGTGGCCCGCTGTCACTTGACCGGTGGCAGGGATCCGGCTGAATTCGGCGCAGCTGGAATGCGGTGTGGGGGATGACGCCTTCGTGACCGGGAGGGGACCATGGCGGCCGGCTCTTTCGAGGGGCAGTACGTGTGGAGTCCGGCTGCCAATGACCGGGCGCTGGCGCGCGCGTGTATGGACGTACGGACCGGACGGTATCTGAGCGCGCACGAAGTTCTCCGGGAAGCCCGGGAGGATTTCGAGGTCCGCGCCCACCGGTCGCTGGTGCTCGCGTCCGTGGCGGCCGATTCGGACCTGGCGGAGCGCTGGCTGGCCGAGGAGCCGGGGCCCGAGGCCGCGTTGCTCTGGGCCCGGGTGGCAATGCTCCGCGCCCTGCGCATGGCCGATGCCGGTGACCGGCGGCAAGGCGCCCTGGCGCGGATAGCGCGGTCGGCGTGTGAGCGGGCCGCGAAGCTGCTGCCCAAGGACCCCACCCCCTGGGTGGCGCAGCTGGCGCTGACCCGCCTCGACCGCCCCCAGGACCCCGCGCCGCAGGGGCTGTTGACCGCGCCGGCCGGGCCCTGGTACCTCTTCGCGCACATCCTCCGGCTCGACCCCTGGCACCGCGAGGCGCATCACCGCTTCCTGTCGTTCTTCTTCACCCGCTACGGCGGCTCGTCCAGCGCGAGCTGGGACGTTGCCGCGTTCCTGAGCCAGCGGGCCCCGGCCGCCTCACCGCTGCGGCTGCTCCCGCTGGTGGCGCTGGTCGAGGACTACAACCCGTCCGCGCTGCTCGCGGACAGCACCTGGGAGCAGCCCCAGTGGATCACCGCCGCGATGGGCATTTACCGGAACTGGTTTCCGCAGGTGGCCGCTTACCGTTTCACGCCGGTGCTGGATCTGGCGTATCTGGCCCATGCGCTGTTCATGGCGAAACGTGAATTCGAGGCACGGGAAGTCCTCACGGCAATGGGGCCGTATGCCTCGCGCATGCCCTGGAGCGCATTCGGTGATCCCGAGGATCAATTGACCAGGGCGAGACGCTCCTGCGGGCTCCCCGTACCCCATGACGGCTGATGCACGGTGAGGTCCGAACCGCCCTGGTTATTCACCGTAAAGGGCCCACTCATTCTGTTTCACCCGTTCGATCCACTCCACCCGATCCATTCTCTCCCCCCACAGTTCCCCAGAAAGGTTTCGGTTGTGTCCGAGCGTACGTCCCCAGCTCGCTCGAAAACCCCCCACACGGCAGATTCCGTCGCACTCGACGATGACGCCACGCTCCACGCCATGGGCTATCCGCGGAAACTCACCCGCAGATTCCGCGCGTTCGACAATTTCGCCATTTCCTTCACCATCATCAACATCATCTCCGGGATCTTCTCCTCCTTCGGCTTCGGCATGAATGCCGGCGGTCCGCGGATCCTGATCTTCGGCTGGATCGGCGTCTCCGTCATGGTGCTGTTCGTCGGCGCCGCGATGGGCGAGATCGCCTCCGCCTACCCGACCAGCGGCGCCCTCTACTTCTCGGCCGGCAAACTGGCCAAGCGGCACCAGGGCGCCTGGTCCTGGTACACGGGCTGGCTGAACTTCGTGGGCCAGGTCGGCGGCACCGCCGCCACCAACTTCGCCGCCGCCACCTTCATCCAGGCCCTCATCGCCATGCAGTGGCCGTCCTATGAGCCGGCACCGCAGCAGACGGTCGCCATCACCGCGGCCATCCTTCTCGTCCAGGCGCTGGCCAACACCTATACGGTGCGGCTGGTTGCCGTGGTGAACCGTATTTCCGTGTGGTGGCTGCTCATCGGCATGGTGGTGATCGTCGGTGCACTGACCCTGATACCCGGCCATCACCAGTCGCCTTCGTTCGCGACGCACTTCGTCAACAACACCGGTTTCACGCACGCAATTTACGGCGGAATGCTGGGCCTGCTCGTCACCAGCTGGACCTTCACCGGCTTCGACGGCAGCTTCCACATGTCTGAAGAAACGGTGAAGGCCACCGTCAATGCGCCCAGGGGCATCATGCGGGCGATCAGTTACTCCGCGATCACCGGACTGATCCTCATGCTTGCGCTGGTGTACGCGATCCGTGACTACGGTCACGCCGCGAAGGCCGAGGCGCCGCCGGTGCAGATTCTCATCGACGCCCTCGGGCAAAGCACCGCCAAGTTCCTGCTGTTGATCGTGATCGGCGCCATGCTCTTCTGTGGTCTGGCCAACATGACCAGCAATACCCGGCAGATCTTTGCCTTCTCCCGGGACGGCGCGATGCCCGGCTCCCAGTGGTGGCATTCGGTGTCCGCGCGCACCCGCACCCCCGTCAAGGCCGTCTGGCTCGCCGCGGCCTGTCCGCTGGTGCTGGTGCTCCCCGGCTGGTGGTCGCACACCGCCTTCACCGCGGTGGTGAGCGTCAATGTCGTCGGGCTGTTCCTCGCCTATGCCGTCCCCATCTTCCTGCGGCTGCGGCTCAACGACTTCCAGGCCGGACCGTGGAACCTCGGCCGCTACGGCAAGCCCGTCGCGGCGATCGCGGTGATCTGGATCCTGATCAGCAATGTGCTGTTCATGCTGCCCCAGGCATCCCCGATCACCCCCGCCTCGTTCAACTACGCCCCTCTTGCACTGGCCGTGGTGCTGATCATCGCCACCATCTGGTGGTTCGCCACCGCCCGCCGGCGCTTCCAGGGACCGGTCAGTTACGGCCGTCCCGACGAGGTCGCCGCCATGGACCTGATCTAGGACTCCTCCCGGGGACCGTGGCGGGCTCGCGCGGGCCGGCCGGACCTTCCCGGCCGGCCCACCCGCGCCCCGCCACCGGCCCCGCACCGTTCCCGCTCGCCCCCTGCCTCCACCAGAAGGGACGAACACCGGCATGCCTCCCCATGGCTACGCCCCCGACCGGCAGCCCGCCCCCGCCGGACTCACCGTCACCACCGCCTCGTTGGCGGACTGGCACCAGGTGGCCCGGTGGGCCGCCGAGGAGGAGTGGAACCCCGGCCTCGGCGACACGGCCTGCTTCCACCCGACCGACCCCACGGGCTTCTTCCTCGGACGTCGCGCCGGGCGCACCGTTTCCGCGGTCTCGATCGTCAACTACTCGGACGCCTACGCGTTCCTCGGCTACTACCTCGTCCACCCCGACCACCGCGGGGAAGGCCTCGGGCTCGCCACCTGGCGGGCCGCCTTCCCGCACGCCGGCGCCCGGACCGTGGGCCTCGACGCCGTCCCCGCCCAGCAACTCACCTACCGGCGGGCCGGGTTCACCCCCGCCTACGACACCGTCCGCTACGCCGGACGCCCGCTCCGCTCCGGCACACCGCCGGCGGCGGCCGTCCCCGTCACCGGTTCCCACCTCGACGCTCTCGCCGACTACGACCGGCGCTGCTTCCCCGCCGACCGCCGCGCCTTCGTCACCCGCTGGCTGACGGCCCCCGGCCACACCGCCCGTGTGTATCTGCACGAGGGCGGGATCGCCGGCTACGGCGTGCTCCGCCCGGCCCGCACCGGCCATCGCATCGGCCCGCTCTTCGCGGACACCACCGAAGCCGCCGAGGCCCTCTTCGACGCTCTCACCGCGTCCGTCGACCCGGGCGACGAGATCTTCCTCGACGTCCCCGGGCCGCGGCGCGGCGCACACGCCCTGGTCACGGCCCGCGGTCTGGCTCCGCAGTCGCACACCGTCCGGATGTACACCGGCCCGGTCCCGCCGGTGGAGCAGGAGCGGACCTTCGCCGTCACCAGCCTGGAACTCGGCTGACGGCCGGCGGCGCCAGGCGGCGGCGACGACGGTCGTCGGCACCCCGGCCACCGGCCCAGGCAACGTGTATCCCGAAGGGGGGCAGCTTCACCGGGATGCCTACACCTGGCGCGGTAGCTTCTCGGGAACGCCGACGCTGTCCGCGTGCGGCGCCCGGCTGTCGCTCGCCTGCCGGAGGAGCGCGAGGGCCTCCTCGGACGAGGAGCCGGCGGGCGTTGTGCACACGATGAGCGCCTGCTCCGGTGAACGGGCGACCGACAGTGTCTGCTGTGTCACCGTCACCCTGCCGACGACGGGATGGTGCAGCTCGTAGGCCGCGGCATCGCACGGCGTCACACGGTGGTCCCCCCACAGTGCGACGAACTCCGGGCTCTTCATCGTCAGCTCGCCGATCAGCTCCGCGAGCAGTGGGTCCTCCGGGTGCCTGCCGACGGCGATGCGCAGGTTGCCGACCACCGCGCGCGCCTTGCGCTTCCAGTCCGCGTACAGCTCCTGACAGTGCGGGTCCAGGAACAGCATCCGGCTCATGTTCGGGCGTCGCGCCGGGTCATCCGGGCCAAGGAAGTCCAGGTGACCGGCCAGCAGGGCGTGCCCGAGGGTGTTCCAGGCCAGCACGTCCGTACGGCGGCCGAGCACCACCGCCGGGACGCCGTCGACGGCGCGGAGGAGGTCGCGTGTCTCGCCGGCGAGCTTCTCGGGCCGCGGGCGGCGCACCCGGGGCGCGTGGCGGGCGGCGCCGGCGAGCCGGTCGAGGTGCTCGCGCTCGTGGCCGTCGAGCAGGAGAGCGCGGGCGATCGCGTCGAGCACCTCGGCCGAGGCCCCGCGGGAGAGGCCCTGTTCCAGCCGTGCGTAGTACGAGACGCTGACGCCCGCCAGCTGGGCCAGTTCCTCGCGCCGGAGCCCGGTCACCCGCCTGCGGGGCCCGAGTTCGCGCAGGCCGACGTCCTCGGGGCGCAGCCGCGCCCGTCGGGCTTGGAGGAAGGCGCCGAGCGGGCCGGGTCCATTCATCACCCCAGTATCGGTGCGCGGCCCGATCCCAGCCACACCCTGCGAGGGGTAGGACAACCCGGGAGTGGTGCGTGCCCGTCCGCGTGTCCAGGCTGGGTCCCAGTCGGCCACCTACCCCAGACCTGAGGACGGACCACATGGATCAGAGCCCGGAGCAGATCACCCTCGGCGACGTCACCGTCACCCGCATCAAAGAGTTTTACGGCTCGGTCGAGATGCCCCCGGGGCAGTTCTTCCCGGACAGCCCCCACGGCTCGTGGGACGAGCACCGCGACTGGCTGGCGCCCGACTTCTGGAACCCGCAGACGGACGAGTGTCATACGGCGATCCAGTCCTGGCTGCTGCGCAGCGAGGGGCGCACGATCCTCGTCGACACCGGCGTGGGCAACCACAAGGACCGGCCCTACGCGCCGGTGTGGAGCCGCCGGGACACGAACTACCTCGACCACCTCGCCGCCGCCGGGGTGCGGCCCGAGGACGTCGACATCGTGGTCAACACCCACCTGCACATCGATCACGTCGGCTGGAACACCCGCCTCGACGGGCGGACCTGGGTGCCGGCCTTCCCGAACGCCACGTACCTGATGACCCGGCGGGACTTCGAGTTCTGGGACCCGGCCAACGAGAACAAGACCGTGTTCGGCCGCGGGAACCAGAACGTCTTCGAGGACAGCGTCACGCCGGTCCACCAGGCGGGACTCACTCACCTGTGGGAGGGGACGTACCGGATCGACAAGAACCTGCGTCTCGAGCTCGCTCCTGGGCACACCCCCGGCTCGTCCGTGCTCACCCTGGAATCCGGCGGCGATCAGGCCTTGTTCGTCGGGGACCTGGTGCATACGGCGCTGCAAATCGCAGAGCCGGAGACCAACTCCTGCTTCTGCGAGGACCCGGCGGAGTCCCGCGCCACCCGGCACAAGCTGCTCGGCCGCGCCGCCGAGAACAACGCGCTCCTCTTCCCGGCGCACTTCGGCGGCCAAGGCGCCGCGCAGGTCGCGCGCAGCGGCTCGAAGTTCGCGATCAAGGAGTGGGCGGGCTTCTCCCGCCTGTCCTGATGTCCCCCTCCGGAAAGGAAGCGTCTCCCATGTACCACCAGGCAGATCCGGTCGTCGAAACCCCGGCGGGCGCCGTGCGCGGCCTCCGTGACGGATCCGGCGAGCGCTACCGCGCCCTCCCCTACGCGGCGGCCCCGACCGGCGCCGGCCGTTTCGCCCCACCCGCACCGCACCCGGGCTGGTCCGGTGTCCGCGACGGCACGCGGCCCTCGCCCACCGCTCCCCAGCCGGCCCGCGACTTCGGCCGACTCGACATGATCCCCTACTTCGGGCCGGGCTGGGTCCCCGGCGAGGAGTACCTGACCGTCGATGTCCACACGCCCGCCGCCGATGACGGCAGGCGTCCCGTCATGGTCTTTGTGCACGGCGGCGGGTTCGTCACCGGCTCGAACCGTGCCGCGCTCTACGACGGCAGCGCGTTCGCCCGCGATGGCGTCGTCCTCGTGACGGTGAACTACCGCCTCGGCATCCCCGGGTTCCTCGATCTGGCGGGTGCTCCGGCCAACCGCGGACTGCTCGACGTGGTCGCCGCACTCGGCTGGGTACACGACACCGTTGCGCTCTTCGGCGGCGATCCCGAGAACGTCACGGTCTTCGGCCAGTCCGCGGGCGCCACGCTCACCGGCGCGCTGCTCGCGACACCGGAGGCAGGCGGTCTGTTCCGGCGAGCGATCGTCCAGAGCGGCAACGGCACCGGCGCGTTCACCCCGGAGCAAGCGCAACGGGTCACCGCCACGGCGGCCGCCGCACTGGGCGTCGAGCCGACCGCCGAGGCGTTCGCCCCGGTCCCGGACGAGCGCTTCCTGTCGATCCTGCCCGCCCTGGCCGGCCTCGACCTCCGCACCGGCACCGCCATGGACCCGCTGGCCGGGCTCAGCCCGTTCAGCCTGGTCCTGCCGGTCCAGCCCGCCGACAATCTCGCCGACGGTCCGGCCCGCGACGTCGACCTGCTCATCGGCACCAACACCGAAGAGGGGCACCTCTACCTCGTACCGCAGGGCGCCCTGGAGTCCACCACGGAGGCCGACGTACTCGCCGTCGCCACCCGGGTGCATGCAGACCCGGAGACCACCCTCGCCGCGCACCGCGCGGCACGGCCGGACGAAACACCGGGCGAGCTGCGCTCCGCCGTGCTCGGGCAGGCCCTGTTCGAGGCCGGTACGACGCGCATGGCGCAGGCCCACGCGCGGATCTCGGGCGGCCGCACGCACGTCTACTCGTTCGGGTACCGCTCGACGGCCCTGGACGGGCGACTCGGCGCTGCCCACACCGTCGAACTGCCCTTCGTGTTCGACATCGCCGACAAACCCTGGCTGCACGGGGACACCTGCCTCCTCGGCCCCGGGCCCGCCCCAGCAGGACTCGCAGCCCAGGTACACGGCGCCTGGGTCGCGTTCGCCGGCACCGGGAACCCGGGCTGGGCCGGCTACGACCCGCAGCGACCCGTGGTGGAGATCCTCGGCGGCTGAGCGTCCTCTCACCGGACGGGGCGTCGCCGGTCGCCCAAGTCCGGGGCAACCGGTCGCGCCCGCACCGCTTCGTTGTACTGACCAGCGGGTTTTTGGGCTGTCTCATCCGGTGACCGGGCGCTCGTCTCAGGACGGATGGCATTTCCACGCCCGCTTCTGGAGTCATGACGGCCGGGTGGCGATCTGCCGGCGAGCGGTCTCCCAGATCTCCTCGAACTCCTCGGAGGCCAGCTGTTCCGGATCATGGCCTTCCCCCTCGGAGACGGGGAGTTCAGCGGTGCTCCCGAACCTGCTGTCGTACGCGTCGAGGCGGCCTGCGCCGTAGGCCCGCTGCCCTTCTTCACGGCAGGCCGCTGCGACCGGGGTCAGCTCGTCTCCAGCGCGGCCAACATCTGTTCGGCCGTGCCGGAACGACGGTTCGACTCGGTGCAGGAATGGACGGTCGACATCACCGTGCGCACAACCGGTCCCATGCCGACCGGCTCTCGTCGTCCGCGGCGCGGTAGATCACCAACCGCTGGTCCGGATCTTGAAGTGGCATGAGCACTTCGAAATGTACTGCGATCACACCGGCGTCAGGATGCCGCAGCACCTTGCGCCCGCGGCCGTTGACCTTGATGTCCCGCTCGGCCCACCATCGTGCGAACTCCTCGTCACGAGTGGTGAATTCGGCGATGAGGTCGGTCAACGCCTGGTCCTGCGGATGCGCGGCCCACGCAGCGCGCAGGTGGGCGATCCCCTCCCGTACCACGCGTTCGCGGTCGACATAGAACTCACGTATCTCCGGATGCATCAGGCACAGCCACATCGCATTGCGCTGCGACGGCGGCAGGGTGTCGAAATCCAGGAGCAGCCTCGCCATTTCGCCGTTCCAGGCCAGGATGTCGTAGCGATGGTTCATCAGCATGGCCGGCAGCGGCGACAGGTCGGCGACCAGCCGGGCCAGCGGCGGCGCCGCAGTGGTGGCGGGCTTGTCGGCGTTGCGAGGGCGCTGCTGGGCCAGGTTGAAGAGGTAGGCGCGTTCGTCGGGGGCCAGGCGCAGCGCCCGCGCCAGCGCCTCCACCACCTCCGCCGAGGGCCGCAGCCCGCGGCCCTGTTCCAGCCGCACGATGTAGTCGATGCTGACCCCGGCCAGTTCGGCGACCTCTTCACGGCGCAATCCCGGGGTCCGCCGGACCTGCCGACGCGACGGCAGGCCGAAATCGTGCGGGTCCAGGCGTTCGCGCCGGGTCCGCAGGAACGCGGCCAACTCCTGTGTCGTGTCCACGGTGTGGGTCATCATGTTCGACCCTACAGCCGGGGTCCTACCGCCAGGGTAGGACTGGCGTTCCCAGGAACGTCTTTCCCTTATCCCCGGCTCGCGGCGGTCACAGGCTTGTTTTCGGCAACGGATCACAAGCACAGGAGGACACGATGTCGCTCACCCTTGACACCTACCGGCTGCTGGGCCGCTCCGGGCTGCGGGTCTCACCGCTGGCACTGGGCGCGGCGACCTTCGGCACCGAATGGGGCTGGGGTGCCGAGCAGGACGAGGCGCGCAAGCTGTTCGACCTCTACGTCGAGCGCGGCGGCAACTTCATCGACACCGCCGTCACCTACACCAACGGCAGCTCCGAGCGCCTGCTGGGCGAATTCACCCGCGACAACCGCGAAAGCCTGGTGCTGGCAACGAAATACACGACGCTGCGCCGGCCCGGCGACCCGAATTCCGGGGGCAGTCACCGCAAGAGCCTGTTCGCGTCGGTGGAAGCCAGTCTGCGACAGCTGAACACGGACTACATCGATCTGCTCTACCTGCACGTGTGGGATTTCACGACGCCGGTCGAGGAGATCCTGCGCGGTATGGACGATCTGGTCCGGCAGGGCAAGGTCTTGTATGTGGCGATGTCCAACGTCCCGGCCTGGCAGGTGTCGCGCATGCAGGCGATCGCCGACCTGCGCGGCTGGTCGCCACTGGTCGCGCTGCAGATCGAATACAGCCTGATCGAGCGTACCGGGGAACGTGACCTGATCCCCATGGCACGCGAGATGGGGCTGGGGGTGATGCCGTACTCACCGTTGGCCGGCGGGGTGCTCACCGGCAAGTACAGCCGCGACGACCTGACCGCGACGCAGGCCGGCATCGACGACGGCACCCGCAAGAGCGTCACCCTTGCCAACGGCGCCCTCACCGAGCGCAACTTCGCCATCGTGGACGCCGTGAAGGAGGTCGCCACGGAGCTGGGCCGCACACCCGCCCAGGTCGGGCTGGCCTGGACCCTGCAGAACCCGGCCGTGACGGCACCGATCATCGGCGCCCGCACCCCGGCGCAGCTGGAGGACAATCTGGGCGCCCTGGACGTTGACTTCACGGCCGCCCAACTGGCCCGCCTCGACGAGGCCGGCGCGATCGGACTCGGCGTCCCGCACGACCTGCTCGCCGGCGACTTCGGCCGCACGCTGACCCGCGGCGATCTGAAGGTCGAAACCCGCCGCTGACACCCGACCGAGCGCCCCCCTCGTCGGTGATCAGCAGAGGGTGTTCCGGACGTGCTTGTGGATTCCTCCCGTCACGGGAGATACCGCTCGATGGCCGGGCCGGGGCCCTCCTCGGCCATCAGGCGCCTGGCCCATTCCAGGCTCGCGGGGGTGGGTTCGCGCCCGGACACCTTCACCAGGTCCTCCGGGTCGTAGGGCCGCTCGCTGCCGGTGTACAGCTCGACCGGGCTGTGCTCGGCCGGCTTGTCCCTGCCATTGGTCGTCACAGGTCCTCCTCTGTCCGCGCCCGCCGGGTCGCCGGGACCTCGCTTGGTTCCATCATGGGACCGCCTCCGAACACCCGCACGATGTGCGCCGCGCCCGCCCCGGCCCGCACCCCCGGCAGCCGGTCATCCGGCCGGGCGCGGGGCCCCGGGATAGTCCGGCGGAAACGCCTGTTCCGTCCAGATCGTCTTGCCGTTCGGGGTGTAGCGCGTGCCCCAGCGCTGCACCAGCTGCGCGACGATGAAGAGCCCCCGCCCGCCCTCGTCGTCGCTGGCGCTGTGCCGCAGGTGGGGAGAGGTATGGCCGGTGTCCGACACCTCGGTCAGCAGGGTGCGGTCGCGCAGCAGCCGCAGATGCAGCGGCCCCGACGCATGGCGTACGGCGTTGGTGACCAGCTCGCTGACCACGAGTTCGGTCGCGTAGGACAGCTCCTCCAGGCCCCAGTCCCGCAGCTGCCCGGTGGCCAGTTCACGGGCCTTGCTCACCGCGGCCGGCTCGGCGGGCAGCTCCCAGGCCGCCACCTGCCGGGCGTCCAGCTCGCGGGTACGCACCAGCAGCAGGGCCGAGTCATCGACGGCCGGCCCGTCCGGCAGCAGCTCCGCCAGCGCGTGAATGCACAGCTCGTCCAGCGGCCGGCGGTGATCGCTCAACACCCGGCCCAGGATGTCCAGCCCCTCGTCGACGTCCCGGTCCCGGGCCTCCACCAGCCCGTCGGTGAACAGGGCGATCAGGCTGCCGGCCGGCAGCTCGATCTCCAGGGATTCGAACGGCAGGCCGCCGAGGCCCAGCGGTGGGCCGGCGGGCAGATCCGGGAAGGACAGACCGCCCTCCGCGTCGACGACGGCCGGCGGCAGATGGCCGGCCCGCGCCATGGTGCAGCGCCGCGACACCGGGTCGTAGACCGCGTAGAGACAGGTCACGCCGGTGGCCACGTCGTCCGGCCCGGCGTCCGCGCCGATCGTGGCGGCCTGGTCCTCCGCGGTCTGTCCGACCAGGTCGTCCAGCCGGCTCAGCAGCTCGTCGGGGGACAGGTCCAGCCGGGCCAGGGCGCGTACGGTCGTCCGCAGCCGGCCCATGGTCGCCGCCGCCTGGAGGCCATGGCCGACCACGTCCCCGACGACCAGGCCGACCCGGGTACCCGAGAGGCCGATGACGTCGAACCAGTCACCGCCGACCCCGGCCCGGTCGTCGCTCGGCAGATAGCGGTAGGCCAGATCGACGGCGGACTGCGCCGGCAGATGCTGCGGCAGCAGATTCCGCTGGAGGGTGAGCGCGGCGGTGTGCTCCCGGGTGAAGCGGCGGGCGTTGTCCAGGCACACCGCAGTCCGGATGACCAGCTCGTCGGCCAGCTCGATCTCCCCCTTGTCGAACACCGACGGGGCGCCGCGGATAAACGTGACCAGCCCCATCAGGGTGCCGCCGGCCCGTAGCGGCACGACCATGGTGCCCTCCTCACGCACCATGCCTCCGGAGGACAGGCTGCGGTACTGGAGCGAGCCGGGCGGGTACTCGACGTGGTGCCGGGCGGGCGGCGGGCCGTCCGGTGCCTGAGCGGCGGTGCGGGTGGCGACCCGCATCAGGGCCGGCAGGGTGCCGTCGACCGGTTCCGGCTCCCCGCCGTCCAGTACGGACCGCACCAGGTCGACGGTGACCACGGACGCGAAGTCCGGCACCGCCACTTCGGTGATCTCCTGCGCGGTGACGGCCATGTCGAGGGTGGTGCCGATCCGGGCACCTGCCTCCACCAGGAGGTTCAGCCGGCGCTGGGCCTGGTAGCGGCCGCTGATGTCGAAGGCGTCCTCGCACACCCCGAGCACCTGGCCGCCGGCGCCCTGCAACCGGTAGTAGGAGCAGGACCAGACGTGATCGAGCCCGGGATCGGAGGGCTGCTGGCCGACGAAGTGCAGATCGAGGACCGGTTCGCCGGTGTCGAGGACCTGCCGCATCACCGCCTCGAGGGTGCGGGGATAGCCCTCGGTCACAAACTCGCCGTCCGGGTACAGCTCATCGGCCCGTGCGCCGAGGAAGTCCTCCACCGGCAGCCCGATCTCCTCCACATACGCGGCATTCGCCCAGGTCAGCCGCAGCTCGGTGTTGTAGATCCCCAGGCCTACCGGAGACTGGGTGGCCAGGCCGTGCAGCATCGCCTGGCGGGACTCCCACATCAGGTGTTCGTCCAGGCCGGCCGCCACCAGGACCCGGGCGGGCCGCACACCGGCGACCTCGGACACCTCGGCGAGCGGACAGCTCGTGACGGCCATCCGCAGCAGCCGGCCGTCCCGGTGGCGCACCGTGTGCACCTGGCTGCCGCTCGGCGAGGCTTCCGGAGCGCCGGCGGCGCCCGCGGAACCGGCCGCTACCAGCGCTTCCAGGGAGCGCCCGATGATCTCCTCCGGTGCGTATCCGAGGAGTCGCTGTGCCTCCGGGCTCCACCCGATGATGCGGTCCTGGGCGTCCAGGACCGCTGTGGCCGCCCTGGTGACGTCGAGGGGACCACGGAAGTCGGCGTTCTCCGCCGCGTTCCATGCGTTCATGGCATCAACCCAGACCGGTTCAGTATCTACAGCATCGAGCCTGATCAAGACCCGCACAACTGCGCTGCGGACGCCGGGACGCGCCCTTGGTGCGGCTTCGTCCCGTCGCTGGCAGAGTGGGAAGGGGCGCTGAGCAACAGGAGGCAGATGTCATGTCGGCCCATGGCCCGGCCACTCCGGTGCGCGGCGCTCCGTGCTGGGTCAGCCTGATGGCCCGCGACCTGGAGTCCGCGCAGGAGTTCTACTCCGCTGTCCTGGGCTGGCGGTTCCGCCCGGCCAGCCTGGGCGAGGAGTTCTCCGTCGCGGTGGCCGGCGGGCAGCCGGTCGCCGGCATCGGTGCCCTCGCCCAGAGCTTTCAGGTCGCCGTGGCCTGGACCTCGTACTTCGCGGTGGAGAACGCCGACGAGACCGCGGACCGGATCCGCGAGCGCGGGGGGACCGTCGCCGTCGGCCCGCTCAAGCTCGGCCCCGGGCGCGCCGCCCTCGCCGCCGACGCCGACGGCGCCACCTTCGGCTTCTGGGAGGGCCAGACCCTGGCCTGGTCGGTCGGCGAGGGCGCCGGACCGGCCCTGCTCGAATTGCGCACCCGGGACGCCTTCGCCGCCGCCATCTTCTACGCGGAGGTCTTCGGCTGGGCCTCCGGAGAGCCGGGCGGTTGCGATGTCACCTACGAACACGACCAGGTCATCGTCCGGGACGGTACACACACCGTCGCCACCCTGCGCGGCGGCGCTGTGGAATCCGCCCCGGACCCACGGGTGCGCCCCCGTTGGCACGTTCACTTCCCGGTCCGCGACATCGAGAAGGTGACGGCTGCCGCGGTGGAGGCGGGCGGAACCGTGACCCCCGTGACACCGAGTGCGGACGGCAAGGGCTGCCAGGCCGTCATCCGGGACCCCGACGGTGGCTTCTTCACCGTCACCTCTTCCTGAGGGCTTCCTGAGGGCTTCCTGAGGGCTTCCTGAGGGCCGACCGGGAGCCCGGGGCGCCGGCACGGCCCGTCGGCCCCGCCCTCCTTCGTCGTCGAAGGGGACGGGGCCGAGGGGCAGAGGGATTCCGGGGATTCCGGGGTGGTCGGTTCAGCGAGTTGCCGCCGGCCGTCCCGGGGTCACTGGCTGCCGCCGGCCCCCGGGTCCTGGGCGCCCGCTCCGGGGTCCTGGGAGCCGGCACCCGGGTCTTGCGCACCGGTTCCGGGGTCCTGGGAGCCCGCACCCGGGTCCTCCGTGCCCGTTCCGGCGCTTCCTGCTCCGGCGTCACCGGCACCGGCGCCGCCCGCCGCGGCGTCACCGCCGCCCGCGCCACCTGCTGCTGCGCCGCCGCCCCCGGAGCCGATCTCGGCTCCCGTGGCCTTGAGCGCGTCGGTGACCGGCTGGAAGAAGGTCTCGCCCCCCTGGGTGCAGTCGCCGCTGCCGCCGGAGGTCAGCCCGACGGCTGAGTCGCCGGAGAACATCGAGCCGCCGCTGTCGCCGGGTTCGGCACAGACGTCCGTCTGTATGAGGCCGTTGACGATGTCGCCGTTGCCGTAGTTCACCGTCGCGTCCAGGCCGGTGACGGTGCCGTCGTGGAGGCCGGTGGTGCTGCCCGAGCGCTGCACCTTCATGCCGACGGCGGCTTCGGCGGCCTTGGTGATCTCCTGGGTGGAGCCGTCCCCCTTGTCGACCGCGCTCTGTGGCTTGGCGCCCTTGTCGTCGTAGGTGACCAGTGCGAAGTCGGTCTTCGGGAACTTGGAGTCGGCGACCGTGCCCAGCGGCTGGCTGCCGCCCTGGTCGGCAGTCCAGGTCTTGGAGTCGTTGCCGCAGTGACCGGCCGTCAGGAATGCCGGGGCGCCCTTGACCGTGACGTTGAAGCCCAGCGAGCAGCGTGCGTTGCCGCCGAAGATGGCACTGCCGCCGACCGGCCCCGCGGCCTGCCCGCCACCACCTCCGGCGCCCCCGGCACCACCGGCGGAGCCCCCGGCACCGGCCGATTGCCCGCCACCGGAACCTCCGGCGTCACCCGCTCCACCGGAACCTCCGGCGTCACCCCCACCGCCCGAGCCTCCGGCGTCACCCGCTCCTCCGGCGCCGCCCGCGGCCTGCCCGCCGCCACCGGCCGCGCTCCCGGCCGTACTTGCCGCGTCCCCGCCGTCGTACCGCTTGAATTCGCCACGGGACCGCTTGACCGTGACCATGCCTGCGCCCATGCCACTCGTGGCCTTGTTGAGCGTGGCCATCTTTGCGCCGGTGACGGTTCTGTCGGCGAGCACCACGATTTTGTTGGTCTTCGGGTCGATCGACCACGCCGTGCCGGGCACCGAGGCGGAGTCGCGCAGGGTCTTCGCGCCGGCCTTCAGCGCGGTCATGCTGTTGTGCACGACCTTGGCGACGGCGCCCTTGGCCGTGACGCTCTTGGCGTCGTCCTCCGACAGCACGTTCATGACCAGATGGCCGTTCGCGCCGTCCAGGTACCAGCCGGCCGTCTTGTCCCCCAGGTCCGCCTTCAGGGATGCCGCCAGCTGCGTGGCCGAGTGGGCGCTGAGCGTCTTCGGGGCCGTCGGCTGGTCCGTGCTCGCGTTGGCGTTGGGGAGCAGGATCGCTGCGGCGGCGATGGCGGCCGCCGCGGCGCCGGCGAGGGCGCCGGTCCGCTTGTTCACATGTCGGTGGCTCAATTCACTGACCTCCAGGGACGCACAGGAACGGGGCACACGGGGAGCCGCGGTGCGTCGCATCAGCACCCGTGTGTTGCTGCCACCCAGTCCTACGTAGGGCCGTGCACCCCGGTCTCACGGCCACTCACGCTGTGATGAATTCCGACGCTTGCGGTGGCGAACGTTTACACTCCCGCGCCGGCCGGCCCGCCCGGCACCCCGCGGCGGGACCGGCCTGACCCCCTCGCGCAGACCCCGTGGCACCGCCCCCGAGCTGCGCTTCCGGCGACCGGGCCGAGCGGGTCATCCGCGCGTGAGCGCGCTCACGTCCAAGGCCCGACGCCCCTCTCCCCGCGGGGCGTAAAGGGCAGCTGTGGCCGTGCTTAAGAAAACCTCGATGGACCCGGCGGCCGGTGTAGGGAAGATTTCCTGACGAAGATCGGGTGGCCGGTTCGGGCCCCTGGCAGGTCACACACGTACGGGAGCCGTTGCGGTGAAGGCACTGGTCAAGCAGAAAGCGGAGCCGGGTCTCTGGCTCATGGACGTGCCGGAACCGGCCATCGGTCCGGGCGATGTCCTGATAAAGGTCCTGCGCACCGGCATCTGCGGCACGGATCTGCACATCCGCGCGTGGGACGGCTGGGCCCAGCAGTCGATCGGCACGCCGCTGACGATCGGCCATGAATTCGTCGGCGAGGTGGTGGCGACCGGCCGCGATGTGGCCGAGGTCAAGACCGGTGATCTGGTCAGCGGCGAGGGCCATTTGGTCTGCGGCAAGTGCCGCAACTGTCTGGCCGGCCGCCGCCATCTGTGCCGCGCCACGGTCGGCCTCGGCGTCGGCCGGGACGGTGCCTTCGCCGAGTACGTGGCGCTGCCCGCCACCAATGTGTGGGTGCACCGCGTCCCCGTCGACCTGGACATTGCCGCCGTCTTCGACCCGTTCGGCAACGCCGTGCACACCGCACTGTCGTTCCCGCTGGTCGGCGAGGACGTGCTGATCACCGGCGCCGGCCCGATCGGCATCATGGCCGCGGCCGTCGCCCGGCACGCCGGCGCCCGCAATGTCATGATCACCGACGTCAGCGAGCCGCGCCTGGACCTGGCCCGCAAGGTCGGCGTCACCCTCGCGCTGAATGTCGCCGAGACGTCCATCGCCGAGGGCCAGCGCGAGCTGGGTCTGCGCGAGGGCTTCGACATCGGACTGGAGATGTCGGGGCGGCCCGAGGCGATGCAGGACATGATCGCCAATATGACGCACGGCGGCCGGATCGCGGTCCTCGGCCTGCCCGCCGAGCAGTTCCCCGTCGACTGGTCCCGGATCGTCACCTCCATGATCACGATCAAGGGCATCTACGGCCGGGAGATGTTCGAGACCTGGTACGCGATGTCCGTGCTGCTCGAAGGCGGTCTCGACCTCGCGCCCGTGATCACCGGCCGCTATCCGTACCAGGACTTCGACGCCGCCTTCGACGATGCCGCCGGCGGCCGCAGCGGCAAGATCATCCTCGACTGGACCTGCTGACCGGCGCCCATCCGGCCCGCCCTCACCCCAACTCCTGGAGATATTCCTGATGTTCGACTCCGTACGCGACGAACTGCGCGGCACCCTCGACGAGATCCGCGCCGCCGGTCTGCACAAGCCCGAGCGCGTCATCGGCACCCCGCAGTCCGCCACCGTCGCGGTCACCGCAATGGGGTCTCCCCTGCTCGAGCGAAGCCGAGAGCTCGGGGAAGGCACCCCCGGTGAGGTCCTCAACTTCTGCGCCAACAACTACCTCGGCCTCGCCGACCACCCCGAGGTCGTCGCGGCCGCCCATGAGGCACTCGACCGCTGGGGCTACGGCCTCGCCTCGGTCCGCTTCATCTGCGGCACCCAGGAGGTCCACAAGGAGCTGGAGCAGCGGATCTCCGGCTTCCTCGGGCAGGAGGACACCATCCTCTACTCCTCCTGCTTCGACGCCAACGGAGGCGTCTTCGAGACCCTGCTCGGCCCGGACGACGCGGTCATCTCCGACGCCCTCAACCACGCCTCCATCATCGACGGCATCCGCCTGAGCAAGGCCCGCCGCTTCCGCTACGCCAACCGCGACATGGCGGACCTGGAACGCCGGCTGAAGGAGGCCGGCAGCGCCGGCCGCAAGCTGGTCGTCACCGACGGCGTCTTCTCCATGGACGGCTATGTGGCACCGCTGCGGGAGATCTGCGACCTGGCCGACCAGTACGGCGCCATGGTGATGGTCGACGACTCGCACGCGGTCGGCTTCGTCGGCCCCGGCGGCCGCGGCACCCCCGAGCTGCACGGCGTGATGGACCGCGTCGACATCATCACCGGCACCCTCGGCAAGGCCCTCGGCGGCGCCTCCGGCGGCTATGTCGCGGCCCGCGCCGAGATCGTCGCCCTGCTGCGCCAGCGCTCGCGCCCGTACCTCTTCTCCAACTCGCTCGCCCCGGTGATCGCCGCCGCCTCGCTCAAGGTGCTCGACCTGCTGGAGTCGGCCGGTGACCTGCGCGAGCAGCTGCACGCCAACACCGCGCTGTTCCGCTCCCGGATGACCGAGGAGGGCTTCGACGTCCTCCCCGGCGACCACGCCATCGCCCCGGTCATGATCGGCGACGCGGCCGAGGCGGCCCGGATGGCGGAGCTGCTCCTGGAGCGCGGCGTGTACGTCATCGGCTTCTCCTACCCCGTGGTCCCGCAGGGCCAGGCACGGATCCGGGTGCAGCTGTCCGCCGCCCACTCCACCGCGGACGTCCACCGCGCCGTCGACGCGTTCGTCGATGCGCGCGCCGCGCTCGGGGGCTGACACGGCCCGCGGGCCGTTCCCTGCGAAACTGGAAGCATGATCGAAGCACGACGGCTGCACATCCTCCGTGCGGTAGCCGACCACCGTACGGTTACCGCCGCGGCCGCCGCGCTCTATCTCACCCCCTCGGCGGTCTCCCAGCAGCTGGCCGCCCTGGAACAGGAGACCGGCCACCGTCTGGTGGAGCGCAGCGCCCGCGGCGTACGGCTGACCGCCGCGGGCGACATCCTGCTCGCCCACGCCAATGCCGTCCTGGCCCAGCTGGAGCGCGCCGAGTCGGAGCTCGCCGCCTACGGCTCGGGCGAGGCCGGCACGGTCACGGTCGCGGCCTTCGCCACCGGTATCGGCCTGGTGGTCGCGCCCGCGCTCACCGCACTGGCCCGCACCGCCCCCGGCATCCGGGTCCGTGTCCAGGACGCCGAGGGCGACGCCAGTCTGCTCATGGTCCTGGACCGGCAGGTCGATGTGGCGGTGGCCGTCGAATACCGGGGCGCGCCCCGGGCCGACGATCCACGGCTGACCCGGGTCCCGCTCTACGCCGAGCCGTTCGACGCGGTGCTGCCGCCCGGCCACCGCCTCGCCGCCATGCCACAGGTGGCCGTCGCCGATCTCGCCAAGGACCCCTGGATCGGGCCCTACCCCGGTAACCCCTGCCATGACGTGGTCGTCCTGGCCTGCGAATACGCCGGTTTCGAACCCCGGCTGGAGCATTCCTCCGACGACTTCCGCGCCGTCGTCGCCCTCGCCTCGGCCGCCGCGGGTGTGGCCCTCGTTCCCCGCTCGGCACTGCGCGACATGGACCTCACGGGGGTGGCGGTCCGCCCCGTCGACGATGTGGCCCCCACCCGCCGGGTCTTCGCCGCCGTACGCCGCGGGGCCGAGGAACACCCCCTGCTCCGCCCGGTCCTGGCCGCCCTGCGCGAGGCGGCGGCGCCGCAGGAGTGAGGGGCGGAGTCCGCCGCCCCGGTACGGCCGGCCCGCGCCGGGGCGCCCCGCCGGGTACCTGCCCGGCCGCGCCCGGGATGCCGGCCCGGACCGGCCGTGGCAGGCTCGGCACGGCGGCGGCCCGCGCGGACGCCGGGGCACCCCCGGTACCGAGGAGGCGAGGCGGATGTCGGTCGGCCCGGCCGGTCCGGTGGGCAAGGATCCGGCCACCGTGCGCCAGGACCCGTACGCGCTGGTGCGCACCCGCGGGTATCTGAAGCTCCTGCTGGTGGCCGCAGTGGTCGGCTTCCCGGTCTGCGCCGTCGCGTTCGGCTTTCTCGCCCTGGTCCACGAACTGGAACCGCTGATCCACCAGGATCTGCCGCGGGCGCTGGGCCTCGCCGGGACACCTCTGTGGTGGCCGGTCCCGATGCTCGTGGTGGCCGGTCTCCTGGTCGGCCTGACCGTCCGTTATCTGCCGGGCCACGGCGGCCATGAGCCGGCCGACGGGCTGGCGCTCAGTGGCGCGCCCCCGCTCTCCGCGCTCCCCGGGATCGTGTTCGCGGCCCTGGCCTCCCTCAGCTTCGGTGCGGTGCTCGGCCCGGAGGCGCCGCTGATCGCCCTCGGCGGCGGGCTGGCCGCGGGCGCCTTACGGCTGCTGGGCCGGGGGATGACCTCCCAGGCCGTCGCCGCGGTGGGCGCCGCCGGCAGCTTCGCCGCGGTCAGCGCACTGCTCGGCTCCCCGCTCCTGGGCGCGTTCCTCTTGATGGAGGTGTCGGGGCTGGGCGGCCCGATGCCGGGGATGATGCTGGTGCCCGGCCTGCTCGCGGCCGGGATCGGTGCGCTCGTCTTCACCGGGCTGGGGGACTGGACCGGACTGGGGACGTACTCCCTCGCGCTGCACGACATTCCCCCGGCCGCGGGGCCGACGGCTGCGGAGTTCGGCTGGGCGCTGGTGATCGGACCGGCCGCCGCGTTCCTCGGGGTCGGTGTGCGGTGGCTCTCGCGGTTCCTCAAGGGACATGTGGTCCGCCACCGGGTGCCGGCCACGGTGGTGATGGGCCTGGTGGTGGGCGCGCTGGCGGTGGCGTTCGCCACGGCGACCGGCAAGCCCGCCACCGAGATGCTCTATTCGGGCCAGTCGGCGCTGGGATCGCTGTTCCGGGACAGCGCCGGCTACTCGGTGGCGGCGCTGCTGCTGCTCATCCTGTGCAAGGGCCTGGCGTACTGCGCCTCGCTGAGCGCCTTCCGCGGCGGCCCCATCTTCCCCGCGCTGTTCCTCGGGGGGGCGGGCGGTGTGGTGCTGTCCCATCTGCCGGGCCTGTCGCTCACCCCCGCCTTTGCGATGGGCGTCGGCGCCATGTGTGTGGCCATGCTGCGGCTGCCGATGACCTCGGTGCTGCTGGCCACCCTGCTGCTCGGGCGCAGCGGGCTGGCCGTGATGCCGCTGGTGATCGTGGCGGTGGTCGTCGCCTATGTCGTGGCGCTGCGGCTCACTCCGCCCGCCGTCGCGGACGCGCCCTCCGCCGACGCGCCTCCCGCGGCCGCGCCGCATGCCGCCTGACGGCCCGCTCAGCGGCGCGGCGTGCGGCCCGTCCGGGTCCAGGTGGCCAACTGGCGCTCCGTCCAGGTGTTGATGACGCGGTCGGCAGTGACACCGCACTCCTCGGCGCGGGCACAGCCGTAGATCTGCCAGTCGAGCTGGCCCGGCGCATGGGCATCGCTGTCGATGGAGAAGAGGGTCCCCGCCTCCCGCGCCTGGCGGAGCAGCCGGCGCGGGGGATCGAAGCGGTCGGGACGGCAGTTGATCTCGACGGCCGTACGGTGCTCGGCGCAGGCCGCGAACACCTCCGCGGCGTCGAACTGCGACTCCGGACGCAGCTTGCCGGTGATCTGCCGTCCGGTGCAGTGGCCGAGCACGTCCACCAGCGGATTGCGGACCGCGGCCAGCAGCCGCCGGGTCATCGGCGCCTTGTCCATCCGCAGTTTGGAGTGCACCGAGGCGACCACCACGTCCAACTGGTCGAGCAGCTCCGGGTCCTGGTCGAGGGTGCCGTCGTCGAGGATGTCGCACTCGATCCCGGTCAGCAGCCGGAACGGCGCCAGCCGCCGGTTCACCTCCGCCACCAGCGACAGCTGCTGCCGCAGCCGCTCGGCGGTCAGCCCGCGGGCCACGGTGAGCCTGGGGGAGTGGTCGGTCAGCACACACCAGGCGTGCCCGAGGTCGCGGGCGGTGCGGGCCATCGCCCCGACCGGGCTGCCGCCGTCCGACCAGTCCGAGTGCAGATGGCAGTCGCCGCGCAGCGCCCGCCGCAGGCGCTGCCCCCGCTCCCCTTCGACCAGCGGACCGCCGGCCTCCTCCTCCAGACGGGACAGATACCCGGGCCGGACGCCCGCGAACGCCTCCTCGACGACCCGGGCGGTCTTGGGCCCCAGCCCTTTGACCCGCCCCAGTGAACCGTCCAGGGCACGCCGGCGCAGCTCGTCGGGGGACATGGCCCCGATCACCGTCGCGGCCGTACGGAACGCCTGGACGCGGTAGCTCACCGCCCCCTGCCGCTCCAGCAGAAAGGCGATCCGCTCCAGCGCCTCGACGGGGTCCACCTACGGCTCCTTCCCGGGGCGCCGGCCCCGCAGCGTCCTTTCACGGTGCCCCACCCGGTGGGCGGCTGCCACCGGGGTGTCGGTGCCGCCACCGGGAACCGCCCATTACCGACGGGTCCGAAGGCGCGCCGTTATGCGGCTATGTCCGTTCTCCGGCCACTCGATCCGATTCCATGGGAATGGTGTACGGATAGTGCCGATGATTGTGTTCAATGCGTTCAACTCCCCCAATGGCGCCCATGAACTCCGGGCGAATCGGGCACATTTCATGCCTCTGCAACATTCGGAGCGGTCTGCCGGAAGCGTGCGCCGGAGTTCCCCGGCCGTGCTGTGCCCGGGTGTCGTAAAAACCGGCAGTCTTCAAGGGATCTGCACACCGAATGCGCAGTAGGCACCTGCTCTCCCTTGTTGTATCCCCGCGCTGACCTGCGCATCAGCGGTTTGGTGCGGGAATGTCCCGTTCGTCGAATGCGTGGCTACCGGTGAGTCAGAAGTGAAACCGAAGAAGATGTGAAGAAGCTGCCATCAAGTCATGGACAGGCGTGCACTTCAGGTAATTCGGCGGGGCGTTGGTGCCCGGATCAGCGGTTCTCCGATTAGCAGCGCAACGCGCCTGCATGCTTTGATCCTTCGCACCGCGGGAGTCACACCATCGGTTCCCGATTTTGGGTACCCGACTGCCGCAGCCGCGGCCGGACCACCCCACCGGACGGTTCGGGCGCAGCTTTTTCGAGATATTCATCCGAAGGGAAACATCATGAACTCCACCCCCCAGGTTCAGACCCAGGAAATCTCCGACACCGACCTGGACAACGTGTCCGGTGGCCTCCTCAACGGCGTGGTCGGCACCGCCACCAACACCGTTGACTCCATCACCCCGGTCTCGGGTTTCGTCGGCACCGCCACCGGCCTGGTCGACGGCGCCACCGGCCTCAACGCCTCGGGCGCCGTCCGCACGGCCACGGGCCTGGCCTCCGGTCTCTGAGTCGCTTCTGTGCCGCTGAGCGGTACAGCCGGCTTTGAACGGTGACAACGGCAGGTCGGCGCCCCCTCCTTGCCGACATGCCGGGCCGAGTGCCCCGGATTCCCTGGCTCCGCCCGGGACCGGGGCGCCCGGCCGCCACCTGTCTGAACAGACCATTGCAGTTGAGGGAAGAGTGTCGTGCAGTTCCGCCAACAGGCCCTTTCCAAGCTGCAGTCGCCCGAGGAAATCGACCTGCCGGTGCGCTTCGCCCGCCCGCAGGGCTGGCTCGTGCTGACCGTCACGGTCCTGTTCGTGATCGCCGCGTCCGTATGGGCGGTGACCGGCACCGTGTCGTCCACCCTCAGCGCACCCGGAATCCTCACCCACGGCCAGGGCAGCTATGTCCTGCAGAGCCCCGTCGCGGGCCAGGTCACCGCGGTACTCGCCGAAGAAGGCAAGCGGGTGGCCGCCAACACCCCCGTCCTGAAGGTCCGCACCGCCCGGGGCACCGCCGTCGTGCGCACGCTCGCCGCCGGCCGGCTGACCACGATGGTCGCCACGATCGGCTCCGTCGTCACCACCGGGGCGGACGTGGCCTCCGTGGAGCGCGTCGCGCGCGCGAGCGACCCCCTGACGGCAACCCTGTACGTACCGGCCGAGAGCGGCGCCACCGTCCCCGTCGGCGCATCCGTCGACCTCACCGTCCAGTCCGTGCCGAGCCAGCAGTACGGCGTACTGCGCGGTCGGGTCAGGGCCGTCGGCAGGACCGCGCAGACCCGCCAGCGGATCGGCGCCTACCTGGGCAACAGCCAGCTCGGCGAGCAGTTCTCGCAGCACGGCCAGCCCCTCGCGGTCCTGGTGCAGCTCGAAGCCTCGCCGCAGAACAAGTCCGGCTACGCCTGGTCGACCTCCGGCGGCCCGCCGTACGCCGTCGACTCCATGACGCCGGCCAGTGGCGCCGTCCATCTGGCCGCACAGCACCCGATCGATTGGCTGCTGCCGTGACCGCCACCGACGACTCCGCAGCCCCGCAGCAGCAGCTGCCGCCCCCCGTCCGCGGCCGGCACCGCCCCGAGCCCGCGCCCGGCGCCCGCCGCGCCCGCCGTGCCGCGCCGCCCGCCCCGAAGCCCAAGAAGACGAGGGCCGTACGCACCCCCACCATCCTCCAGATGGAGGCCGTGGAGTGCGGCGCCGCCTCGCTGGCCATGGTGCTCGCCCACTTCGGACGGCACGTCCCGCTGGAGGAGCTGCGGATCGCCTGCGGGGTCTCCCGCGACGGCTCGCGCGCCAGCAATCTGCTCAAGGCCGCCCGCAGCTACGGCCTCCAGGCCAAGGGCATGCAGATGGAACCGGCCGCGCTCGCCGAAGTGCAGGCGCCGGCCATCCTGTTCTGGGAGTTCAACCACTACGTCGTCTACGACGGCACCGGCCGCCGCTTCGGCCGCCGCGGTGTGCGCATCAACGACCCCGACAAGGGCCGCCGCTTCGTGCCGACGGAGGACTTCGACACCAGCTTCACCGGTGTCGCCCTGGTCTTCGAGCCCGGCGAATCCTTCCACAAGGGCGGCCGCAAGCCCGGCGTCCTCGGCGCGGTGCCCGCCCGGCTGCGCGGGACCACCGGCACCCTGCTGGCCGCGCTGCTCGCCAGCCTGCTGCTGGTCGCGGTCGGCGCGGCGGTGCCCGCGCTGAGCCGTACATATATCGACATGTTCCTGATCGGCAACCAGACCTCGCTGCTGGGGCCGCTCTTCGCGTCGATGGCCGCCATGGTGGCGCTGACGGCCGTACTGACCGGTCTGCAACAGGCGAATCTGCTGCGCGGCCGCATCATCTCCTCCACCCTGACCAGCGCCCGCTTCCTGCGCCATCTGCTCAGACTTCCGGTCACCTTCTTCGCCCAGCGCAGCCCGGCCGATCTGGTCCAGCGGCTGCAGTCCAACGACGCGGTGGCCGAAACCCTGGCGCGCGACCTCGCGGCCGCGGGCGTGGACGGGATCGTCGTCATCCTCTACGCCGTCCTGCTGTGGACCTACGACCCCCAGCTGACGGTCATCGGCGTGGGGATCGCCCTGCTCAACGTCGTCGCCATGCGGATCGTGATCCGGCTGCGGGCCACCCACACCCAGAAGCTGCGCGCCGACTCCGCCCGGCTGACCAACACCTCCTACACCGGTCTGCAGCTCATCGAGACGATGAAGGCCACCGGCGGGGAGAACGGCTACTTCCGCCGCTGGGCCGGCCAGCACGCCACCACGCTGGAGGTGCAACAGCGCCTCGGTGTGCCGAGCGCCGCACTGGCCGTCGCCGCCCCCACCCTGGCCACGCTCAACAGCGCACTGATCCTGTGGATCGGCGGACTGCGGGCGGTCGAGGGCCATATCTCCATCGGTCTGCTCGTCGCCTTCCAGGCGCTGGTGACCCGCTTCACGGCACCCATCACCCGGCTCAACGGAGTGGCGGGCAGAATCCAGGACTTCGCCGCCGATGTGGCCCGCCTCAAGGACGTCGAGAGCTTCCCGGTCGACACCCTCTACTCACGCCCCGAGCCGGACGCCGACACCCGCAGGCTCAAGGGCCATGTGACGCTGGAGGGGATCACCTTCGGCTACAGCCCGCTGGACACACCACTGCTCACCGGCTTCTCGCTGGCCGTCGGCCCCGGCCGGCAGGTCGCCCTCGTCGGCGGATCCGGCAGCGGCAAGTCCACCGTCTCCCGGCTGATCTCCGGGCTCTACAGCCCCTGGGAAGGCACCATCCGCATCGACGGGCAGCGGCTGGAGGACCTCTCCCGCAGTGCGCTGGCCGCCTCCGTGTCCTTCGTCGACCAGGACATCTTCCTCTTCGAGGGCACGGTCCGCGACAACGTGGCGCTGTGGGACCCCTCGATACCGGACGACGCGGTCATCGCCGCCCTGCAGGACGCGGCGCTCTACGACGATGTGATCGCCCGTCGCCCCGACGGCATCCACAGCCGGGTCGAGCAGGACGGCCGCAACTTCTCCGGCGGGCAGCGGCAGCGGCTGGAGATCGCCCGCGCACTGGTCCGGCGCCCCAGCATCCTGGTCCTCGACGAGGTCACCAGCGCACTGGACGCCCGGACCGAGCAGACCATCATGGACAACCTGCGGCGGCGCGGCTGCGCCTGCGTCGTCATCGCCCACCGGCTGAGCACCGTCCGCGACAGCGACGAGATCGTCGTCCTCGACCACGGGGTGGTCGTCGAACGCGGCCGGCACGAGGACCTGGTCGCCGCCGGGGGCCCGTACGCCGAGCTGGTCAAGGAGCACTGACGTGTCATCCATGCCCCCGCCCGCGGTCGTGGGACCGGGCGACACCGACGCGGTGACCCAGGCGCTGGGCGCCCTCGGCACGCCCGTCGACTGCACCGGGCTGCGCAGCGTGCCCCTGGAGGGCCCGCATGTGCTGTGGCTCGTCACCGGCGGAGCGCTGGACCTCTTCGCGGTCGACGCCGCCCAGGAAGGGCACTGGCACTTCCTGGGCCGTCTCGAAGCGGGCACCCTGCTGCTCGGCCCGGTCGCGGGCCCGCAGCACACCCTGCTCGGCCGGCCGTCACAGGACTGCCGGCTGCGCCGGGTGCCGCTGCGCGAACTGCCCCGGTACGAGTACGGGGAGTACGGCGACACCGGGTCGTACCCGCAGTACGGCACGCAGGGCGGCCCCGGCCACGACCCCGCGTACGGCGGCCAGGGCGAGGCACCCTCCGCGCTGGAACACGCCTTCGCGCTGGGCACCGCCCGCAGCCTGGGCGTGCTGTTCGAGGCACCGCTCGACGGCCGGCCCGGTGACGAGGCGGTGGCCGACGACGACATCCTGTGGATGCCGGTCCCGCCCGGCAGCGTGCAGTACGGCGCTTCCTACAGCGCGGAGGCGGCCGGCGATCTGCTGGTCGACCCCGGGCTGTGGCAGCAGATGGTCAATCAGCAGTACCGGCTGCTGTCCGCCGTCGACCGCTGGATCGAGCAGCTGGAGCGCGCTCACGAGGACCGCACGGCCGCCGGCATCAAGGCGGGCCAGGCCGTCCGCGAGCGGGCCGACCAGGCGCTGCTGGCGTCCATCGGACGGGACCGGGCCGGGCGCGGCGGGGCCGGGACGGACCGGGCCGGCGACGATGCCACCTTCGCGGTCTGCCGTACGGTCGCGGAGGCGGCCGGGATCACGCTCACCGAACCGCCGAAGGGCGCCGCCGCCAACGACCGCATCACCCCGGTCGAGCGGATCGCGGTCAGCTCGCGGATCCGCACCCGCGCGGTCCGGCTCCAGGGCCGCTGGTGGCGGACCGACACCGGCCCCCTGGTGGGCCACCGCGCCAAGTCCGGTGCCCCCGTGGCGCTGCTGTGGCGCCGCGGCCGCTACGAGGCGGTCAACCCGGCTTCCGGACTGCGGATGCGCATCGGCAAGGACAACGCCGAGGAACTCGAACCGCGCGCCGTCATGTTCTACCGCCCGCTGCCGGAGCGGCCCATGAACATGTGGCGGCTGATGCGTTTCAGCCTGCGCGGTACGCGGATGGACCTGCGGAATCTGGCCCTCGCCGGACTGGTGACGGTCGGCCTCGGCGCCCTTGTCCCCATTGCGACCGGCAAGGTGCTCGGGGTGTACGTCCCGAGCGCCGACAAGAGCCTGATCGTCCAGGTCTCCCTGGCCGTCATCATCACCGGCGTCGTGTCCGCCGCCTTCATGCTGCTGCAGAACCTCACGGTGCTGCGGATGGAGGGCCGGATCGAGAGCGCGCTGCAGCCGGCCGTGTGGGACCGGCTGCTGCGGCTGCCGACCAAGTTCTTCACGGAACGCTCCACAGGAGAGCTGGCCAGTGCCGCGATGGGCATCAGCGCCATCCGGCGGGTGCTGTCCGGCCTCGGCCCGGTGGCCGTGCAGTCCACGACCGTCGGCGCGATGAACCTCGTGCTGCTGCTCGTCTACAGCGTGCCGCTGGCGCTGGCCGCGATCGCCATGCTGATCGTCATCGGTGCGGTGTTCCTCGCCATGGGCCTGTGGGAGCTGCGCTGGCAGCGCCGGCTGGTCAAGCTCGGCAACAAGCTCAACAACCAGGCGTTCCAGACCCTGCGCGGTCTGCCCAAGCTCCGGGTCGCCGCGGCCGAGAGCTTTGCGTACGCGGCCTGGGCCCGCGAGTTCGCCCGCTCCCGGGAACTCCAGCAGAAGGCCGGCCGGATCAAGAACCTGACCACCGTCCTCAACGCGGTCTATCTGCCGGTCTGCTCGCTCACCATGTTCATGCTGCTGGCCGGACCGGCCCGCGGCAGCATGTCGGCCGGGTCGTTCCTCACCTTCAACACCTCGGTGACCATGCTGCTGACCTCGGTCACCCAGATCACCGGGGCATTCGTCTCGGCCGCCGCCGCACTGCCGATGTTCGAGCAGATCAAGCCGGTGCTGGACGAGAAGCCCGAAGTGCGCGGCGCCAGCGCCCAGCCCGGCGCCCTGTCCGGTGGCATCGAGGCCAAGAAGCTGTCCTTCCGCTACACCGACGACGGTCCGCTGGTCCTCGACGATGTCTCGCTGCGCATCCGGCCCGGCGAGTTCGTGGCCGTCGTCGGCCCGAGCGGCTGCGGCAAGTCGACCCTGCTGCGGCTCCTCATCGGCTTCGACAAGCCGTCCTCGGGCCATGTGCTCTACGACGGTCAGGATCTGGGCGCCCTGGACCAGGCGGCGGTGCGCCGCCAGTGCGGGGTCGTCCTGCAGAATGCGCAGCCCCTCACCGGATCGATCCTGGACTGCATCTGCGGCGCCGAGTCCTTCACCCAGGAAGAGGCCTGGGCCGCCGCCGAGATGGCCGGCCTGGCCGAGGACATCAAGCGGATGCCGATGGGGCTGCACACCATGATCTCCGGTGGTGGCGCCATCTCCGGCGGTCAGCGGCAGCGGCTGATGATCGCCCAGGCGCTGGTCCGCCGCCCCCGGATCCTGTTCTTCGACGAGGCCACCAGCGCCCTGGACAACGAGACCCAGCGCATCGTCATCGACAGCACCCGCAAGCTCAGCGCCAGCCGGCTGGTGATCGCTCACCGGCTGTCCACGGTCATGGACGCGGACCGTGTGATCGTGATGGCGGACGGCCGGATCGTCGAGCAGGGCGCCCCGGCCGACCTGCTCGCCGACACCGGCGGCCGGCTGCACGACCTGGTGCGGCGTCAGCTGACCTGAGCCCGCCGCAGTTCCGCCCCGCCGGGCCCCGGCCGGTCGAGCCTTCCGGTCATCCCCGTAAAGCACCGCATATCGTGCAGGGAGCGAGCGGAGGATGCGATGGCCACCATCAGAAACCTGTTCCATGCGATGCCGCCCGACCGGCGCCGGCGGCTGACCGATATCGCCGTCGAGGTGTCGATGCCGCGTGCCACCCGCCTCTTCGAGGAGGGCCGGCGGGCGGACCGCTTCTGGATCATCCGCAGCGGACAGGTCGCGCTCGACCAGCGGGTCCCCGGGCGCCGGGCGGCGGTCGTCGAAACCCTCGGCCGGGATGAACTGCTCGGCTGGTCCTGGCTGTTCCCGCCCTATCTGTGGCACCTGGGAGCGGAGACCGTCGGCCCGGTGGAGGCCGTGGAGTTCGACGCCAGGGTGGTCCGCGCCCTGTGCGAGTCCGACCCCGTCCTCGGCCGGGCGATGTACCACTACGTGGCCGAGACGGTGGCCGACCGGCTGCACGGCACCCGCACCCGACTGCTGGACCTGTACGGCCCCCAGGGCAGCGGCCTCGCACCCTGACCACCCGCAGCGCCTGCCGCAGCCGTCCCTACCCCCACACGGTGCGCGGCCCGCAGCGCAGGCACCGGCCGCCGTGACGCCTCACCCGGCCCGGCCGGCTCACGGCCGGACCGGCTTCCGGCCGGAAAAGGGCGCCACCGCCCGGAACCGCCTCCGACGCCCGGCCGACTACCTGTGCCGGGTCGCGCCTGCGGCCCGTCGGCCGCTGCTGCGGCGGATGAGACGGCCGGTGCGCCGGCCGGTGATGCGTAGGGGAGAAACGCCATGCGTCCTGGGAAGTTGTGCGGTGTCGCGGTAGCGCTCGCGCTGGCCGCCACCGCGTGCGGCGGCAGCGGAGGAGGCAGCGGCACGGGCTCGGCGAACGGCGCCGGCGGGCCCGGCTTTCCGGTGCGGATCGCCGACTGCAAGGGCGTCACCACCACCTTCTCGTCCCCGCCGCGCAAGATCGTCACCAGCAATGCCGCTGCCCTGGAGATGCTGCTGCGGCTCGGTGCGGGCGACCGGGTCATCGGGACCGGATTCCCGCCCGGCAAGGGCACCCTGCCCGGCGCTCTGGACGCGCAGGCCCGGAAGGTGCCGGTGCTGGGGAAGTCCGTGATCCCCAAGGAGAAGCTGCTCGGCTCGGGCGCCGACCTCTACATCGACACCTTCGCCTCGATGCACTCCATGGGCCGGGCCGGTGACGCGCCGACCGAGGAGGAGTTCACGGCGGCGGGCATCAGGCACCTCTACCTCGCGTCCACCGCCTGCGCACCGACGGCCGGGAAGCCACAGCGCGACCTGTCCGGTGTGGAGGGCGACATCAGGCGGCTGGGCGCGGTGACCGGCACCGCGAAGCGGGCGGAGGCGCTCGTGGCGGGGATGCGGAAGAAGACCGGCACGGTGCAGCGGGCGGTGGGTGATATCGCCCCCGGCAAGCGGCCGACGTACTTCTTCTTCGACTACGACGCGGGGACCGGGCAGCCGCTCGCCGTCTGCCGCGCGCAGGTCGCCAACGCGGTGATCGGCCAGGCCGGGGCCCGCAATGTCTTCGACGGCTGCAACGGGGACTTCAAGCCGGTCTCCTGGGAGGACGTGGTCGCCAAGAACCCGGACTGGATCCAGCTCGCCGTACGCAACCGCGGCGATGCGGCGGCCAACGCCAAGGCGTACGACGAGGCCGCGGCGTTCCTGAAGAGCTTCCCCGCCACCAAGGGCCTCGCGGCGGTGCGCCACGGGAAGTTCCTGCGGATCGGCTCGGAGCGTACGACGATCGCCGGTGTCGGCAACGCGGACACCGTCGAGGAGATCGCGCACACCGTCCACCCCGAACGGTTCAAGGCGGAGCGGTAATGGCCGCGTTGGCCTCCGGACCGCACGGACTCAAGGAACCGGCCGAACGGGCCGCGCGCCGCGCCCCGCGCGCCGGACTGCTCGCCGTGGGGCTCGGTATCGCGCTGGTGGTGGCGCTGACCGCCGCGGTCTCCCTGGGCTCCACCGGCATCGCGCCGGGTCACGTCTGGTCGGTGGTGTTCCGGCGGCTCGGCGGTGCGCCGCCGAGGCCGGGAACCGACGATCTGATCGTGTGGCAACTGCGCGTGCCACGGGCCCTGTTGGCGGCGCTGGTGGGCGCGGGGCTGGGCCTGGTGGGGACGGCGACCCAGGCGCTGGTGCGCAATCCGCTGGCGGACCCCTATCTGCTGGGCATCTCCCACGGCGCCTCGCTCGGCGCGGTTGCCGCCATCGTGCTGGGCGCCGGCGCGGGCGGTGCCCTGGGGCTGGGGCTGTCGGCGGCGGCCTTCGCCGGAGCGCTCGCCTCGTTCGCGCTGGTGTGGTGCGTGGCCCGGCGCGGCGGGGGCTTTGCGCCGCTGCGCCTGGTGCTGGCCGGCGTCGGCATCGGACAGTTCCTGTCCGGCTTCACCAGTTACCTCGTACTCCAGGCGGGCGATGAACAGCAGACCCGCAGCGTGCTGTTCTGGCTGATGGGCAGCCTGGGCGGGGCCACCTGGGACGCCCTGTGGCCACCGGTACTCGCCGTCGCCGCCGGGCTGGCGGCCCTCCAGGCGCGGGCCCGCGCCATGAACGCGCTGATCATGGGCGATGAGACCGCGGCCGGGGTCGGGGTGGACGTCACCCGGCTGCGCCGGGAGCTGTTCGCGGTGACCGGTCTGCTGACCGGCGTCCTGGTCGCGGTCTCCGGAGCCATCGGCTTCGTGGGCCTGATGGTGCCGCATCTGTGCCGGCTGGTCATCGGCGGTGACCACCGCCGGCTGCTGCCGCTGTCCGCGCTGACCGGGGCGCTGCTGCTGGTCGTGGTGGACCTCGTGTGCCGTACGGCGATGGACTCCCAGGAACTGCCGGTGGGAGTCGTCACCGCGATGCTCGGGGCGCCGGTGCTGCTGTTCCTCCTGGACCGGCGGATGGAGGCGGGCCGGTGAACGTCGAGATCGAGGATCTGCACGTCGGCTACGCGAGCCGGAATGTCGTCGCCGGAGTGCATCTGATGGCGGCGGACGGCGAGATCGCCGGACTGGTCGGCCCCAACGGCAGCGGCAAGTCCACCGTGCTGCGGACCGTCTACCGGCATCTGCGGCCCAGCGCCGGGCGGGTGCTGCTGGCCGGGGCCGACCTGAGCACGCTCACACCGGGGCAGACCGCACGCCGGGTCGCCGCGCTGCCGCAGGAGCGCGGCAGCGACTTCGAGCTGACCGTGCGCGAGGTGGTGACGATGGGGCGTACGCCCTACAAGCGGGCCTTCGCGGGCGAGGACCGGGCCGACCGGGAGAGCGTGGCCCGCGCCCTGGCCGCCGTCGGACTGGCCGGGCAAGGCGCCCGCCGGTTCTCCGCCCTGTCCGGCGGAGAGCGTCAACGGGCGCTGCTGGCACGGGCATTCGCCCAGGACCCGGACGTCCTGGTGCTGGACGAACCCACCAACCACCTCGACGTACGGCACCAGGTCGAGCTGCTCGCGCTGCTGCGGGCCCAGCGTCGTACGACGCTGATCTCACTGCACGACCTGAATGCCGCGGCGTCCCTGTGCGACCGGCTGCACGTCCTGCACGCCGGGCGGGTGGTGGCGTCCGGTACGCCCCGTACGGTGCTGACGCCGCCGCTGCTGGCCGAGGTGTTCGGGGTGCGTGCCGCGGTGACCGAACATCCGCTCACCGGCGATCCGCTGATCGCCTTCGATCACCGGGAGCCCCTGCCCGCCGGGGACCGGTGAGGGGCACACCCCCGCACGGTCCGGGCCGGGACGCCACCACCCGGACCCTCACCCGGCCGCTCACCCGGCTGCTCACCCGGCCGCTCACCCGGCCACGAAGTGGCTCGGCCGCCCCCGGCGGAACACCATCCGGCCGAGTCGCTCGGCATCCGCCCGGCGCAGCAACTCATGTCGTCCGTCGGCGCGTTCGAGTACGCATGCGTGCCAGGGCGGCATCCGCACATCGGGCGCGTCGAGCAGCTGGATGCCGGACTTCGCCGAGCCCCTCAGGCTGACGACTTGGCCTGGCGCCAATCCCCGAGGGGCCAGTCAACTTGCGGATGCGGCGGCGCACTTTGTCCCTGGAAATGGCCTACCGGCCCGGCGGCGTCCTGGCCACCAAGATCCACATGAAACATATCGCCGTGGCCACAACGGAGGGCTATGCCTCGCGCCCTGGAGGGGCCCAGGCCGAGCTGTTGGCCGAGGTCAACAAGCACGAGAGCGAGCGCAATCTCCAACTGGTACTGGAGGAGTTCCGAAACTACCAGGAAGGCGTTCTGCCCGCCGGTCCCGGCGCCCGCAGCCTCACCGAGTTCTTCGCCGACATCGACGCCCAACTCGATGCCGGCTCGGCCACGGCCCCGAAAACCCAGCGCAACGACCGAGACCTCCTCAACCTGCTGACCAAACGCGCCAACGTCTTACACCTCGGACCGGCGAACTACTGCTGGTTCACCGACCCTTCCCGGGCGCTCTGCCTCAAACTCGCGGGCACCCCGACCGCGGACCGTCCGCTGATCGGGATGTGTGACTCCGCCCGCTGTCCGCAGGCCACCCATCACGCTTGTCACCGTCCCGTCTGGGCCGAGCACGCCGAACGCACCGAGACTTTCCTCGGCCAGCTCGGCACCACACGCAAGACCGAACGCACCCGGCTCCGGGCCGACTACGACCGGGCCCTCCGCGTCGTCGCCGAGATCGACGCCGCCAACTCCATCGACGGGGGGTCCGCATGAGGATTTCCGCAGCTCAGCGAACCGAGAACGAGAACCGCATCCGGGCCGCCATCGACCGGCTCATCCGAGGCGAGATCCCGCCCGGCGGAAGGTGCGATATCAAGACCCTCGCCATCGAGGCCGCGGTCGACCGCACTGCGTTTTACGGCACACGCCCCTACTCTCACCTCCGCATCGAGTTCGAACGACGCCTGAACGCCATGCGAGAGGCCGGCGAGATCCCCGATCCTCGCGAGGCCCAGGTCGCCCGGCTCAAAGCAGAGAACACCAATCTCCGGGAACGGCTCGCCAAGTCCGAGCAGACGATCAACGAGCTCACCGACTTCCGCAGCCAGGTCCTGGCCCGGCTCGCCGCCCAGCACGAAGAGATCGTCCGGCTCCGCGAGATCGCCGCAGGGACAACCCGAGTGAGCCACCTTCCCGCACCGCGAACCACAGTGATCGGAACCTGCAGCTGACAGCCCCGGAACTCGCTGTTCGGCACCTTCGGAAGCAGGGTGATCGAAAAGGGTTTGCGGACGAGGGCTGCGGTTGGATAGACGTTACCGCTGGACCCCCACCACGAGGGCTGAGGGGCCACGACAGCGAGAGGAGGGATAAGCCCATGATCCCCATGATCACCGCGCTTGTGTCCTCCCGGGGCGCGGACCGCGTCTGACCCTGGAGGGGACGGGCGCCTTCACCGGAGCGTGCCTTGACCGTGAAAACGAACGACCTGACCATGCGTCCGATCACTGGACGCGAAGAACTCGACCTCTTCTCCCAACTGCCTTACGTCCTCAACAAGGAATTGGCGGACGACCTCGTAGGCGGCCGTCGACGTCCGGAGTGGATGTGGGTCGCCCTGCGCGGTGACCGCCTGCTGGCCAGAGCAGCCTGGTGGAGCCGATCGGCCGACGACGCACCACTCATCCTGGACATCGTCGACATCGAAGACAGCACCTCGGGCTCCGATCACGTGGACATCGGGGTGCGACTTCTCCAGACCGCGATGGCCGCTACCCTCCCGAACAGGTCGCCTCGCCCTGAGTACAGCCGTTTCGTCCCGCCGGACTGGCGTGAGAACGCGGTGACGAGACAAGCCGTCGAAGACCGCATGACGGTACTCGAACGGACCAGTGCCCGGCTCTTCGTCGAACGACTGCGCCTGGAATGGCGTCCGAAATCGCCTGTTCCCGAGCCCAACGGGCGCCTCCTCTTCCGGCCGGTCCACGATGGCGAGGAACTCATGGCTCTGATGGCCTCGGTTCTTGACGGAACGCTGGACGCACATGGCCGTGATGACCTGACCCGGATGTCAGTACACGAAGCGGCCGTCCGGCACTACGAGGACGAGCTGGCGCGTTACACGAGCCCGCGGGATTGGTGGCGCATCGCAACACTGCCCCACGGAGAGCCAGTGGGGTTCGTCATCCCGGCCCGCAACGACTACAACGCGATCATCGCCTACATCGCGGTCCTGCCGTCACACCGCGGCAACGGCTACATCGACGACATCCTCGCCGAGGGCACCCGAGTCCTCGCTGAGCAGCACGTCCCCCGCATCCGTGCGTCCACAGACCTCGGCAACATCCCGATGGCGAACGCCTTCCGGCGCGCTGGATACATCAATTTCGAGCGTGAAATCAACATGACCTGGAGCTGATCGAGCATGGGGCGGGAGCTCCGCAGACGGTGCCCCCGCCCAACTCCCCCCACCCCCATCGAGTGATCTACACCACATCAACAAGGTCGGAATGCAACACGTGTCGTTCCCGTCATCGCGAAAGTAGTCCCGGCAGCGGACCTGCTCAATGGCGACACGAGCTCACCGCACACGGCCTCTGCGGACACAAGCCACTCATACGTCACGCATCTGACCGAGGACGGGGTGGACCGGCGCTTCATCCAGCTTCTCTTGAGTCCTCAGCAGTGTGTCCATGACGTGCAGCACGAGCCTGGGGCGGGCGGCGATCTGTGTGGTGGAGGTGGTTATCTACCGCCGTCCACCAGGCAGTTCTCCGGGAGGTTTGATGCTGGTGCAACGGGTGCTGATGCCCGACTCGTCGCTTGAGTCATGGACGGTCCTCGGCAATGAAGGCGGGATAGTCGAGCCGATCGAGCGTTACCTCGCCTACCTGACCGACATCGAGCGGTCGCCGAACACGATCAAGGCATACGCCCATGATCTGAAGGACTGGTTCGTCTTCCTCGACCGACGCGGTCTGGACTGGCGTGAGGTCCGGCTGGAGGACTTGGGCGAGTTCGTTGCCTGGCTCCGGCTGCCGCCTGCGGGACGGCATGGCGGTGTGACGTTGCTGCCCTCGGCGGAGCATCACTGCGGGGTCACCACGGTCAACCGCAAGCTCTCCGCCGTCAGCGGTCTGTACGTCTTCCACGCACGTCACGGAGTGGACCTCGGCGACCTTGTCACCGAGCTGCAGCCGGTCCGCGCCCGCCGCACGGGCTGGAAGCCATTCCTCTACCACCTGGCCGGCGACCAGCCGGAGCGGCGTCGCACGATCAAGCTGAAGACGCCTCGCACGCATCCGACGATCCTGACGGCCGCCCAGGTCCAGGCGATCCTGGACGCCTGCACCCGGCTGCGGGACCGGTTCCTGTTCGCACTGCTGTGGGAGACCGGGGTCCGGATCGGCGAAGCTCTGGGCCTGCGGCACGAGGATCTGGCTGCGGCAGAAGGCGAGTTGACCGTCATGCCGCGCGTCAACGACAACCGGGCGAGGGCCAAGTCCGCATCGCCCCGCACCGTTCCCGTCGGCCCCGAGATCGTACGGCTCTACGCCGACTACCTCCACGGTGAGTACGGTGACCTCGACAGCGACTACATGTTCGTCAATCTGTGGGGCGGCTCCTACGGGCGCCCGCTGGCCTACGCGTCCGTCTACGATCTCGTCCTGCGACTGCGCCGCGACACCGGCATCGACTTCGACCCCCACTGGCTCCGGCATACCCGAGCGACCTTGCTCCTGCGGCAGGGGGTGCCGATCGAAGTGGTCAGCACTTTGCTGGGACATTCCTCGATCGCCACCACGCACGACATCTACGGCCACCTGTCGGTGGAGGACGCTCGCCGTGCTCTGGAGGCCGCAGGATTCCTGACCGGCCGGGAGGTGCGCTGGTGAGCCAGGAGACTTCCGCCGTTCCGTCTCCCGGCGCCGGGCTGCTGGGCAAGTTGATGGCTGCCGTCCGGCCGGAGTTCCGGGTGGAGGTGTTCATCCCCGAGCCCGGGGAACTGATCTTCGGTCTGGGTGCCTGCCGGGTTCCCGGCTGCCCGCGCCAGCCCCGCACCCGCCAGCTCTGCCGCGGCCACTACTACCGCTGGCAACGCCGCGGGAAACCGGACGTTGAAGCGTTCATCGCCGATCCCGGAGCCGATCCGGTCGGGCGGTCCGAGTTGACCGCCTGCGCCATCGCCGGATGCCGCTTCGGAGCGGCCCGTCAGGGCCTATGCGTGAGCCACAACGGCTTCTGGGAGCGAGCGGGCAAACCCGACAAGAAGATCTGGACCGCGGGTCTCCCGGTGGTCGAAGACGACGGCCGCCGGGTCTGCCGGCTGTCGTTCTGCACCCTGTGGGCTCAGGGGAAGTCGCCGTTCTGCCATAACCACAACTCCCGCTGGCAGGCCGTCGGCCGCCCCGAGATCGAGGAGTTCGTACGCCGCTGCGAGGCAGCGGGCGACGACCGGTTCGACTTCCGACCGCTGGACGGCCAGCGGCAGCTGCGACTGGAGCTGCAGTACGCACTCCAGTGCCGTCACGACGACCGGCAGGTCAACACCCACAGCTCGGCCGTCGCCCCGGTGATCCGACTGGCCGCCGCCAGCGGCACCGCGTCGTTGCTGGAGTGGCCGATGGAGCGGTGGAGCGAGTACTACGCGGCGATGCGAGGTGCCAGCCACAGCCAGAACGGGCAACTGGCCTTCCTGCGCTATGCGTACACGCATCTGGAAGACCTCGTCCACGGCAACGGCTGGGAGAGCGAATTCCCGCGCGACGTATGGGAACTGCGCCGGCTCGGCATCGAGGGCACCCGGGCCCGGCTGCGGTTCGACCGCATCACCCAGCCGTGGCTGCGCGAGCCGGCCAAGCGATTCGTGCGCTGGCGGCTGAGCATCGGCCGCAGCATCAACCAGGCCGTCGTCGACATCCTTGCCCTCAACCGCTTCTCCGGCTTCCTGGCCGATCCCCGCGTCGCCGCCGACAAGCTCGCCCGCGTGGACCGGACCGTACTGGAACGCTACCTCGCCGACCTGGCCCTGGACCCGCGCTCTACCCATTCCCGCAGCCGGGACATCGGCTCGCTCAACGCGTTCTTCAACGCCGTGCGCCGCCACGGCTGGGACCAGAGCCTACCGGCGAACGCGACCTTCTACCCCGACGACTTCCCCCGCCCCGACAAGCGACTACCCCGGGCGCTGGCCGAGCACGTGATGGCCCAGGTCGAGCAGCCCGCCAACCTCGACCGATGGCACAACCCCGACGGCCGCGTGCTGACCTTGATCCTCATGCGCTGCGGACTGCGCGTCGGCGACGCCTGCAACCTGGCCTTCGACTGCATCATCCGGGACGCCGACGGCGCCGCCTACGTGCGCTACCTCAACCGGAAGATGAAACGCGAAGCCCTGGTCCCGATCGACGAGGAAGTCGAGAACGAGATCACCACGCAGCAGCAGCGCGTTCTGGACCGCTGGCCCAGTGGCAGCCGGTGGCTGTTCCCGGCACCCCGGATGAACCCCGACGGCACCCGGCCACTGACCACGCACTCCTACCGCGGGCAGCTCGACCTCTGGCTGGAGCGGTGCGACGTCCGCGACGAACACGGCCGGGCCGTCCATCTGACGCCCCATCAATGGCGCCACACTTTTGGAACCAGACTGATCAACCGAGACGTCCCGCAGGAAGTTGTACGCGTCCTTCTCGATCACTCTTCCGGCGAGATGACAGCCCACTATGCCCGGCTGCACGACACCACGGTCCGCCGGCACTGGGAGAAGGCCCGCAAGGTCAACATCCAGGGCGAAAGCGTCACCGTCGACCCCCAAGGCCCTCTGGCCGAGGCCACATGGGCCAAGCAGCGGCTCGGCCGTGTGACCCAGGCCCTGCCCAACGGCTACTGCGGTCTGCCAGTACAGAAGACCTGTCCGCATGCCAACGCTTGCTTGACATGCCCGATGTTCGTAACGACCCCCGAGTTCCTGCCGCAGCACCGTGAGCAACGGCAGCAACTGCTGCAGATCGTCTCCGCCGCCGAGGCCCGTGGCCAAGCACGCGTGGTCGAGATGAACCGCCAAGTCCTCGGCAACCTGGAGAAGATCATCACCGGTCTGGAGTCCGACCCCGGACAGTCGGAGGCGACCGCCGATGCGAGCTGACAACAGCCGGCACATCGTCGACGCCGCCCGCCGCCGCAGCGAGTACACCCGCGCCAAGGCTGTCCAAGCCCTCCGCACCCTCGATGCCGCGGGCGAGCCGCTCACTTTCGAGACCGTTGCGAAGCGAGCCGGAGTGTCCCGGTCGTGGCTCTATGCCCAGCCGGACCTGCGGGCGGATATCGAGCGACTGCGGGCAGCACACCGTCGGGAGCCCAGATCGCCGGTTCCGGCACGTCAGCGCACTTCCGACGCTTCATTGCTGCGGCGGCTCGAAGCCGCCAATGCCCGCATCAGTAGGCTCGCCAAGGAGAACCAGCAACTTCGCGAGCAACTCGCCCGTGCACTCGGCGAACAACGCGCCGCGACAACTCGTACCAAGCCCCACGAGCAGGAGCGGATAATCCCAGGTGAGAGTAACCCGCACGCATCGTCTTCACCTCATTGACGTGGTGGGGCTGGGTAAATGTTTCATGTGCGCAGCCAGTCCCGAGGCGAGAGCCCCCCGAGGGCCGGTACGGACGGGACACGGTAGATACAAGATGACGTGAAGGGCCTTCGGGGGAGAATCAGTTGGAACGGATCGGATCGTACGCCGTGGTGCGGGAACTCGGCGCGGGCGGGATGGGCACGGTCTACCTGGCCCGGTCGCGCGGCGGGCGTCTGCTGGCGGTGAAGGTACCCAGAGCGGAGCTGGCCGCGGACGCGGCCTTCCGGGCCAGGTTCCGGGTTGAGGTAGACGCGGCGCGCGCGGTCGGCGGCTTCCACACGGCGCAGGTGGTGGACGCCGATCCGGAGGGAGATCCGCCCTGGCTGGCCACGGTGTATGTGCCGGGCCCGACGCTCGCCCACTTAATCACCGCCGAAGGGCCCATGGCCGAGGAGGAGTTGAGGCAACTCGGCGCGGCGCTGGCGGAGGCGCTCCAGGCGGTGCACGGATGCGGGCTTGTGCATCGCGATCTGAAGCCGGGCAACATCATCATGGCGCCGGACGGTCCAAGGGTCGTGGACTTTGGCATTGCCCGAGCCGTCGAGTCCACCCGGCTGACGATGCCGGGCCAGGCCTTCGGCACCCCCGGCTATCTTGCGCCCGAGCAGGCGGAGGGCCAGGAAGTGACCAGTGCCGCCGATGTGTTCGCCCTTGGCGCCGTTCTCGTGGCGGCGGCGGGTGGCAGCGCCTTCGGCGAGGGCACACCGATGATGCTGATGTACCGGTCGGTGCACGCGGAAGCGGACCTCTCACGGGTCCCGGAGGGTATATGCGGGATTGTCGGGGCCTGCCTGGAGAAGGACCCAGCACGGCGGCCCACCACGGAGCAACTGCTAGACGCGTTCACCGGGGTTGTGGACGCCTCGCACCCGCCCACGCTCCTGGTGCCACCGCCCACCCTCGTGATGCCACCCACCGAGGACGGCCGTGGAGTGGCCGGGGTACTCCCCTCCGGGGAGGCCGAGTTCTTCCAGGCAGAGGACGACGAGCGTGCCATGGTCATCGATGCCCACGGGGTCGAGATCAGGCTGTTCGGACCCAACGGCATCAGCATTGACTTCCCCTGGAACGACATCGCGAGCATCGGCCACGCCCTCACGGACGCCAGCCTGCAATGCACGCTATTCATCGAGGTCACCGACGACGTTCCGTACGACTGCACACTGACCGCGCCCGACGACGTGACGTACGACAGATGGGCGCGGCACCTGCCGGACGTCCTGAATCACTACTGCGAGTAGAAGCATCCCCGGACAGCGACCCGCGCTCGCGCGGTCCGCGATCATTCGTATACAAGGTCAGTGGTCCCTCGAAAGGAACTGCTCCCATCCCAGATCGATATCGATCGGCCCGCACTGAAAGAGCACCCAGTGCCCTCACCCGCTACGTCACGGACAACCACCACGACGCGAACACCCAGGTCAACAGCCTATCGGGCGAGCGAACTCAAGATAATGCAGCAGCAGGTCGGCCACGAGTGCGACAGCTCCCTGGCCATCTACACGCACGTCAGCGACGACTTCATGAACACCGCCCTGAGCAAGGCCCTGGCCCCGGCGTTCGCCGGCGTCTGACGAGGAAGGACCGACATGAACGAGGCAGTCAAAGCTGAGGTTCTGGCGGAACTCGACGCGCTGCGGCGCGCGAGCGGTGTCGCCGCCGGCCACGCCGACCTGGTGCGCGAGTACTCGGCGGATGGCTCGGAGTGCCGGATCGTCTTCGCCGACCTGGCGGACGGCGAGGTCGTGGAACTGGTCCGCGGAGAGCGGGAGCTCGCCCGGTCCGGCGGCTACACCCTGGAGTGGAAAGTCTACGGTCATGACAGGCAGCAGGGCCTGGCTGCCGCGCTCGAAGCAGCGGGCTTCGAGCCCGACGAGGAGGAACAGGTGCTGATGCTCCCGGTCGCCGAGGCATCATCGGCCCTGTTCGACACCTCGGGCTACGAGATGCGGCAGGTGACCGATGGTGCCGAGCTCGACGATTACGCCGAGATCTCCCGCCAGATCGGTCGGCGTAACGCGGACGAGGAGCATCGGCAGCTGGCTCGGCTGCTCGACGAGCAGCCTGACGCGATGAGCGTGCACATCGCCTATGCCCAGGGCGAGCCAGTCTCCTGCGGACGGGTCTACTTCCAGGCTGGCAGCCCGTTCGCCGAGCTGGCAGGCGCCCGGACCAAGACGACCCACCGTCGGCAGGGCTTCTTCACCGCAGTGGTCGGCTCCCGGCTGCGGCAGGCCAGGGAACGCGGCTGCGGGCTGCTGGTCACCGATGCGCTGCCCACCTCCGAACCAATCCTGCGCAAGCGCGGCTTCGAGGTGGTCACCTTCACCCGGCCGTACATCTTCGAGCCGGACCACTGAGCGCCTTGGTGCGCCGTCCGGAAGACGGGTCCCCGGCGGAAGTCGGCCCGGAGGAATCGGGCCCGGGACTCGCGGGCCGACGAGAGGGAGGAACCCGATGATGGTCGCCAAGCTCGACTACCACTGGCACCTGCGCAAAGTCATGGCCGACCGCGGGATGTTCTCCACCACCGATCTTCTCCCTCCGCTCGCCGAACGCGGCATTACCCTGTCCTCCAGCCAGGTCTACCGGCTCGTTGTCGAGCGACCGGAGCGACTGAGCCTGAAGATCCTCATGGCCCTGCTCGACATCCTCGACTGCACCATGGACGACCTCATCGAGCCCATCGCGGCGGCCGGGACCGTGAAGAAGCCGAGGAAGGCAGCCGGCGGCGGCTCGGCGCCCGATGCGGAGGGACTCGGCGGACTGCGGCCAAAGCGTGCACGGATCAGGGGTGTTGACCGGTCATGACCACGGCTGACCAGCTCGACCGCGCCGTCACAGACCCGGTCGGCTTGATCACGGACCTCGTCGCCTACGTCGAGAAGCAACTCGACGCCGAGACGACCTGGCCGTGGTCACCGCGGTCGCGGGCGGCCGCGCCAAGTCACGGAGCCTGGCCAAGGCCCTGGCGATACGGCTCACGGACCTGACCGACGGCCGGTCCCCAGCGCCCCGGGACATCGGCGATCTGCTCATCGAGCCCCGCAAGGTCGGCGCCTCGGCGATCGCACCGCCGGTCTGCGCCGAGTGCGGCAAGAAGCTGCGAACCCTCCAACGCAAGGGCCAGGACTGGTACTGCGGAGTCTGCGGGCAGGAGACCGCCGAGTGCACCGCCTGCGGAAACGTCCGACGCGTCGGCTTCCGGGACCGCAAGGGCCTGCCGCGCTGTTCGATGTGTCCCGACATCGACGACCGTGACCCCGTCACGGTCGTCCACGAGCTGATCGCCACGATTGCTCCGGGCGCCGACCGTGACGTGGTCGCCGAGGCCCTCCGGCGGACGGCACCGCACCGTCCCCACTATCGCCGGCGAGTGGTCTGGGCCCTGGAGGAGAACCCTCGTCTGCTGACCGGGGAGGGCTATCTGGCGCCGCATCGCGCCATCTTGAAGTTCGTCGACCTGCTTCACGAGGCCGGTGTCGCCGGGATCGTCCTGCCCGCCTGCCCTCGCTGCCAGCGGGTGGTCCGCATCGACAAGCCGCTCGACGGGCAGCCAGTCTGCCGCAACTGTATTGCCAAGTCCCGCATCGAAGAATGCGTACGCTGCGGCGCTCGGCGTGAGCCGGTCACCCGAGACGACCAGGGGCGACCGCTGTGTCCGAACTGCCTGATCACCGATCCGGCCAACCTGGAGACCTGCATCGTCTGCGGCAAGTCGCGCCTGGTCAACTCCCGCACCGCCGACGGGCCGATCTGCCCGAACTGCCGTCCCCTGCCCGTACTGCTCTGCTCGATCTGCGGCCACACCGCACCCTGCACGCTCTCGAAGCTCACCAGCCTGCCCCGCTGCGGTGGCTGCGACCGGCGCCAAGCTCACTGCACCGTCTGCGGACGACTCCGCGGCATCCACTCCGGCACTGCCGACGCCCCCGTCTGCGGCCCTTGCACCACACCGGACGCCGAGCTCTGGTGCCCCTGTCCTACCTGCGGACAAGCCGAACGGCTGCATGCTCCAGGACCGTGCCCTCGCTGCACCCTCAAGCAGCGGCTCTACGAGCTCCTCGCCGGTGACACCGGCTCCATATCCCCGAAGCTGCAGCCCCTCCGCGACGCCTTGGCCGACACTGAACGGGCCGCCACCGCGATGCGGTGGCTCTCCAAGGGCATCGTCTCCACGGTCCTGTCCGACCTCGGCTCTGGCCGCCGCCCCCTCACCCACGAGGCCCTGGACGAACTCCCTGAAGGCAAGGTCGTCGAGCACATCCGCAGCGTTCTCGTCGCCACCGAAGTCCTGCCCCGGCGGGACGAGCAGATGGTCCGTCTCGAACGGGACGTGAAGGACCTCGTCGCCTCCCATGCGACGGCCGAGGGACGGAAAATCCTTCACCGGTACGCGACTTGGCACCTCCTGCGCCGGCTTCGCCGACGCAGCCGCGGCAAGGAGATTACGCACTACCAGCTCACGGGCACCCGGCAACATCTGCGGGCGGCAGTCCCTCTCCTGGACTGGCTCGAGGAGCAGAACCTGATCCTTGCCACCTGCCGTCAGGCCGACCTTGAACGCTGGATGACCAGCGACGGTGTCCGCCACCGCAGGGAGGCAGGCCACTTCGTGCGCTGGGCCCTGGCCCAGAAGATCGCCCGAGACCTCAGCTTCCCAGCCGTCAGATGGAATGGCCCCTCCCAGGCGATGGACGACGAGGCCCGCTGGGACACCGCCCGCCGCCTGCTGCACGACGACACAGTCAAGCCCGAAGACCGCCTCGCCGGCCTGCTGTTGCTTCTCTATGCCCAGTGGCCCGCCGCGATCTCCCGCCTCACCGTCGACCACATCGAGGAGACTGACGGAGCGGTCCGCATCCGCCTTGGCGCCGTCCCGGTCGTGTTTCCCGCACCCGTCGCTGAACTGGCCCTCCACCAGGTCGCGGTTCGCCGCAGCCATGCCGTCCTTGGCCGGACAGAGTCGCCCTGGCTCTTCCCCGGCGGTCAGCCCGGCCGTCCGATCAGTGCCTGGGGCATGGGCGAACGGCTCCGCAAACTCGGCATCCGGCTGGCGGAAGCCCGCTCGACCGCGCTGTTCCAGCTCGCCACCGAACTGCCCGCCGCGGTCCTCGCCCGCACCCTCGGCATCGACATCACCGTCGCCGTCAAATGGCAGCGAGCCGCCGCTGGAGACTGGGCCGCCTACGCAGCCGAGGTCAGTCGCCGCACTTCACCACAACCTTCGATCTACGAGCCAGGAGTACCGACATGAGATTCGACGATCACCGCGTGGTCATTACCGCCGGCGGCCGCGATTTCGGACGCACTTTAGCCATCCGCCTCGCGGACCTCGGCGCCGAGGTCCTCCTCTCCGCGCGCACTCTCGCCGCCGCTGAACGTGTCCGCGACGAGATTCGCGGCCGAGGGCACCAGCAGGTCCACGCCTTCGCCTGCGACCTGACGGACCCGGCCTCGATCCGCGACTTCGCTGCCGGCGTCGCCCGGCACACCGACCGCATTGACGTGCTGATCAACAACGGCTCCCGCTACCTCGAAGGACCAGACCTCCAATCCGCCTCCGACGCCGACGTAGTCGACACCATCGCCTCCGGCGTCACCGGCACCGTCCTGACCGTGAAGAACTTCCTCCCCCTCCTCCTCAACTCGGATAAGCCGGATGTGGTGAACATGGTCTCCGCCTGCGGAACAGCCGGTCATCACCGCTCGGACGCGCACGACGCCTTCTATGCGGCCAAGAGCGCCCAGGCAGGGTTCGCCGAGATCCTCTCCAAGCGGCTGCGGCCCCAGGGGGTCCGGGTGATTTCCCTCTACCCGCCCGACTTCGACAACCCTGACCCGCTCTCCGAGCAGTGGGAGACCACACCGCGCGAAGGCAAGGGCGCCCTCACCGCGCAGTCACTCGTGGAGTGCATCCTCTTCGCCGTCGCCCAGCCCCGCGACTGCTTCATCAAGGCGTTCCACTTCGAACAGGTCTGACCGATTCCCGGCACGTCCACCCACAGCGACTCACACCGCGGTCCGGGCGGCACATGGGCCCCGGACCGGGGGCATGCAGACAGTTCCAATACCCGAGCCCACCATTAGCCGTCTTCCAGGACGACCTGATCCGGACCTACCGCGGCTTCCTCGACCGCCGCCGGGCCGAGCGGCCCGCCGAGGAGTACCGGGAGCCCACCGAGCAGGAGTGGCGCGACTTCCAGCAGCGCTTCGAGCTGCGCAAGGTCTCCTTGGGCACCTGCGGCCGCCCCTACGGAACCCCGTGCAAGCACGAACACGCCTGCATCCGCTGCCCCGTCCTCCAGATCGACCCACGCCAGCGCGGCCGGCTCATCGAGATCACCACAACCTCAGCGAGCGCATCCGCGAAGCACGTGGCAACGGCTGGCTTGGCGAGGTCGAAGGACTCCAGGTCAGCCTCGACGCCGCCACCGCCAAGCTCAACAGCCTCAGCCGGAGCCGGGCCGACGGTCGGCCACAGCTGGTCGACCTCGGCATGCCCGTCTTCACCGACCACGCACCGTCACCTGCGCCGGGACTACCGGAACACGAGCCTCAAGGCTGATTCCCTCCGCACCAACGCGGCCGTCGGCCCCGCACCAGGCGGGGCCGCTCTCTCACCACTTCATGCGGGTGAAGTGGGCTGCTGTGGTGCGACAAGCAGGCGACATTGCATGGCCTGCTCCTTCACTCCGCCATCCTCGCCGGGCTCTACCCGATACAAACGGGCCTGAGGCGTGCGCGTCACGGAGTCCGTCAGCAGACCGCCCGTGAAGAGGGCGCCGACGCCATCCTCGACTGCCCAGCCGGCCGGAAGCGCGCGGTTTGCCACGGCTGCCTGATAGGACGACCGCCGGCCGGGCTCACTGTCGTAGTGCGGGCAGACCGAGCCGGACAGCAGGCCCAGCCCGTCCGAGAGGTGGGTCAGCGGTCCGAAAGAGTCGGTATGCGAGCCCTCGGCCCAGCAGTTGGCACCAGCACTGATGCCGCACAGCAAGGTGCCGCGGTCGAAGGCCTCGCGAAGTAGCCGGTCCACGCCGTGCGCGCGCCAGACCGCCAGCATGTTCGCGGTGTTGCCCCCACCTACATAGACGACATCTTGAGAGAGCAGGAACGTGCGCAGGGCGTCGTCATTGAGCTCCCGCCGAAAGAGATGCAAGACGCTGGGCTCGCAGGAACGTGACTGGTAGGCCCCGAAGAACTGCGTGATGTAGGCGGGCGCGTCGCCACTGGCTGTCGGAATGAAGCACACCTTGGGGCGAGGAACGGGCACCTGATCGAGCACCCAGTCATCCAGCAGACCGTCGTCGTCGGTGGAGAAGCCGCCTCCGAGGAGAGCCAAACGACGTTCCGGAATGGCAGCCACGAGGGTGCCTCCTCAGATCAGGATTCAGATGCGCATGATGCCCTGAACCGTGCCAAGCCATCGGCTACGTCCGCAATCGAATAGTTCCTCTGGCTGCCCGAGGCCCTGTTTATCCGAGGCAGGCCAAGACCAACCGCGGACGGTGAACGGCAGCGACCAGGCCAGTTCGACTCCTTAGTCCGGAAAAGCGGAAAGGACGCCGCCCAAACCCAGGTAGTCGGGCCCGGAGACCGGTGAGTTCCGGCGCCGGAACGGGACAATCCTCACCCTCCGCCGAGCCCCCGATTGCCCGCTCGGCACCGCCTTCACCTGCCACGATGACGCGATGTCCCGCTCTTTTGCCGATCGTGCTCGGCCCTCTGCCCGCCAGGCCGTCCAGCGGCTGTTGCCCGCCCCTCCGGTCCTCGCCTTCCTCCTGCTGCTCGCTCTGCTCGGCACGCTGTCCTACGCGGCCGGCGCCGCCGCCGGTCCGGTGGCCCCGGATCTGCACCCGGCCGGCGGCACCCGCACGGGAGGCGGCACGCCCGACGACGACGGGGACATGGGAGGGATGCACGGCATGGACGCCGCGGCACCCCGCCCGGTGACGCCGGGAGCACCCCGATGACGACACGGCCCCGGCCCGGATCCCCGTCGCCGCACCACACCGACGCGGCCCCGCCCCGCACCACCACCCTCACGATCGGCGGAATGACCTGCGCCGCCTGCGTGGGCCGGGTCGAGAAGAAGCTCGGCCGGCTGGACGGCGTCGCCGCCACGGTGAACCTGGCCACCGGCCGGGCAACGGTCAGCCACCCCGCGGCGGTGTCCGTCACCGATCTCGTCACCACCGTCGAGGCGGCCGGATTCACCGCACAACTCCCCGGGCCCGCCCCGGCGCCGGACACGGAAGGGCCGTCGCCCGCCGCCCGCCCGGACGACCGGGACGACGGCGCCCGCGCCGAGCGGCACCGGCTGCTGGTCACCGCCCTGCTCGCACTGCCCGTCCTGGTCCTGTCGATGGTGCCCGGCTGGCAGTTCCGCGACTGGCAGTGGCTGTGCTTCGTGCTCGCCGCGCCCGTCGCCGTGTGGGGCGCCGCCCCCTTCCACATCCGGGCGCTGCGCGGTCTGCGGCACGGCGCCGCGACCATGGACACCCTGGTCTCGCTCGGCGTTGCCGCCTCCTTCACCTGGTCCGCCTATGCGCTGTTCCTCGGCGGGGCCGGGGCACCGGGGATGACGATGCCGTTCAGCCTGCTGCCGGCCGCCGGCGACGGGACCGCGCACCTCTACCTCGAAGCCGCCGTCGGCGTACCGCTGTTCGTGCTGGCCGGGCGGCGGATGGAGGCCAGGGCCCGGCGCGGCACCGGGGCCGCGCTGCGCGCGCTGGCCGAACTCGCCGCCAAGGACGTCGAGATACTCCCGGCCGACGGCACGGGAATCCACCCGGCCATGGGAGCCCCCGTTCTCGAACACGGCCCGGAGCGGGGGAGGCGCATCCCGGTGGACCGGCTGCGGGTCGGTGACCGTTTCCTGGTCCGCCCCGGGGAACGGGTCGCCACCGACGGCACGGTCGTCGAGGGCCGCTCCGCCCTGGACCTGTCCCTGATCAGCGGCGAGAGCCGCCCCGTCGAGGTCGGTCCGGGCTCGGCGGCGGTCGGCGGCGCGGTCAACTCCGGTGGCCTGCTGGAGATACGGGCCGACGCGGTGGGCGCCGACACCCAGCTCGCCCGGATCACCCGGCTCGTCGAGGAAGCCCAGACCGGCAAGACCAGGGTGCAGCGGCTGGCCGACGCGGTGGCGGCCGTGTTCGTCCCCGCCGTACTGACCGTCTCGGTCACCGTCCTGGGCTTCTGGCTCGGTGCCGGGGCCGACCCGCAGGCCGCGGTCACCGCCGCGGTGGCCGTCCTCGTCGTCGCCTGTCCCTGCGCGCTGGGGCTGGCCACGCCGACCGCGCTGCTGGCCGCCACCGGCCGGGGCGCCCAGCTCGGCATCCTGGTCCGCGGGCCGGAGGCGCTGGAGCGGCTGCGCCGCATCGACACGGTCGTCCTCGACAAGACCGGCACCCTCACCACGGGCCGGATGGGCGTCATCGCACTCACCGCACGCACCGGCGGCCTCGACGCCGAGCGGGCACTACGGCTGGCCGCCATCGTCGAGCAGGGCTCCGAGCATCCGCTGGCCCGCGCGATCGGCGCCTACGCCGGCGAACGGCTGCCGGACCAACCGCTGCCGCCCGTGGCGGACTTCGGCGCCACCCCCGGGTACGGCGTACGCGGCACGGCGGACCGGCACCGGGTGGAGGTCACCGGGCCCGGCGACCCCACCGCCCTGCCGGCCCCGCTGCCGGACGCGGTGCACACCGCGGAGACGGCCGGGCACACCGCCGTCCTGGTCACCGTCGACGGCACCCCGCAGGCCGTCATCGCGGTCGGCGACGCACTCCGCCCCGACAGCTACCGCGCCGTGGACCATCTGCGCCGGCTGGGGCTGCGGCCGGTCCTGGCCACCGGCGACCGCGAGGCCACCGCCCGCGCGGTGGCCGGCCATCTCGCCATCACCGAGATCCACGCCGGGGCCCGCCCCGAGGACAAGGCCGCCCTCGTCACCACCCTGAAGCAGCAGGGCGGCCGCGTCGCCGTCGTCGGCGACGGCGTCAACGACGCGGCGGCCCTCGCGCTCGCCGATCTCGGGATCGCCATGGGCAGCGGCACCGACGCCGCGATCGGCGCCGCCGATGTCACCCTCGTCCGCGAAGACCTCCAGGCCATCGCCGACGCGGTACGCCTGGCCCGGCGCACCCTGGGCACCATCCGCAGCAATCTCGTCTGGGCCTTCGGCTACAACCTCGTCACTGTCCCGCTTGCCGCCGTCGGCCTGCTCAGCCCGATGCCCGCGGCCGCCGCCATGTCCGCCAGCTCCCTGCTCGTCGTCGGCAACAGCCTCCGGCTGCGCGCCTGGCGGCCGGGCACGGCCGGCAGGCCCGTCCGCCGCATCAACCACAGCCGGACTCCGGCCGGTGGGGAGACCTCATGAAACGGCTGCCCGTCCCGTCCGTCGCCGTACCGCTGCTCACCTGCCTGGCGACCCTCGGCACGCTCACCGCATGGACCGTTACCGGCCACGCGGGCGGGCCGGCAAAGCTGAGCGCTCCCGAAGGACGGGTGCTGATCCCCTCGGGATCCGAGGCCACCGCCGCGTTCTTCACCCTCCGCAACACCGGCGGCGCCGATGACGTGCTGACGGGCGTCACCGGCCCCGCCGGCCACCGTGCGATGCTCGGCCGCACCGTCGACATCGGGCACAACGCCCTGAGCATGGCGATGGTCCGGGCCGCCACCGTCCCGGCCGGCGGCGCGCTGACCATGACGCCGACCACCCTGGACGTCATGGTCAGCCCACCGCCACGGCTTGTGCCCGGCGACCGGCTCACCTTCACGCTGCACTTCCGCCACAGCCCGCCACTGACCGTACGGGCCCGAGCGGTGCAGCCCGGCCGGTGACGTGCCGGGCCGAACACGCCACGGGGCTCACGGACCGGCCTTCGCCGCGTCCATGAGCCCCGTCGCTCTCCCGCGTGCGCCTCCGTCAGGCCACCGCACCCGCGAAGGCGCTCGGCCCGTCGGCCGGTTCGCAACGCTCCGCTTCCGTCAGCGAGGCGACCAGCGTCTCCCGGGCACGCGCCACCCGGGACCGCACGGTCCCCACGGGACAGCCCATCACCCCGGCCGCCGCCGCGTACGGAAGCCCGAGCAACTGCGTGAGCACGAACGCCTCCCGCCGCTGCGGCGCCAGCCCCGCCAGCAGTTCGGCCAGCGCGACGCCCTCGTCGAACCCCGGCACACCCCGCGGCTGCACCCGCTCCGCAGCCGACTGCCAGTCATCCGTCGCGGCCAGCCGGGGCCGCACCGCATGGGACCGGATACGGTCCGCCACGACCCGCCGGGCGATGGTCAGCAGCCAGGTCCGCGCCGATGACCGGCCCTCGAACCGCGGCAGACTGCGCAGCGCCCGGACATAGGTGTCCTGCACCAGGTCGTCGGCCGCCTGCGGGTCACCGCTGAGGTGCGTCACATAGCGCCGCACATCGAGCTGGGTGGCCCGGACGAACTGCTCGACGGCCCGCTCGTCACCGGTACGGGCGGCCAGCGCCCAGCCCGTCACCGCCTCGTCATCGCGCATACCGCGACCGCCCCTCGGCGCCTGCCCACGCGTCGGGGAGGATGGGCGCATGCTCTGCTCGCGCATCCGTACGGCCCTCTCCGCCCGCCTCGACGGCGAGGAGTTGCCCCCCGGGCTCACCCCCCGCCGGCTCGACGACCACCTCGCCGGCTGCCGGGACTGCCGACGGTGGGACGCGCAGGCACAGGCCCTGACGGCCGGCCTCGCCCGCGTCACCGCGCATCCCGGAGACGACCCGGCGGCCGCCGAGGCGCTGCTCGCCCGGCTGCGGCCGGCCTCCGCAGGGCCGGGGACGGTATCTCCCGAGACGGTGGACGGCGGCGGCAAACGGGCCGGTTGAGGCGTCCGACGGGGGTGACGCGGCGGCGGGCGGGCGCCCGCCCGCGTCGGCCGGTGCGCCGGGAACGGACGCGGGCAGCAGTGCCACCGGCATCCGGACAGCAATCATCATCTGGAGTCCTTCGCATGATCCGGTCACCGCGCGCGGCGGGACCGGTGACGTCGCAGCCGGGACGGCGGCAGGCGGGCTCCGTGCCCGTCCTGGGTCCGTCGCGGCTCAGGAACCGACCGTGCTGTCAGCCGACAGCCGGTTCATGCGGCGGACCCCGCAACGACCTCGTGTGCGCCAGCAACAGCCGCACCGCACACCGCGGTTCTCGACGGACGGCGCGCACGGCGGGCCGCGGGTCGGGCAACAGGACCCGAAGGACCAGCACCAACGGCGCGAACAGCCGGGCCGACACGGTCCGTACGAGCCGGAACGCCGCCCGCTCGCCGCCCCACAGCCACCCGGCGCTGAGCACCGCGACCAGCAGGTGGGCCGCCAGCATGCCGGTTGCACTGCCGTGCATCCCGGGCATCCGATCCGCGGCCATGCCGCCCATGTGCCCCATGCCACCCATGTGCCCCATGCCGACCGCGCCGTGCAGGGGACGTACCTGATCCATCGAGGGCATGGCCGCCATCTGCTGATGCATCAACTCCAGCAACTGCGCACTGTCACGTCCGCCGGAGTTCCCCCGGGCGCCGCACAGCCAGGTCTGTGCCCACTCGCGCGCGAGCGACCGCTCGCCGTCACCGGAACCGGCGACCGCCTGGCCGAACGAGAAGGCGCTGTGCAGGGCCGTCTGGGTACCGACGGTCAGCAACCCCACCAGCAGCGGCCCGCGTTCCCGGCCCGCGCAGCACCAGGCACCGGCCGCGGTCCCCACCCCGGCCACGAGCAGCATCCACGCGGGTATCACGGCATCCGACATCACCATGTGCCCCAGCGCGGTGAGCAGCACACACACCGCCGCGAACACCGCGGCGCGTAGCCCCCTGAGAACCTGCCCCGCATCCATGACCGGCCCATCGTCGCACCCCGCTTCACGAGCGGGACGGGAGGGCCCCCGCCTGCCGCAGTCAGCCGGTGCCGGGGGACGGCGCGTTGCCGCGGCGCGGGCCGGCGAGGCGCGGGCCGACGAGGTACGGGCCGGCGAGGCGCGGAGCCCGGAAAGCAGCGCCGCCCGCCCCGACGGCTTCGGGGCGGGCGGCAACGGTGCACTGCTGAGGATCAGGGCGCTGATGAGGATCAGGCGTTCTCTTCGGCGTCGAGGTACTGCTTGATCTTCTTGTCCAGCGCGCGGGCCTGGGCGCGGGCACGATCGGCGGCGGCGTGCTCGCCCTCGTGGTCCAGCCGCGCGGCCTTGGCCTTCAGTTCGGCGGACTGCCGGCGCATCTCGTTGATGTTGACCTTGATCGGGCCCGCGGCCGCCACGGTCTGCCGGCCGGCGGACGCGGTGGTGGCGGCCTGCGCGGGCAGCGCGGTGAGCAGCAGACCGCCGGCCATGGCAGCCGTCACGGCCACTGCGGAAAGGTGTCGACGCATGAAATCCCCCTGGATGAAGTAGTCGTTACCGAGTGGTAAGTCTACCGGAAACGATGGTGCCCGTCGGTGGTGGAGCAGCCCGTACGGAGCGGACTCGCGCCCTGCTCGACGGCGGTACGGCGCGCAGCGGTCACCGGTGTGCCACGCACAACGGGGCGCGGCCCCCGGCCACGCCCCGTCAGCTCCGCCCGCACCCTAGGGCCGGGGCCCGATGACCTCCTCGCCGTCGCGGACGGTGATGGCGAGGGCCGGGCAGACGTCGGCGGCGTCCAGGGCGCGCTCGTCCGCGTCGACCCGGTCCTTCAGCGGACGGGCATGGTCACCGTCCAGGGCGAACAGATCCGGCGCGATGGCGGCGCAGGATCCCGAGGCCATGCACTGCTGCGGGTCGATCTCCACCTTCCAGGTCATCCGCTCACCACCCCACCGGCATGACCCGCGGACCGCGCACCAGCATCTCCCTCTTCCACACCACATCGCCGGCCAACCGCAGTTGCGGGAACCGGGTGATCAGGGCGAGGATCGCCTCCTGGAGCTCCAGCCGGGCCAGTGGCGCCCCCAGGCAGTGATGGACGCCGTGACCGAACCCGAGGTGCTGGTTCCCGGCCCGGGAGATGTCCAGCGTGCCCGGTGCGTCGAAGCGCAGCGCATCCCGGTTGGCCGCGCCCACCGCCACCAGAACCGGAGTGCCGGCCCGCACCAGCGTGCCGCCGACCTCGATGTCCTCCGTCGCATAGCGCGGCTGGCCCGCGCCACTGCCCAGCGGTACGAACCGCAGCAGCTCCTCCACCGCCCGGCCGATCAGCTCCGGCTGTGCACGCAACAGCGCGAGCTGGCCCGGGTGATCCATCAGCGCAAGAACGAAGTTGGGGATCTGGGTGGCGGTGGTCTCGTGCCCGGCCACCAGAATCCCGACGCACAGATCGACGAGTTCCAGCTCGGACAGCCGGTCGTTGACATCACGGGCATCGATGAGCGCCGTCATCAGATCGTCCTGCGGAGCGCGCCGGTGCTCCTCGATCAACTGCCCCATATAGGAGCGGAGTTCTTCAAGATTGGCGTCGAATTCCGCCGCGGTCAGGGAACTCGTCGACAGCGCGGCGTCGCTCCACACCCGGAACCGCGGCCGGTCCTCGGCCGGCACCCCGAGCATCCGGCAGATCACGGCGACGGGGATGGGCAGCGCAAAGCCGTCCACCAGGTCGGCGGGCGACCCGGCCGCCTCCAGCACGTCGAGCAGCTCGTGCGCCAGCTGCCTGACCTGCGGCCGGAGCTTTTCGACCTGACGGACGGTGAACGCCTTGGCCACCAGCGTCCGCAGCCGGGTGTGATCGGGCGGGTCCATTCCCAGGATGCCGCTGTTGCGGCGCCCTTCGGACTGCCGGGGCTCGTCGTGCAGCGCGCCCTCGGCCCGGCTGAAGCGCTGGTCGCCGAGGACGAACCGGGCCTCGGCATACCGCGTGACGAGCCAGGCGGGCTCGCCGTAGGCCATCCGTACCTTCAGCAGCCCCGGACGGTTGCGGGCCTGCTCGTACTCTTCGGAAAGCTCAAGGCTCTCGGGGATATTGAAGGGGTAGGAGAGGGGTGCTGTGTCGGCTGTGGTCATGCTGACCTCCCTTGTGTAAGCACCTGCTTACATAAGGTATGCCGCTCCCTCGGGGCGGTCAACGATGCATTGTGGCCGTCATCGTGACGGGCCAACGGAGAGGAGCGTGGTGATGGCGGAGTCCCCGCAGCACGGCACGGCGGGCGGATACCGCCGGGACGCACAGGGCACCCGGCTGCGGCTGCTCGATGCCGCGTCGGAACTGTTCGCCGAGCGCGGCTACGAACGGGCGACGGTGCGCGACATCGCGGCCCGCGCCGGGGCCAATCAGGCCCTGCTCTTCCGCTACTTCGGTTCGAAGAAAGCGCTGTTCGGCGAGGTGATGGCGCGTGGCGGCCAGGAGCAGCTGCGCACCACTCCCGCCGAGCGGCTGTTCGAGGTCGCGCTGCGCGGCATGCTGGCCGGCGGCGCCGGGGACGCCGACCGTTCGCTGGAGGTGTGCCTGCGCTCCATCGGCGGCAGCGACGAGATCGCGGACGCACTGCGGGGGCTGGGGGAGGAGTATGCGGCGGTGCTCGCCACGCTCTCCGAGGCCGATACCGGGAGCCTGCGCGGCGATCTGGCGCTGTCCTGGCTGCTGGGAATTGGCTTGATGCGTGTGGTGGTCGGCAAGGAGCCGCTGGCGAGCGCCGACCCGGACACGGTGTGCAGGCTCGTCGGGGGCGCCCTGGGCAGTCTGCTGGAGGGTCTGCCACAGGACGGGAAGGCCGGCGGGGAAAACGGTGGGATTCCGGGCTGAACGGGAGGTCCCGGCGTGGTCCGTTGCCATGGTGCTGCGTTCCAGTGACTCTGCGGCGGGTCGCAAGTCGATGGACAAAACCCCCCTTATTGTCACTTTTGCAGAGAATATTCATTTTCTGCAGAGTCGAGTGAAGGTGGAAACATGCTCCGTTCGATCCCTCGCGGCCTTGTAGTGGCCGGCCTGACCGCGGCTGCCCTGGTGGCGCCGACGGCAGCCGCCACCGCCGCAACCCCGACCCCTGGCACTTCACAGAGCGACAGGTGCCACTCGCGCCACTGCGACAGGGGTCACCACGGCGACCGCGACCGCGACCACGGCCGCGACCACGGCCGTCACCACGGCCGTCACCACGGCCACGGCCACGGCCGCTTCGGGCACGGCGGCCACGACGGCTACGACGGTTTCGGCCGTGACGGCCGCCGCGACGGCTACGGACGCGATGGCTACGGCCGTGACGGCGGCTACGGCCGTGACGGCGGCTACGGTCGTGACGGCGGTTACGGACGCGACGGCGGCTACGGCCGCGACGGAGACGGCCGCGACGGAGGCGGCCGCGACGGCTACGGCGCAGGCAGGAACGGGCTGCTCGGCCTCGGGCTGCTCGGGCTCCTCTAGGGCCTGTCGGGTAGTCACGCAGCGGGCCCGGGATCGTGATCCCGGGCCCCTGTATGTGTCCCGCCGCATGCCGCGCCGCGGTCCTCTCCGGCCGGGCGGACGGGGGCTCGCACAGGTGGCAAGTGATGCCGGCCGGACCGTCCGGATAAAAGGAGCCTTGCATTCCGCGGGCCGCCGCGCCGAATTTCCGGCGTCGGCATTTCTTGTCGTCCCGTGAATCATTGTCATGGGGCTTGCGAAATGACAGGATTGCCCTGTCGCATCGTGAATGGGGGATTTGCGGCTGATGGGGGACGGGGGAAAGGTCCCATCTGCATAGTGCGCACCTGACCCGTGCGCCAACCAACAAGCCCAGGGGTACCTCGCTGCCGCGAGTGCGCTTTTTTGTGCTGCCCATTTGCCACGGTTCGGATTCTGGTGACAGCGGAAGAAGTTTATGATCCGTGCCGGATGATCTCTTCATCCGGCTCGGCCGACTGGTTCCGGGGAGCTCGCGTTTTCCTCAAACGGGAAGGTCTCCCTCCTGCCGGTTCGCTAAAGCCTGACCCGTCGGCGCCGTACGTCCGCGGAATCCGCCACGTGAGCTGCGGAATCCGCCATGTGAGCTGAGGAGGCCCCGGCCGGCGACCCCCCCTGCCGGGCCCCGGCAGGCG